>JBGTDR010000100.1:0-14550 GCA_041748215.1 Chthoniobacterales bacterium
GTGCAGGTGCAGCGGGCCGGCGAGCGCGAGCCGGTGCGATTTTCGCTCACTGGCGAAGCGGGCTTCAACGACGGAACGGCCTTCCCGTTCGTCATGCTGGGGCTGGGCTTGCTTGGCCTCCACGAACTCGGCCCCTGGGGCTGGCGGTGGGCGGTGGTGGACGGTATCTGGGCCATCGCCGCGGGATTGACGATCGGGACGCTTGGCGGCTGGGCCGTCGGGTGGCTCGTGCTTCGGCTCCGCCGCAAACATCGCTCCAGCCTCGGTTACGAGGAGTTTCTCGCGCTGGGATTGATTGGCTTTACCTACGGCGCGGCGATCCTCGCGCACGCCTACGGGTTCCTGGCGGTCTTTGCCGCTGGCCTCGCGCTGCGTGCGATCGAACGTCGGCACAGCGGCGATCACACCAAGCCCGAAGCGGTGCTTGAAACCACCCGGCAGGACGCGGAGGGAGACCCCGAAATTCACCCGCGCACCGCTCCCGCGCACCTCACGGAAACCGTGCTGGCCTTCAACGAACAGATGGACCGCCTCATCGAGGTCGCGCTCGTGCTCACCGTCGGCCTGATGCTTTCGTTCGAGGCGTTGCCTCCAGGAACGTTGCTTTTTGTGCTGCTGCTGATCTTTGTGATCCGACCGGTGGCGGTCTTCGCCGGGCTCGTCGGTACCGCCCTCCGCGCCCCGCAACGATCCATCCTCGCCTGGCTGGGCATTCGCGGCATCGGTTCGATTTATTACCTCATGTACGCAGTTAACCATGGCGTGGCGGACGAATGGGCCCGCCCACTGGTTGCGGTAACGCTTCTGGTGGTGGCAGTCTCGATTCTCCTCCACGGAGTGACCGCAACCCCGATCATGCGCGTTTACCAGCGACGGTGGCTGGGGGCTGACGACTAGTCGGAGCCGGTGCTGGAATCACACTCCTCTGCGGGGGTGGCATGTCATTCAGAGGCCTCCATCCATTGCGACGATCAGATTTCCAGCCCTCCAACCTGACCCAAGGGGCGCAGCTTAAATCTTAAGACTTAGCGGCCAGCCAGTCGTGCAGGTATGTAAGGATCTGTGAAGGCTGGTGGCAGCGGTCACAGGCCGGTGACGACTTTTGCGTCCGTTGGTTTCGGCGGGTTGAGGGTTCGGTCGGGGCGCGGGTTGATAGTGAGGAATTGGGAAGGCGGCGGTCACAGACCGCCGCTACAGGTTGCAAAACGCTCAACTCGGTTCGTTCCGCATCTCCGTCGGAAATGGCTCGCCCCAGTAGGGCCATTCTTCAGAAACCAGCACCAAATCCGCACGCACCGCCGTGGAAAACCCGTTGCAGCTGCCTGACGCGCTCCGCCATCCTCACTGCTGTAGCGGCGGTCTGGGACCGCCGCAAACTTCCTCCGAACGGATCGACGCCGCGACGCCGACCGATGTCGACCGACGGTCATGGAGCGCCAATACAGGAGGGGCGGTGTTTGGCGGGAGCCGGGAGGGTTTTGGGTGGGAATATGGAAGGGACTTCACGGCGACCGTCCGCTGGGTCGCTGGGTGTCTCGTTTTGGGGAATTTCTCCGATGGGTTCCCGCTCGAGGGGAATCGGATCGCGTTAGCGGACGACGCGAGCGCCGCCGCCTTTCATGACCTTTTCGACTTCCTTGCGGCTGGCCATCGAGGTGTCGCCGGGAGTTGTCATGGCAAGCGCACCGTGGGCGGCGCCGTATTCGACTGCGGTTTGGGCGTCACCGCTGGTCAGGAACCCGTAGATGAGGCCGCTGGCAAAACTGTCGCCACCGCCGACGCGGTCCATGATCTCGAGTTCGGGATACGGGCGGGATTCGTGGAATTGCCCGTCGTGCCAGACGATTGCACCCCAGTCGTTGACGGTCGCCGTGCGCACGGCGCGCAGCGTGGTCGCGGTCGCCTGGAAATTCGGGAAGTGCGCCACGGCCTGAGCGATCATGGTTTTGAACTTGTCGATTTCGATCGTGGAGATGTTTTCGTCCACGCCTTCGACCTCGAAGCCGAGGCAGGCGGTGAAGTCTTCTTCGTTGCCGATCATCACATCGACGTATTGCGCGATCTCGCGGTTGACCTCCTGGCACTTGGCGTGGCCGCCGATGGATTTCCAGAGCGACGGGCGGTAATTGAGGTCGTAAGACACGATGGTGCCGTGCTTTTTCGCGGCGCGGACGGCCTCGATCACAAACCCGGGAGTCGTGTCCGATAGCGCCGCGAAGATGCCGCCGGTGTGGAACCAGCGCGCGCCGTGTTTTCCGAAAATTTCGTCCCAATCGACGTCACCTGCCCGGAACTGGCTGGCGGCGGTATTGCCGCGATCCGGCGCACCGACGGCCCCACGAATTCCGAATCCGCGTTCGGTAAAATTGAGCCCGTTGCGCACGGTCCGACCGACTCCGTCGTAATCGACCCATTTGATGAACCGGGTGTCCACGCCGCCCTGCAAAATGAAATCCTCGACGAGGCGGCCGATCGGATTGTCGGCGAACGCCGTGACGACCGCCGTCTTGAGCCCGAAACACCGGCGAAGCCCGCGGGCGACGTTGTATTCGCCGCCACCTTCCCACGCCGTGAACGAACGGGCGGTGTGGATGCGGCCTTCGCCCGGGTCGAGGCGGAGCATCACTTCACCAAGGGAAATGAGGTCGTAGGCACAGGTGTCAGCGGGGCGCAGTGTGATCATGGGGTGGGTTTTGACGTTTGAAACTTTGAGGAAATCAGGCGGGGTTATGCCGATTTGGCGAGGGCGACGGCGGCGGTCACGAGGCCGGTGATCTCGTCAAATTTTCCGGCACTGACGAGGCTGGGATCGACCATCCAGCTGCCACCGCAGGCGAGGACTTTCGGGAATGCGAGGTAGGGCGCGAGGTTGGCTTCGGTGATGCCGCCGGTCGGAATAAATCGCAGACTGCCGTACGGCGCACTGATCGCTTTGAGCGTCTTGATGCCACCGAAGGCTTCGGCGGGGAAAAACTTCACGACGCCAAGGTCGAATTCGAGGGCCATCTCGATGTCCGTCGGGTTGCTGATGCCGGGCGTGATCGGTATGCCATTTTCCACGCAGTATGCGACGACCTTGGGATTAAAGCCCGGGGAAACGATGAACTTCGCACCATTGTCGACGGCTTGTTTCACCTGATCGATCTTCAGGACCGTGCCAGCGCCGACGAGCAGGCCGGCCTTTTCCGCCATGATGCGGATCGATTCGGCGGCTGCCGGGGTGCGAAACGTGACTTCGGCGCAAGGCAGGCCGCCGGCAAGCAACGAATCGGCGAGCGGGCCGGCGTGGTCGGCGGACTGGAGTGCGATGACGGGGACGAGGCGGCAGGCGCCGATTTGGTCGATGATTTCCATGGAAAGAATTACAGGCGGGGAATGGTGAGCCCGCCATCTACCATGATGACCTGGCCGGTGGAATACGGGAAATCGCCCCGGGCCAGCGCGCTGACGGCGCGGCCGACATCGTCAGGCGTGCCCCAACGCGGCGACACGCACAGACCGTCGGCGATCAGGCGGTCGTATTTTTCGGTCACACCGGACGTCATGTCGGTGCGAATCACGCCCGGGCGCACTTCGTAAACCGGGATGCCGTATTCGCCGAGGCGCGCGGCGAAAAGCTGGGTCGCCATGCTCAGGCCGGCTTTTGCGATGCAATATTCACCGCGGTTGATCGACGCGACCGTGGCCGAGATCGAGCTGACGTTGATGATTGCGCCGCGGAAGTCCGGACCGGCCTGGTGTTGTTCGACCAGCCAGCGCGCGGCGGCCTGAGTAAGGAAATAAGCGCCGCGCAGGTTGGTCCCGACGACGTAATCGAAGGATTCTTCGGTCGCCTCGAGCAGGTCGCGACGTTCTTTCGGCGCGACTCCGGCATTGTTGACGAGAACGTTCAACCGGCCAAATGCGGAACGCACACCGTCGAGAATGGCGGCTCGGCTCGCACCACTGCCGATGTCGCCCTGGCAATACGCGACCTCCGCGCCAAGAGCGCGCAGGGCGTCGAGTGGTTCGGCCACGCTGGCCGCGTCGCGAACGCCATTGATGGCGAGGTCAAATCCGGCGTTGGCGAGGTGCTGGGCGCAGCCGAAGCCGATGCCGCGGCTGCCACCGGTTACGAGGGCGACGGGTTTCATCGCAAATCAGGCGTCGAGTTTCGGGACGTCGAGCCAGCGGCGCTGTTTCCAGCTTTCGAGGCCGAGTTCGGCGAGTTGCACACCCTTCGCGCCGCGGAGCAAATCCCACGGGAATGGTTCGTCGAGCGCAACGTGGCGGAGGAAAAGTTCCCATTGGACCTTGAACGCGTTGTCGTAATTTTCCTGGTCCGGCACTTTCGCCCAGCCTTCGTAAAAGTTGATCGGCTGCGGGATGTCAGGGTTCCACGTCGGGCGCGGGGTGTTGCCGTAGTGCTGAATCCAGACGTCGCGCAGACCGCAGACCGCCGAACCCTTTTCGCCATCGACGAGCACTGTGAGCAGGTCGTCACGGCGCACGCGGGTCGTCCACGACGAATTGAAATGCGCGATCACGCCACCCGCGAGTTCGAAGGTTGCGTAAGCCGAGTCGTCGGCGGTGCACACGTACGGTTTGCCGTTTTCATCAATGCGTTCGGCGATGTGAGTCGCGCCGAGGCAGCTTAACGCCTGCGGCTCGCCGAAGAGATTTTCCAGCACGTACTGCCAGTGACAAAGCATGTCCACGATGATGCCGCCGTCGTCTTCTTTGCGGTAATTCCAGCTCGGGCGCTGCGGGGCAACCGTGTGTCCTTCGAAAACCCAATAGCCAAATTCCCCGCGCACCGAGAGGATGCGGCCGAAAAATCCGGTGTCGATCAAGCGGCGGAGTTTCACGAAGCTGGCGAGCCAGAGTTTGTCCTGCACAACGCCATTTTTGACGCCAGCTTCCTGGCAGATTTTGAAAAGCTCGAGCGCGGTGGCGCTGTCCACGGCGATGGGTTTTTCGCAGTAGATGTGTTTGCCGGCGGCAACCGCCTTGCGCACACCTTCGGCCCGGCGACCGGTTGTCTGGCTGTCGAAATAGACACTGTAGTCCGGGCTCGCGAGCGCTTCGTCCACGTTCGTCGTCCACTTCTCCACGCTCGTTTTTGCGCAGAGTTCGCGCAGTTTGCTTTCGCTGCGGCCGACGAGAATCGGATCGGGCATGATGACCTCTTCCGCGCTCACGCGCACTCCGCCTTGTTTGATGATGGCATCAATCGACCGGATCAGGTGCTGATTGGTGCCCATGCGTCCGGTGACGCCGTTCATGATGATGCCGATTTTGTGAGTTTTCATAAGTGTTTGCGTGGTTCGATTGGGAGAAATTATTCGGGTTTCGCGGTGCATTGCGGTTGGGCTCCGTCGGGCAGGGCGGGCACGTCGATGCCGGCTTTCGGCAGCGTGCCGTCAAGTTCCTGCCGCCAATGGGCGACGTCGCCGGCCGGGCCGTAGCAATAAATCATGCGCAGCGGGGTCTCACCGACGTTGGTGAGCTGGTGGAAAACTCCGCTCGGGATGTAAACCGCCTGGCCGCTGGTGACGATCTGGCGTTCTTCGCCGAGACACATTTCGCCCGTGCCTTCGACGACAAAATAAATCTCTTCCTGCTCCTGGTTGTGCCACGGGACCTGACCGCCATTTGGGTCGAGCGTGACGTTCCCCATGGCAAAATTAGTGGCCTGGATCGGGGCGACGCCACCGACGAGATTTTGGGTGCGGCGGCGTGCCGGGTACCGGCGGCCTTCGATTTGAGCGAGGTCGGAAATGATCATGATTTTGGGTTCAGCGAAGTCCGGCGAAGAACGTGTGCGCCGGTTGGTTTTTGATGATTCGGTGAAGAGTGATGGCGAGTTCGCGGGCGTGGTAATCGCCCCAAATGCTCGACTCGCCGTTCGGGATACGGCTGCCGTCGGGAATGAAGTCCCAGCCATTTGGCCGGTGGTAAATGCTGTGCAAAATGAGTCCCTGATGCGTGTCGGACTCGGAGAGATACGGTGAATCGAAAAGCGTGTTCGCCACCGTCAGCCCCGCTTGCGTGTAGCGACTGCCCGCGGCGGAGTCGCCCGCGGCCGTGAGGTAGCTGCCGAGTCGGAGCAGGCCCTGAGCGCCGATGGCGGCCGCAGAACTGTCCACGGGCTCCCAGTCGTTGTAAGGGTCGGCCGGGCGGTCGAGGTAGCCGTCGAGCTTGTGCAGGAGCGGCGCGCCGGTGTCCCAGTAGGGAATGCCGCAGGTCGGCGTGTGTTCGATGTAAAAATCGCAGGTCGCCTGCGCGGCTTTGCGCCAGACCGATTCAATGGTTGCCCGCCCGCCGAACGGTTCGAGTTCGGCGTCGGTGAGCGTGGCGAGAAATTCCAGCTCCTCGGCGTAGCCGACCATGGCCCACGAGAGACCGCGGGTCCACGTCGTGAATCCCGAAAATCCCTGCTGGCTGTTCGGGCAGCGAAACGCGCCGTCGTTGCGATTAAAAACGGCCTCGTGCGCGGTGCGGCCCCGCAGGTCGTAATGATCGCGGCCCTCGCCGTAGAAAATATTGAAACGCGCCGTGGCGGCCAGGTGTTCGACAGCCCGGCCGAGCAGCGACACGGGTTTGTCGCCTTCGCCCATCAACACGTGCCCGAGCACATGACCCGCCATCAACACGCGGCACGAACGCACGGTGTCGACAAATAGGGAATGCGGTCCGTTGAACGAATAGATGTAACCTCCACCCGGGATGGTGGACCATCGCGCGGCCTGCACCGCGGCCGAAACCTTGATCGCGAGCCGGTAAAATTCCGTCTCCCATGCGTCCGCGGCGATCCGGCCTTCGCTCTGGAGGCGCAGCAGGTTGCCGTAGGTCGAGAGATTGTTGAAGCCATGATCATGCACGCCGACGTGGCTCACGTGCGACGCCATGCGTTCCACCGTGCGGCTGCGGGCCAGCTCGAGAAATTCCGCGTCGTCGGTCGCGTCGAATTGCAGCGCCGCCGATCCGTAGACAAATCCCTCGGTCCACTCGGTCCAGCCACGCGTCGAATATTTTCCCGCCACGGTGTAAACCGGAGTGCCTTGCGAGCGATCATAGTCGCGGTCGATGGCCAGAATTTTACGGCCGGAAAGATCCCAAAAATGGGCGAGTTTGCCGGTCAGTGAGGCGGGGGTGAGGTCGGTGCGCAGGGTGATCATGGGAGTCTAAAAACGTTTGTCTTTGCGGAGGTGGAGGAGAACAAATTCGCTCGGCTCAAGCACCTCGTAGAGATGCTCCTGGACGGCGTCGAATTGCACCGCCTCACCCGCGCCGAGCAGGTGGGTTTCGCGGGGTAGCTCGACCCGGATCCGGCCGCTGAGCACCCAGCAAATTTCGTTGTCGTTGTGGTGCACGTCCGGCCGGCTGAGCTTGCTGCCCGCTTCGGCCCGGGCGTGAAAACACCGCGCGTTCGCAAAATCGACCCGCTCGAAATGAAAGTCGCCGGACGTGTAAGTCTCCGCCTTCGCGTGGTGCGAACTGCTCGACTCCGCCAATCCCAGCAAATCCGTTGCGGTCAGTCCAAAAACCCGCGCCAGCCGGTAAAGAGTTTCCAACTCCGCCGTGCAGCGATTGCGCTCGAGCTTGGAAATCACGGCCGTGGACACTCCCGACCGCCGCGAAACTTCGTCGATCGTCAGCTCCCGCCGCTGACGCAACTCGCGCAATACGCCGAAGTCATACGGCGGTAGCGAGGTCGGGGAGAGGGTGCTGGTTTCGGTCATCGAACGGGGGATGTTCTTTGACGAAATATAGTACTATGAAATTTAGTGTCAACGAAATATTCTGGCTTTCAAGCGGCCCCGCCTTCATTGCGAGCGGCACTCCAACGCAGCCACAGCGTCGAGAAACCGCCGAGCATCAGGTTGAGTCCGATGATCACACCGAAAAGCACATCGCGGTCGCCGACGGTTCTGGTCAGCAGCAGCGAGGCTCCGATCAGCATTCCGAGACCGGAGGCGAGCGTGCCCAGCCACTGCACGATTGGTCGGCTGCGCAAAGCGACGACGACCCTTGCAATGCCGTTGATCGCAAACGCGACGGCAAACAAACCGCCCGCCCATTGCGCGGCAAGCTGGGTGTCGAGAAACAGGGACACCCCGGCCGCGAGATTGAGCATCGCAAACAGAATGGTCGGAAGGATCTGCCTCCAGGCGTGTCCGTGGAACGCGTAAGCAATGTCCGCGATGCCTGTGATGGCGAGGAACGCAGCCAGCACCCAAACGGATCGCTGCGCGGCGACCGCGGGAGCCAGCATCGATCCAACGCCAAGGACAATGGCGAGCAAACCAAGGAGCGCCGAGGCGGGAGCGGTCGGCGGTTGTTCCTTCCAAAATCGATCGCGCGTGGTCTCCCCAGAGGGCAGCGCGAGCGCGGGCAGTCCGCGGCTTTTTTCCACGGCCTCGATTCGGCGTTTCAGGCGGTCCGCCCAATCCTGGCACTGGTTGCTGAAAAACGAATAATAATGCCCGTCCTCCATCCCGGCGAGAGCCTCCTCGGCGGCTTCGGGATGGTACGGGCGCCCAATGAGCCAATAGCCATTCTTCGCGAGATCATCGAGCGTTTGGATCGATTTACCGAAATCGTCCTCGCTGAAACGCGCTCCCTTTTCACTGTAACCAATGTTGCGCAGGACCTTGTCGCCCTCGATGAGGAAAAGCTGCTCGTGCACAAATTCGATGTTAAGTGCGTCGCCGAGACGGTTGTTCGTCACGGGTGCGATCCACGAGAATCCGTCGAGGAAACGTTTGCCGAACTGGCAGTATCGGGGAGGAGAATCCATGCCCCGTTCTAGGGCCGATCGCGCCGCGCGAGGAGTCGCAAGATTCAGCCTCGATCATGTGGAACGGTTTGATTTCGTGCTGCGTGTCCCCCCGGGATCGTGATTGGGTACTTGGTTCATGGAATTGACCGAAAAACTTCTGATCTCGCTGGGTGGCTGGCCGGTGATGAAGCAGGCGCGCGCGATTCACGAGTCGGGTCGCGTGATCGAAGCGGCCTACGAGCCGCCACTGCTCAAAGGACGCCTGCGGGAAGGAGACAAACAGTTCCTTTGCGGACTCAGTTTGCGCAACGCCATCGACATCGAAAACCTCTGCCCGTGTCGCGACTCGCGGGTGCGCGGCATCATCTGTGGCCACTCGGTCGCGATCGGATTGGCCATATTAAAACCTGCGCCCGCACCGCGCGAATCGGCTCCGACACGCGAGGCCTCCCGTGAGACGCGGGCCACGACCAACGAAATTCCCATTGTCGAACTCACCGTCGAAGGTTCGCTGCGTCACCTCGAGGCCGGGATCACGTTCAAATATCATCAGCCGGGCGTGACGAATCCGGAGCGCGAGGCGCTCGCGCTCGCCCGATTGCTGGAAGTTGGATTTCGGGAGGAAAACGGGAAAGCCGTGATCAAGGGCGAAGAAGCGACGATCCGGTTTTTCGCAACGGCGCTGCCGCGGCTCAAAGAAACCTGGCAGGTGCGCGAGGGGGAACGGTTTCAAAACGTGACGCGCGATTTTGTCCGGATCGAACCGCAGTTCGCCATCCGCGAAGCGGGAGATGGCTGGCTCGACGTGCACATTCACCACACGGCGGGTCAGGAGGCCGTGCTTTCCCACGCTGATCTCCAGCGGTTGTTTCAGTCCGGTCAGGGTCATCTGAAACTAAAAAGCGGCAAAATTGCGGTGCCCGACGGATCGCTCGCCGCGGATCTCGAAGAGGTCCTGCGCGATTGCAATCCGCAGCAGGAACGCGGCGGCTACCGCGTGGCACCGGCGCAACGCGGTTACCTCGAAGCCAGCGTCGCGGCTTGGAAAAAGACGGAAGCTGTCGCAAAACCCGGTCCGTCGGAAAGCGACCTCGGTTCCTTGCGCGCGCGGCTTCGGCCTTATCAAATCGAAGGAGCGCTCTGGCTGCTCGGCCGCGCCCGCCGCGGCACCGGTGGGCTGCTCGCGGACGAAATGGGCCTCGGAAAAACCGTGCAGGCGCTCGCCATGATCGAAGTGCTCGCCGGCCCCGTCCTGGTCGTGTGCCCGTCGTCACTCGTCTGGAATTGGAAACGAGAGGCGGAAAATTTTTTGCCGGACCTGCCGGTGCTCACACTCGACGGACCGGGGCGCGAGCAGCGGTTTCGCGAGATTGCCGTCCACCGACTCGTGGTCACCAGCTATGCCCTGCTGCGGCGCGATATCGATCGATACCGCGGAGCGAAATTCGCGGCCGTGATCCTCGATGAAGCCCAGCACATCAAAAATCCCGACAGTCAAAATGCCAAAGCCGCGTGCGCGCTGGCCGCGGAAAGCCGGTTCATCCTCACGGGAACGCCGGTGGAAAATTCCGTGCGCGATCTTTGGTCGTTATTCGAGTTTTTGCTGCCGGGTTACCTCGGTGATCGGAAAGAATTTCGCGAACGGTACGAAACACCATTGCTGGAAGGCGAGCGTGGCCCGCTCTGGCAGCGGCTCCAGCGCCGCCTCGCACCGTATTTGCTCCGCCGGCGGAAGAAGGAAATTCTCGCGGAACTTCCAGACAAGATCGAGCAGGTGATCGAGGTCGAGCTGACCGGCAAACAAAAGGCGGCTTACACGCAGCTTCAGCACACGGCGCGTTCGCAGATCGACGCCCTCGACGACACCTCCGGCGGTGCGGCGCGCATGCGTGTGCTGACCGCGTTGCTGCGGTTGCGACAGGCGTGCTGCGATCTGCGGCTCTTCGGAGGCGCGATGTCGGAAGACGACGCGTCTGCAAAATTGACCGCGCTGCTCGAGTTGCTCGGCGAGGCGATCGACGGCGGGCATCGCGTGCTGGTTTTCAGCCAGTTCACGTCGATGCTCGATTTGATCGGGCCGGCGCTCGAGGAAAACGAAATTCCGTTTTGCCGTCTCGATGGGTCAACCAAGGATCGCGAAGAGGTGGTGACGCGTTTCCAGACGGATGACACGATTCCCGTTTTCCTGATCAGCCTGAAAGCGGGTGGCGTCGGGCTCAATCTCACCGCCGCGGACACCGTGATTCATTTCGACCCATGGTGGAATCCGGCCGTCGAAGCGCAGGCAACCGACCGGGCTCACCGCATCGGCCAGACCGAAGTTGTGACCGTGATCAAACTCATCGCCCGCGACACGATCGAAGAACGGGTTTTGCGCATGCAGCAGAAAAAACGCGCACTGCTCGAAGGCGCGGTCGATGCCGAAGCCGCCCTCGAGCGCATGACCTCTGACGACTACGCCGAACTCGTCGGGTAGGTGGGGACCAGCCGCCGACGCGCCAGTCGAATCTGTAATCGAGATTGTAGTCGGCCGGAAGGTGACCGGATTGTAGCAACAAGCGCGTCGTGGATGGCGGTTATCCAGAGCGCATTGTTCGGCTCTGACTTACGTATTTACTCTGATATACGCTAATAATCCAAGCTTTGGTGAGAAGAGCCACAAAGAAGCGTCGGTTCCAGGCTCCAGATAAACGTAGCTCACGCGGAGATCGTCACTGGCGATAAGCTGGTTTATATATGTAGTCGCTTCCGTTCCAGAGGTCCAGCGAGACAAGAAACGCAAAGCACTCGTCGTCTTCTCATCAAATGGCTGCGAAAGCCAGATGTAGCCATCACGTATTCGATCATTCGATAAAATCGCCTCGACTTTTTCTTCTGTGACGACCTGGTAAAGTTTAACCGTTGAGCCATCCCCGTGGAAGTTATCGGGGTCAGATTTTTCGAGGATCACTTTTTCTATAACTACGCCATCTCTGGGGGAGAACGGACTGGGGGGAGGCCATTGTTTGGTGTACCCGTGGGTCCAATAGAGCGGGAATAAGGAAATGGCCGCCATCGCCCAGCCGATCATTCCTGAAAGCGTGAAGAATGAGAGAACGAGAATGAGGGTAATCTTGATCAGTCTTTTCAGCATCATGCCGGATCAGGGATTTTTCACGCAGCGAAACCCGAGGTGGTTTGTGCTAGTGTCGGGTTCGCCTTTGCCGCGCGTGCCCGCCATGTAGCGACTGCAGTAGGACTCGGCGCAGAGAAACGAGCCGCCGCGCTGCACACGTTTCGGGATGCCGGGCTCCGCGGGATCGAGCGAGTCCGCAGGTCCGGCGGGATTTTTCAGTACTACGGCTTCGGTTGCCGCGCGCAATGAGTAGGTGTCCGGTCGATACCAGTCGCTGCACCATTCCCAGACGTTGCCCGCCATGTCATGGAGACCGTAGGCATTCGGTGGATACGACATCACCGGAGCGCACCCCTTGAATCCGTCGGCCCCGATGTCATTGACCGGGAATTCCCCCTGGAAAAAATTTGTCCGGTAACGCCCGTCGGGTTGGAGTTCGTCGCCCCAGGGATAAAGTTTTCCGGCGAGCCCGCCACGCTGCGCGAATTCCCATTCCGCCTCGGTCGGCAGGCGTTTTCCAGCCCAGTCGGCGTAGGCGACGGCGTCAGCGTATGCGACGTGAACCACCGGAAAATTTTCGCGTCCGTCGAGGTCACTCGACGGCCCCTCGGGATGCCGCCAGTTGGCACCCGGCACGTAACGCCACCACTGGAAAAAATCATCGAGCGGCACCGGTTTGGGTGGAGGTGAAAAAACGATCGATCCCGCCACGAGATTTTCCGGCGGAGCCGTGGGAAATTGTTCCGCCGTCGGTGCAATCTCCGCCAGCGTGCGGTAGCCCGTGGCTTCGACGAATTCGGCGAATTGCGCATTGGTCACTTCCGTCGCGTCCATCCAGAATCCGTCCACCGCCACGCGATGAATCGGCTGCGTATCGGCGACCGCGTCCGGTGAGCCCATCAGGACACTTTCCACGAGTCCGTCCGCGCCCATCGAAAATTCCCCGCCCGGAACCCAGACCATTCCCTCCGGAGCAGGGCCCGGGGGTCGCGCGGAATTTTCGATGGTTGAAGAAAATGCCGTCGCGAAATCTTCGGCCGCACCCGCTGCCATGGCGGAAAGGGCGAGCGCGATCAGGGAACTCGCGAGATGCGAGACCCAAGTCGCCGCACGGTCCGATGAGCGCGTTCGTTGCCTCACGTGAGCAGGGCGTCGAGCAGGGCGTCGAGCTCAGTGGTCGCGAACGTCGTGACGGAATCCGAGATCGCGTAAGGAATGATGAGATGGCCGCCGTGGACGATGGCCCCACAGGTGTAAACAACGTTGGGCACGTAACCTTCGCGTTCGCCAGGCTCAGGCCGGATCAACGGATCACGCAAACGCCCGATGATTTTCGTCGGATCATCGAGGTCGAGCAGGATGGCGCTGATGCAATATTTGCGCATGGGACCGACGCCGTGCGTGAGCACGAGCCAGCCCGCGGGCGTTTCGATGGGAGATCCGCAATTGCCGAGCTGGACAAATTCCCACGGCTCGTCGGGCCGCATGATGACCTGGGATTCATACCAAAAGTGCGAATGGTCGGAATACATCAGGTGGATGTTTTCGTTGTCCTGCCGCGAGAGCATGCAGTAGTGGCCACGAATCTTGCGCGGGAAGAGCGCCATGCCTTTGTTCTGCACGGCCGGGCCATTGAGCGTGCTGACGCGAAACCGCAGGAAGTTTTTGGTTTCCAGGATCTGCGGGAGGATCACGCGTCCGTCGTAGGCCGTGTACGTGGCGACGTAACTGGCATCGCCGTGGTCATCGACAAATCGCACGAACCGCGCGTCCTCCATCCCGTTGCTCTGGCTGGGGGAGAAGGGAAAAATGGTGCGTTCAGAGATGCTTTGCCGCGGTGAAAACTCCGTCGTGTAGTTCGACTTGGCGAGGAGGACCATGCGGGTGCCTTCCGCCACGACGTGGGCCTCGGTGTGGTAGTGGCTGAGCTCCGAGATCGTCGCCTGCAGGCGATCGAGTGTGAATTCCTGGCCGAGCGAAGCGAGAACCTGCTGCGTAAACGGGGTGTCGAGCGCGAGTTCGGCCAGCTTGCGTTGAAACAGGTCGCTCTCGTAGTGCGCTGACGGAATCGGCTTCGGCTCGGTGACAAAACGCGACGGTGTATCAACCGACACATCGCCATTGGCGGAAATCATGCCGGAGCGAAACGCGATGGACGAGAGGTGCCCCTCGCCGGTCGCCCGCAGGCTCATAATGAACCGGAGCGCGCCCGGCTCGACGCCGGATTGATCCGGGTGCTCGACGATGCTCGGATTAAAAAGTGCCGCGCTTTCGAAGGAATATTCGTTCGTGAAGTACGATCCGATGAGCAGGCGCCGGGTCTCGGAAAGCGGCTTGTCCATCGGCAAATACCCCTGCACCTGTTCGAAGCGATCGAGGAGGATCTGCTGGAGCTCGAGGTGACGGTCGCCAAATTCCGCAAACACCTGCGCCAGGAGCGCATCGGCCTCGGCGTCGGAAAGGGACAGCACGCGGGTCAGAATCTTTACGACGCGGTGCGGATCGGCAGGCAGGAAGGGGCGCACGAGCACCCGCGAGGAATCGGGCCGGATGTCGATGGGCAAACGGCAGAGAATGATCGGAGAGCTCATCCCGGGGAGCTAGCCTTGCGGCGCTCCGTGAGCAAGGCGCTTTCGTGTTTGCGCATTTCCGCGAGCGAAAGCAGGAACGA
>JBGTDR010000101.1:0-11873 GCA_041748215.1 Chthoniobacterales bacterium
AGAATTCCCATTCCGCGTCGCTGACATCACTCGGATAATTCGTCGGATAGGTCTTGCGCTCTTTTCCCATCCCAACCTTTCCATCTCAAACAGATAGTTAGTACAAGAACAATCTTCAGAAAAGTGCATTACAGGCTCTAACCGGACTGATCTTCGACCGCCTCGTCTTCGACGACTTCCTCGACCGGGGCACCCTGGGGATCAAAAATTTCCTTGAGCGTTTTTCCAATGAGCGGAGCCGCGTGCGAGCCTCCGCCCACCTTCACGTTCGGATCTCCTTCGTACACGGCCGCGAACGCGACCCGGGGATTTTCGGCGGGCGCAAATCCCGCAAACCACGCCGCCGTCTTCTGGTTGTTTTTGGGTCCCCATTGCGCCGTGCCAGTTTTGCCCGCAACCTGAATGCCCTTCACTTTGGCTCGTCGCGCGGTTCCCTGCCCGCCTTCGGTGACCTCCACGAGCGATTTGCGCAATTGCTCCATGATCTCCGGTGTGATCGGCAGCTCGTCGCGAAGCCGGTCGGGGTATGCGGCGATCACCTTGTTATCGAGCGTCTGAATCTGCTGCACGAGTCGTGTTTGGTGAAACTTTCCACCGCTCGCGATCACCGCCATCGCCTGCGCCATCTGCAGCGGCGTCACCAGGATGTCACCCTGCCCGATGCTCATGTTGGCGACGTCACCATTGAGAATTTTGCGTTTGTGGACGCGGAGCATGTAGTCGTCGGTCGGGATGTTGCCGCGCTCCTCCGCCCGCAATGGAATGCCGGTGCGCTGACCGAGACCCAGCCGGTTCGACCAGTCGATGATGGGTTTCGATCCGATCTTGAGGCCGACCTGATAAAACCAGGTGTTGCACGATTGCGTCATCGCCTCGACGAAATTGAGCGAGCCCGCTCCGACCTTCTTCCAATTGTGGAAAACAAAATTGCCGACCGAAATGGCGGGCGGGCAGTTGAGTTTGGTTTTTGGTTCGATCTTGCCGCTGTCGAGAGCGGCGAGGCCAACGAACGTCTTGAACGTCGAGCCGGGCGGATACGCCGACCGAAATGCCCGCGGATAAAGTGGCACGTCGGGGTCGTTGACCAAGCGCTCGTATTCCGAGCCGCTCACAAACGGGACAAAAATGTTCGGATCGAACGTCGGCCACGACGCCATCGCGAGGATCTCGCCGTTGTTCGGGTCGATCAGGACGATGGCCCCGCGCTTGGCGTTTTCGGAAAGAACCTTTTCGCAGAGCGCCTGAAGATTGCGGTCGAGTGTCGTGATGACGTTGTAGCCCGGCACCGGAGGTTGGGCGATACGTTCAGACGTCTTGCGGCCCTCCGCGTCGAACGTCACGTGAAGGATGCCCGGCTGACCACGCAACTCGGAGTCGAAAATCTGCTCCAATCCTTCCCGGCCCTGGCTTTCGCTGAAGATCAGGTCGCCATTTTCGATGGGACGTAATGAGAGCGGTGCCTCCTTGCCGGTGTAACCGACGATGTGGCCGGCCAGCGAACGCTCCGGATAAAACCGCATGTACGCCTGCCGCAGAATCAAATCGGGAGTGACGCCCGCGGCAACAACCGCCAGTTCGTTGGGGTTGAGATTTTCGACGATGTCAAACGGAAGGACGCCGCGGTTCTTGTAGTGGTCCAGCACATCCTCGTCCTTGAGTGTGAGCGTCCGTCCCAGCAAACCCTGCGCGAGCGTGACCTGCTGCCGGGCAAAAGAAATGGCCTGTGCGTCGGTGAAATCCAGCGGCGTCGGGAAACTGATCGCGAGGTTGTAGCTCAACCGGGACTGCGCAAAGGGGCGGCCGTTACGGTCCGTGATGAGGCCGCGCGGGGCCGGGATGCCCAGCTGCCAGGTCCGCGCTTGTTTCTGGGTTTCCCACGTCGGTTTGGGATTTTTTACCGTGCCGGTATTGTCCAGCACGGGATCCTGCGCACTCGCGGGAATCGTGACCAGGGCGAGTGCAAACAGCGGAACGGCAAACTTCATCGCGCCACCCATATCCCAGCTCCGGCGCACGCGCTAAATGAAAATTTGCGTGCGACACGTCCACCTTGGTGGTCGCGCGCGAATTTTGCTAAAACCATCATAATTCGTATGAAACTTCCCATCCTTACCCTGCCAGTTCTCGCCGTTGTCACCTTCGCTCTCGCTTCGACCGCCTGTGTCGAAAAGAAAGGCCCCATGGAAGAAGCCGGCGAAAACCTCGACGAAGCCGCCGAAAACGTCACCGATTCCGTCAAGGACGCGACCAACTGATCCCACGCGCCCGCGCCCGCGCCGGTCAAACGGTCGGCGCGGGACTCGCAGGATTGGGTGGCGGAGTGCCCGTCGGCGGCGGAGATTTTGCTTCCGCACCGCTGCCAAACTTTTTCGTAAGCGACTCGACCACGTAGAAGGCTACCGGGATCAGGAAAATCGCGATCAACGTCGCGGCGAGCATCCCGCCAATCACGGTGGTACCGAGCACCCGACGTGAAACAGCGCCGGATCCGGTTGCGATCCAGAGCGGAACGCAGCCGAGGATGAAGGCAAACGCCGTCATCAGAATCGGACGCAACCGCAACCGCGCCCCGGCGAGCGCGGCATCGAACACACTTTTGTCGCCCTTGTCGTATTCCATCTTGGCAAATTCCACGATCAGGATGGCATTTTTGGCGCTGAGGCCGATCAGCATCACCAGGCCGATCTGAGCGTAAACGTCGTTTTCGTAAAACGCGTTCTGGAATCGGCGTAGCGTGAGCGCGAGATACGCGCCGAAGATTGCGATGGGAGTACCGAGCAGCACGCTGAACGGAAGCGACCAGCTTTCATACTGCGCGGCCATGATGAGAAACACGAAAAGCAGCGAGAGCGAAAAGATCAGCACGGGCGAGACCCCCTGCGCGGCCTGTTGTTCCTGAAACGACATGCCGAAATAATCGAAGCCCATTTCCGGCGGCATCGTTTCTGCAAAAACCTGCTCCAACGCCGCCATGCCCTGGCCGGAGCTGTAGCCCGGCGCGGTGCTCGCGTTGATCTGCGCGCAGCGGAACATATTGTAGCGCATCGTGAACTCGGGACCATTGCGGTGTGTCACGTCCACAAGCGCCGAAAGTGGTACGGGCTGTCCCGCATTGTTGCGCACGTAAAACAGGCCGAGATTCCGGATCGTATTCCGGAAATCCCCGTCCGCCGCGAGATACACCTGCCACTGCAGGCCAAAGCGGTTGAAATAATTGATGAACGCTCCGCCGAGGAATGCCTGGAGCGTCTGGTAAACCGATTCGAGCTGCACGTCCTGCTTGAGCACCTTCTCGATGTTCACCTCGACGCCAAGCTGTGGCACCGACGGCAAAAACGTCGTTGTCACGCGCGAAAATTCCGGACGTTTCGCCGCCGCTGCCATGAATTTTTCCGTATTCGACGCGAGGAATTCCACCGTGCCACCCGAACGATCCTCGAGGATGAACGTGACGCCGCCCGCCGTGCCGATGCCGGGAATCGCTGGCGGCGGAAATGCGAACGCCAGCGCTTCGGGCACCTGCGAAAATTCGCCGTTGAGTCTCCGCAGGATGCCAGGAGCCACCAATTCCGGGGTTTTGCGTTTCGACCATTCCTCCAGCGTGATGAAGAAAAATGCGCTGTAGGTCATTTGCACCGAGCTGAGCAGATTGAAGCCAACGACCGTCGTCACCGACTGCACACCAGGCGTGTTTTCGATAATTTTTTCCAGCTTCGTGGCGACCTCGGACGTACGTTCGAGCGACGACGCGTTCGGCAGCTGCGCGAGGCCGTAAATGTAACCCTGATCCTCCTCCGGGATGAATCCCGGCGGCAGGCGGTCGGCCAGCACAAAGCCGGCGGCGGCGACGATGGCGAGGAAGATGAGCGAAAACGCCGATTTCCGCATCAAGTGCCCACAAGTCGTCACGTAGCCGTCCGTGGCGCGGCCAAAAAATTTGTTGAACCACCGGAAAAAGGCCCCGAGCGGGCCGCGCGTTTCTTTTTTCGGCCGCAACAACAGGGCCGCGAGCGCCGGGCTCAGCGTGAGCGCATTGAACGCGGAAATGATGACCGAGACCGCAATCGTGATCGCGAACTGTTGATAGAGCTGACCGGTGATGCCCGGGATGAAAACGGTCGGGATGAATACCGCCGAGAGGACCAGCGCGATGGCGACGACCGGACCCGAAACTTCCTCCATCGCCTTGAACGCCGCATCCTTGGGCGCCAGCCCCTTTTCGATGTGATGTTCGACCGCCTCGACGACAACGATGGCATCATCGACGACCAGCCCGATGGCAAGCACAAGACCGAAGAGGGACAGCGTGTTGATCGAGAATCCAAAGAGCGGAAACAACGCAAACGTGCCGACCAGCGAGACGGGCACAGCAAGCAGCGGGATGAGTGTCGCGCGCCAGCCTTGAAGGAAGATGAAAACCACGATGATGACGAGGATGAGGGCCTCGATCAGCGTTTTGACGATTTCCTTCATACCCTCGCGGACGGCGAGGGTCGTATCGAGCGCAACGTCGTATTCGAGATCGCTGGGAAAACGTTTCGCCAGCTGCTCCATGATCTTCTCCGCCTGGTTCACGGCGTCGATAGCGTTTGATCCCGCCTGCTGGTAGAGCGCAATGACGGCGGCCGGTCGGCCGTTGAAACGACCCATGATGTTGTACGTCTGGGCTCCGAGTTCGATCCGGGCGACGTCCCGCAGACGGACAATCGAGCCGTCGGCATTTTCGCGAACGATGATGTTGCCGAATTCCTCCTCGGTCACGAGGCGGCCCTGCGCGATCACGGAGTAAGTGAATTCCTGGCCGGCGGGAACCGGTGGCGCACCGATCTGGCCCGCTGGATTCACCGTGTTTTGCGCGTTCACGGCGTTGAGAATTTCCTGGACCGTGATGTTCAGCTTCGCGAGCTGGTCAGGCCTTACCCAGAATCGCATCGCGTATTGGCCCGCACCAAAAACCTGAACCTGCCCCACCCCGTTCACGCGGGCGAGTTCGTTGGTCAGATTGATGTAGGCGTAGTTGGCAAGAAACGTCGCGTCGTAGCGATCGGTGGGCGAAAACAGCGAAAAAACGATCAGCGGAGACGAAGTCGCCTGTTCGACGGTGACACCAAAATTGCGCACGTCGGTCGGGAGCTGCGACGTCGCCTGGTTTTGCCGCATCTGGGTCAGGATCTGGTCCGTCGTGCTGTCGGTGCCGACACCGAAGATGACGTTCAGGTTCATCTGCCCGTTGTTGGCGTTGATGGAATACATGTATTCCATGTCCTGAACGCCGTTGACCTGAGCCTCGATGGGGGTCGCCACGGATGCCTCTACCGTGAGGGCGTCCGCGCCGACGTAGGTCGTGCCGACCTGGATCTGCGGCGGCACAATGTTGGGAAATTGCGCGATGGGCAGGCCGAGCAGGCTGACGACGCCGACGATCACGAGGATGATCGAGATCACCATCGCGACGATGGGACGATTGATGAAAAATCGGGACATCAGTTCGCCGGGGCCGGGGTGGGCAGCGGGGTCGTCGCGGCGGCATCAGGCTGCTCGCTCTCGGCGGCGATGGGTGCCTCTTCCTGGGCATCCATCTTGTACGGGGTCGGATTCACGACCATGCCTTCACGAACTTTTTGCACCCCCTCGACCACGATTTTGTCGCCCGCTTGCAGGCCGGATTCGATCAACCAGTCGCTGCCAATCGTCGGTCCGGCGGTCACGTTGCGGATGTTGACCTTATTGTTTGCACCGACCACCGCGATCTGGTTGGTGCCCTGAAGGTCGATCACGGCGCGTTGCGGCACGAGAATCGCGTCCTTCTGGATTCTCGTGATCGCCGTCACGAGGCCGAATTGTCCGGGCCGCAGGAGATTCCCGGGATTGGGAAAAAGCCCTTCGACGGAAAGCGACCCGGTGCCCTGTGTCACCACGTTGTCCACCGCGGTGAGTTTGCCGGTCTCGGGATATTCAGTGCCACCCGCAAGCGCGAGCGTGAGCTCCATGTGGTTGGGACCGTCCGCCTTTCCCACTGGCGATTTCGAAGGGTCTGCAAAAAATTGTTTGATGAATGACAGGTATTCCTGCTCGGCAACGGAAAATTTCACCTTGATCGGATTCACCGAGATGACCGTGGCAAGGGTCCCGGTGGACGGCCCGACAAGATCGCCAACCTGTGCGGTCGCGATGCTGGACAGTCCGTCGATGGGAGAAATGATGCGCGTGAAATCGAGATTGAGCTGGGCCGTCTGGACGGCAGCGGCCGCGGCATCCGCGGCGGCTTTGCTGCCTTCGTACGCCTGAAGCTGATCCTGATACTGCTCGAGACTGATGACCTGCTTGGAATACAGGTCGGCGCTTCGTTTGGCGTTCTGGTCGTCCTTCGTTAGCTGAGCCTGAGCCTGCGCGAGACTGCCTTTTGCCTGATCGAGCGACGCCTCGAACGGACGCGGATCGATCTGGAAAAGGACGTCACCTTTTTTGACGAACGCACCGTTCTGGTAAACCTGCTCCTGCAGGTATCCCGAAACTTGTGCCCGGATGTCTGCCGTCACGTCACCCGTCAACGTGCCGACCCACGTGTCGGTGATCGGGACATTGCCGGCCTGCAAAGTCATTACCTCCACGGTCGGCGGCGGTGGCGTGACTGCGGCCGGTTTTTCACACCCCGTCAGCGCAAAAGCGAGGAGCAACAGACAGGCGGTCGGAGCACTGGGAAAATTCATCGATCGGGAGCAGCACAGCGGGAGATCGAGCATCAGCTCGCTAGTAACCACCACCCCGCCGAAGGTAAATCAAAATTACCTACCTCCGGAGTGACGCCAGCCAGGATCCCTCTCCCGCGCAACCTGCCGTAGATGCGCCTCAGCGCTCGAAAAGTTCTTCGTCAGCAAAAAAGCGCTTCAATTCGAGCGCCGCATTTTCCGCCGAGTCCGACGCGTGCACGACGTTCACCATGACGTCTACGCCGAGGTCGCCACGAATCGTGCCGGCCGGCGCTTTTTTCGAATCAGTCGGTCCGAGGATGTCGCGGACCTGCTCGATCACGCCCGCACCCGACAACGCAATCGCGATAACCGGACTCGATTGCATGAATTCCTCCAACTCCGGAAAGAACGGCTTATCTGCGATGTGCGCGTAATGTTCCCGCAACACCGGTTTGCCCAGCGCCATCATCTTGCAGCCGCGAATTTTAAATCCGGCAGCCTCCAGACGTTTGATCACCTCGCCGCAATGCCCCTTGGTGACGCAGTCCGGTTTCAGAAGAATGAGAGTTGTTTCCATAAATCGATTTCAGTAATTTGCCTGCGCGCACCGGGTTCGCGGGCTCGCGAGTGGGGACACGGATAGAAGCCCGCCCGGATTCTGACAAGCGCACAACGCGGAAATTCAGATGCGATCGATTTCGGGTGATGCCGCTGCGCGCGCCGCCGCTTTCCGGCGCTCGCTCGCTGCTTCGAGAATTTCGGCGAGCCGCGCGCGACTGAACGGTTTGGCGAGGTGCTCGTCCATCCCGGAGTCGAAGCACCGCTGCCGATCCTCAGGCAGAATGTTGGCGGTCAGTGCCGCGAGGAATGCCCGGTGCCCGGGGGACTCCCCTGCCTCCAGCGCACGCATTTCGAGCGACGCCTCGTAACCGCCCATTTTCGGCATTTGCAGATCGAGGAGGACACAATCCGGACGTTCGCGGCGAAACATTTCGACCGCCTCGCGGCCGTCGCACGCGATGAGTGGAGTGTAACCGAGGTGGACCAGGATCGTGTTCATCAGCTTGCGATTCACGCGGTCATCCTCGACCAGCAAGAGACGCAGCGGGTGCCGCAGCGCGAACGATCCGTCGAGCGTCTGGCCAGACGGCGGAGGCTCCGGGGCAGATGTCCCGGGCGGCACACTGGCGTCGAGGACGACGCTGAATTCCGAACCGATACCGATCTCGCTGTGCACGCTGAGTTTGCCGCCGAGGAGCTCGACGAGATCCTGCGAAATCGAAAGCCCGAGCCCGGTGCCGCCATATCGTCGCGAGATGCTCGAATCCATCTGTGCAAACGGCTGAAAGATGTGTTCGAGGCCGGCGGAAGAAATTCCCGGACCAGTGTCTCGCACGTAAAATTCCACCTGCGTCGCAAGACCCGCGGGAACAACGGTTCGCACTCCGAGAATCACTGACCCGGCCTCCGTAAATTTCACCGCGTTCCCGGCGAGATTCAGCAGGATCTGGCGGAGTCTGCCCGCGTCGCTCCAGCATGTTTCCGGCACGGCCTCGGCCACAACGATGTCGAATTGCAGCTGCTTCGATTGCGCATGCGGCGTCAGCAATGTCTGAATGTCGTGAAGGATCTGCCGGGGGGAAAATTGCGCAAACTCGACTTTCAGGCTGCCCGCCTCGAGCCGACTGAATTCGAGAATGTCGTCGAGAATCCGCAACAGCGCTTCACCGCTGGACGTGATCGTCTGGACGAAATCCCGACAGTCCTCCGGCAGGCTGGGAGCTGCTGCCAGCAGTCCGGCGAATCCGAGGATGCCGTTCATCGGGGTGCGAATCTCATGGCACATCACAGCGAGAAATTCGCTTTTGGCCCGGTTGCCCGCCTGAGCCTCGCGGACCAGCGCCTGTTCCTGCACGAGAGATTCGGTCAGCCGTTTTTCCCGTTCACGTTCCAGTGTCACGTCGCGAAATGTCCAGATTCGCCCGTAATGCACCGCTCCACTCCAATCCCGCACCGGGGCGGAATACCGGTCGAGGATGGTCCCATCGATGAGGGTGATTTCATCCCGGCTCACCGCGTCCGGGTGGGCGTAAAGATGGGCGATCCGGGCGGTGAATTCCGTCGGGGCCCGGGTCTGGCTGGTGACGTACGCAATCTGGAGCGCGTCGTCGCCGCTGGACGCAATCTCTTCGGGAATTTTCCAGATTTCGATCAGGCGGCGATTCTGGAGAATTTTTCGGCCGTGCAGATCCACCACGAGCACGCCGTCCAGCGAAGACTCAACCTGGGCTTCGAGAAATGCTCCTGCCCAGCGCAATTGCTCCTGCGCAGGCCGGAGCAAATACGGACCGCCACCATTGGGATCGACGACGGCGTCGATCTGACCGGACGCAATCTCCGCGAGTGCCTGCTCAGCGTGAATGAACCGCAGTGCAAGCGCCATTGCGGATTCCCGGTTTGAGGAGCCCGAAAATTCGCCGGCCGATTTTCGATTCACTCTGCGCCGCGGACCGCTGGCAGCCGCGGACGAAAGATCATTGTTCACACCATTGGCCAATGGATTCATTTCACGACGCATCAGGCACCGACGCCCGCGGAATGCTTAGCGAGAAGACCGCTCCTTTGCCTCGTCCTCTGCTCGCCGCCGTAAGCGTAGCGCCCTGCGCCGCCGCCAGCTCGCGAGCCACAAAAAGCCCGAGCCCGAGCCCTCCGTACTGGTGTTGCATTGCCGCGTCGCCCTGCTGAAACGCGTCGAAAATCGTCGGGAGCTGCACCGCTTCGATGCCAATTCCGTGGTCGGTAAAATCGACGGTCAACGTGCCCGCAGCGTCGCTGGACGTCACGATCGAGACCTTGCCGCCCCTTTCGGAAAACTTGATCGCATTTTTGGTCACATTCCACATCACCTGCTGAAGCCGTGCGGAATCCGCGACGACGACACACGCATCTGCCTGGAGTTCGATTCGCATTACGATTCCGGCCGCATCGATTTCGCTCTGGCAGATCTCCACCACCATTTGCACCGCGTCATGAACATTGATCGGTTCGAGGTTCAGGCGCACTTTGTGGCGACCCGCCACAGTGAAATCCATCAACTCGTCGAGCAGCCGTGCCTGGAGTTCGATGTTCCGCCGGATCATTTCGAGCGTCGGTTTCGCGCTGTCGAAGCGCGGGTCTTCAAGTAGGGCGTGCACGCCAAACAGCACCGGGGTGAGCGGCGCGCGCAGCTCATGCGAAAGCACCGCGAGGAAACGATCCTTGTCGAGCGATGACTGTGTCGCCGCGGCCTCGCGATCCGTAGCCTCGCGCTGGGCCCGCAAACGGTGCGACGTATCGCGGAACGTGAGAATTCCGACCGTCGTCCCGCCGGCGGGCATCGTGCCGAGAGTTGCCTCGAGCGGACGCCACGATCCGTCGTGAGCGCGGTGGCGAAATTCCAGCGTCGTTGCGCGGCGGACATTTTCAATCGCCGCAGCCAGTGCCCCCGCGCAGCGTTCGCGATCGTCCGGGTGAATCGAATCTAAAAAGCTTGTTCCAACGAGGGCGCCATCAGGATAACCGAGCACGCGCGTCACCGCCGGGCTCTGGTATTCCACGATCCCATCCGCGCCCAAAACCGTGATCACGTCGGGCACGTTTTCCAGCAGCGTGCTCAGCCGTGCTTCGTCCTGCCGCAAACGCTCCTGTGCCGCCCGCAGCAAATAGATGCCCCCATCGAGATCGACTACGGAATCGAGCTGACCGTCCGTCAATGCGTGCAGCGCGTTTTCCGCGTAAGCCAGCCCCAACGCGAGCGCACTGGCATGCGCGGCCCGGGGCATCGGCATCGGTTCAGTAAAAATTGGCATCATGATTTTTATCCGCTTTGGGGCAGGCCGAGTGCACGCAGCACTTCCTCCTGCTCGCTGAGGTTGCCGATGATCTGCGTTAGCGGGGCCGGCGAGACTTTTACCACCGTGGGCGTGACGATGATCCCGGCCTCGAGCGCCCGCAGCGGCTCGCGCAGCACGTCGATGACCTCGATCTGGTGGCAATTGGGGAAATGCTCGCGGCAGATCACGTAAAGATTGGCCAGCGCCCGCACGGAATTTGGCGCGCCACCCGCCACGTAAATCTTGAAAACGTAGCCCGCGTGCGGGTGATCCACCTGGACAGTCCCGGCCGTCATCGGTTGTTCTCCCGTCCACTTTCCCCTGCGACCACGGTCCGGCCATTTTCCCCGTCAGCTCGCAATGCATTCTCTTTTTCGATCCGCAGGGTGCCCATGAGGACATCTCCACCCGCCCGATAAGGATCCGCAAGCGTCACCCCGGCATCACTGAAGAGCAGCTCCCGCAATTGATTGGAGTGCCGGGTGCCGCGCGACTTGATGATCGACAGCGCCCGGTTGCGCTCTCCGCTCAGCAACGAATAGGAAATCTGAATCCAGGTATCCGAGATGGTCGAGATGTGTAGCGGCGTCGTTTCGAGATGCGGATCCACGCCTTCCATCAGGCTCGTCATGAGCATGCTGATCCCCGCATTACGACAGACGTAAATCAATCGCTCGGCGACGGCGCGTGCCGCCAGGCCACCGCCCACTCGCGCCAGCGCCGAGAGCGGATCGACCGCGACGCACCGCGGTTGATGTTCGTTGATCAGGCGTTTCATCCGCATGAAGTGTTCTTCCGAGGAGGCTGCTTCGGACCGGATCGCTTCCATGCGCAACGTTCCGCTCGCGATGGCCGGAGCGAGATCGATTTGCATCGTCGCGAGATCGCGCACGATGTCCGCGGCATTTTCGTCGAACGAGATGTACAGAGCCCGTTCGCCGCGCTGGCAGGCTGCGGCAATAAACGCCCCCGCCAAAGTGGATTTCCCAGTACCTGAGCTGCCGGTGATCAGAGCATTCGTGCCCCGGTAAAATCCGCCGTCGAGCATGGCGTCGAGGCGCTCAACACCCATGGAGACACGTTCGGTGAGCGGCTGCGGCTCCGGGTGCACGCCATTCGATGATCCGACCTCCACACCGAATGGACCGATCACAAAAGGCACCTCGTTGAGCACGTGAGGCGATCCGCGATATTTCAATATTCGCATCGCCCGCACCGCCACCCGATCACCGACGCGCTGGCTGAGGAGGATCGCGCAATCCGCCATGAACGGCATGAATCCGTAGCGTTGAGCCGTGGAGGGTTCGTT
>JBGTDR010000102.1:0-15522 GCA_041748215.1 Chthoniobacterales bacterium
GCCTCCGCAACGACCTGGGCCGTCGCCGCCGTGCCGAGAAATTGACATCCTCCACCCGGCGATGCGCACGCCCGGCAGCCCAGATCGGCGGCCTGCTCGAGCGTGACGAGATCGTGGGCGTAGCGGGCACCGAGCGTCTGCACGGCGCCAGCATCTTCGCCCGACTCCGGTGGCAGCGTGACACCGCCGGGCACGAGCACCGTGGGCAGGTCAGGCAACCCGGCGAGCGCCATCATCATCGCGGGCAGACCTTTGTCGCACGTGGCCACGCCCATCACACCACGACGCGTTGGAAGCGAGCGGGCGAGACGGCGAAACAAGATGGCGGCGTCGTTGCGGTAGGGCAGTGAGTCGAACATTCCCGCCGTTCCTTGCGTGCGCCCGTCGCACGGGTCCGAACACGCACCGGCAAACGGGATGCCGCCGAGCCTGCGGATCTCCTCCGCAGCTGCGCGAACGAGCTCTCCGATTTCCCAGTGACCAGTGTGATACCCAAGAGCGATGGGCGACCCGTCCGCGGCACGCAGGCCGCCCTGGGTTGAGAGGATGAGGTACGAGGGACGCCACAGTTCCTCCGGTTTCCAGCCCATGCCCGCATTTTGGGATAGACCAAATACGTCGCCACTTGGACGGCTGAGCAGCATCTCTGGCGTGAGCGGAAGCGTGCCCGCCGGACCGGGCAACTTCGTGCGGATCTCGTAGATGGAGTCGTCTGGCATGATGGGAGGTGGCGGTAAGTTTGACGCTGCGACTCGGAGGCCGCGACAAAAACCTGAACGGCGGTCCGCTGGTTTTCGCGCTTCCAGCTCCGCGGGTGCGTGAGTATTGGTCCTCGGGATGTTGTCCGTCATTATTCCGGTCTATAACGAGCGCGAAGCCATCGGGCCGCTTTGTGAAAAGGCCACCGAGGTCCTCCGCACGATGAATGAACCGTGGGAAATCCTGCTCGTGAATGACGGCAGTACGGACGGCACGGAGGAGGTTCTCGACGAGATCGCGCTGGCGAATCCCGAGGTCAAGGTCCTGCACTTCCGGAGAAATTTCGGCCAGACCGCGGCGATGATGGCGGGATTCGACTACGCCCGCGGTGACGTGATCATCCCGATGGATGGCGATTACCAGAACGACCCGGAGGATATTCCGAAGATGGTCGCAAAGTTGAACGACGGTTACGACGTCGTTTCTGGCTGGCGGAAAGACCGCCGGGACAACGCGATCAAACGCAACCTTCCGAGTATCCTGGCGAACAAGCTCATTTCGTTTGTCTCGGGCGTGGAGCTTCACGATTTCGGATGTTCGCTCAAAGCGTACCGCAAGGACGTGATTGACGGCGTGCGGCTTTACGGCGAGATGCACCGGTTTTTGCCCATCTACACCAGCTGGCACGGCGCGAAAATCACCGAAGAAGTGGTGAATCATTTCAAACGCAAAACGGGCAAGTCGAAGTACGGTCTGGAGCGCGTGATGAAGGTGCTCCTGGACCTGATGGTCGTGAAATTTCTCGACCGGCACGCCCAGAAGCCAATGTACGTGTTCGGGCTGTGCGGGTTCATCATGCTCGCGATTTCGGCGGGATTCGCGACGTGGGCGGTGCTGCTGAACCTTTTCGCCGACAAACCTTTCATCACGACACCGCTGCCGCTCATGACGGTCTTTACGTGCATGACGGGAGTGATCTGCGTCCTGATGGGTTTGCTCGCCGAGATGATTACGCGCACATTTTACGAGTCGCAGGGCAAACGCATTTACCTGGTGCGCGAGAGCCGGAATCTGGACGTGGCGACCGGGTAGAACGCTGCGCGTTCCGGGAAAACTCCGTGCCCTGTGGGGCGGACTGTGTTCCTAATTCCGGTCGCATGTGTGGCCTCGCGGGATTTGTTGGAACGGGTGACGCGGAAACGCTGGTGGCCATGACGCGGGCCGTCACGCACCGGGGTCCAGACGCGGCCGGCCATTGGAGCGAAGCGGGTGTTCATCTGGGACACCGCCGCCTTTCCATCGTTGATCTCGAGGGTGGCGCGCAGCCGATGTGGACTGCGGATGCTGCGATCGGCGTGATTTTTAACGGCGAAATCTACAACCACGCCGAATTGCGCGAGAAATTGAAGGCGCTCGGGTGCGTTTTTCAAACCGACCACTCCGATACCGAAGTCCTGCTCCACGCCTATCGCGAGTGGGGCGATGATTTTGTGACGCGGCTGAACGGAATGTGGGCGTTCGCGATCTTCGACCGCCCGCGCGGCCGCCTATTGCTGAGCCGCGACCGATTTGGCAAAAAGCCGCTTTATTGGTTCCAGCGGGAAGGAACGTTTGCTTTCGCCTCCGAAGTCACGGCGTTGCTCGCGCACCCGGCCTGTCCGCGTTCCGTGTCAACGCGCGCTCTGCAAAAGTTTTTCGCTTACGCGCTCATTCCTGCGCCGCTTTCCATTCTCGACGGTGTCTGGAAATTGCCCGCGGGGCACAACCTCGTTTTTGATCTGAGCGAAGCCACTCCGCGCGTGACGCGCTTTTGGGAATTTGTGCTCGAACCCGATCCGGCACCGCGCAGCGAGGACGCACTCGCGGCCGAATTGCTCGCGATCATCGACCGTGCGGTGCAACGGCGATTGATGGCCGATGTGCCGCTGGGCGTCTTTCTGAGCGGCGGCATCGATTCATCGCTGGTCACCGCGCTGGCGGCCCGCCACGTTCCGGCGGGGAGATTGCGGACGTTCAGCGTCGGTTTTACCGAGGCGTCGTTCGACGAACTCGCCTGGGCCAATCGGGTCGCTGGTCTGCTCGGGACAAATCACCAAACCGAAATCCTCGATCTCGACCGGGCACTCGAATGCCTGCCGGAAATTTTTGCGAAACTCGATGAACCGCAGGGCGACAGCTCGCTTCTGCCGACGTGGCTGCTCAGCCGATTCACGCGTCGTTACGTGACGGTCGCGCTCGGGGGCGACGGTGGTGATGAGCTTTTCGCGGGCTACGATCCGTTT
The DNA here is from genome assembly GCA_041748215.1 of Chthoniobacterales bacterium. Taxonomy (GTDB): domain Bacteria; phylum Verrucomicrobiota; class Verrucomicrobiia; order Chthoniobacterales; family JAATET01; genus JBGTDR01. The sequence continues at coordinate 2,982 of JBGTDR010000102.1, forward strand.
CTCGCGTTGCGCAAGGCTGATCTCTACGCGAAGACCGTTCCCCGGCCGGTCCACACCGCAATTCGCCTGCTCGCCGGCCGGCTGCCGGTTTCGCATCGCAACGTGAGCCTCGATTTCAAAATCAAACGCACGTTGCGCGGGCTCACCTATCCTCCGTCGTTGTGGAATCCCGTCTGGCTTGGTGCGCTCGAGCCCCGCGAGATTGCTGACTTCCTCGGACAGCCGGTCGATCCCGAGGACCTCTACAGCGAGGCCATCGAGGCGTGGGACCGCTGCCCGCAGACCGATCCCGTGGATCGCACACTCCAGTATTTTACGCGTATTTATCTCACCGACGGCATCCTCGCCAAAGTGGATCGTGCGAGCATGATGAATTCGCTCGAAGTCCGCGCGCCGCTCCTCGATATCGAGGTGGCAGATTTCGCCCGCCGCCTGCCCAACTCCCTCAAACTTCGCGGGGGCACGACGAAATACCTGCTCAAACGCGCGGCCGCCGCCGTCCTGCCGGAGGAAGTGATTCACCGCAAAAAGAAAGGTTTTGGCACGCCGGTCGGTGCGTGGCTCAAGTCCCGCCGCCTCGCGCCGGAGTCGGCGCATCCGTTTGTCCGGGACCGGGTGATTGCCCACCAGGCTGGCCGCGCGGACGAGCGGCTTTTCCTTTGGTGTCAGTACGTGTTCGAGCAATGGGAGGCGCGGCGAACGTGACTTCCGCCCACGCTTCCGATCCGGACGTCACGCCGTTGCGCATTCTTTGCCTCAATTACGAATACCCGCCCGTCGGCGGCGGAGGTGGCCGCATCGCCCATCGCATCAATGCCGGCCTCGTCGCGCGAGGTCACGCGGTGCGCGTGCAGACGGCCGGGATGCGGCATCTGGCGGCAAACGAGACGGTTGACGGCGTGGAAATTTTTCGTGCCGAATCGTTTCGAAAAAAGGAGGACACCTGCACGGTGCCGGAGATGGCAATGTATTTGGTCACCAGCCTGCGGCCCGCTCTGCACCACGTGCGTTCGTGGCGGCCGGACGTGATCCACGTGCATTTTGCGGTGCCGACCGGCGCACTGGCGCTGGCGGTGCATTGGCTCACCGGAATGCCGTACGTGCTCACCGCGCACCTCGGCGATGTTCCGGGCGGCGTGCCCGAGCAAACCGCCGGATTGTTTCGGCTCGTGCAGCCGTTCACACGCCCAATCTGGAATTCGGCGTGCGCCGTCACCGCCGTGAGCACGTTCGTCGCGGACCTCGCTGCGGCGGCCTACGGGCTGCGTCCCGAGGTCATCCTCAACGGAATTCCGTTGCGCCCCGCGCCACAAATCAAGGTGAACAATCCGCCGCGGATCCTGCTGGTCGGTCGGTTGAGCGTGCAAAAAAATCCGCTGCTGGCCATCGAGACTTTCGCCCGGTTGACCGATCTTGCGTGGCAGCTCGACGTGATTGGCGACGGCCCGCTGCGTCCGGAAATGGAACGCGCTGCCCACTCGGCGGGTATCGGTAACCGCGTGAATTTCCGGGGATGGCTGGGCGGAGATGCCGTTGCGACGGAAATGGCAGGAGCGGATGTGTTGTTGATGGCGTCGCTGGCGGAGGGTTTGCCGATGGCAGCCATCGAGGCGCTCGGGCATGGTCTCGCAGTCGTTTCGACGCCGATCCCGGGTGTCAGGGACGTGGTCGATGATGGTGAGAATGGCGTGATCGGATCATTCGATGCGGACGAAATGGCGGCCGCGTTCCGGCCGGTGTTGTCGGATGCGACCGTCCGGCAAAGGCTTCGGGAGGGAGCAGTTCGCACGGCCGTGCGTTTTGATCTCGACCGGGTCGTTGACCAATACGAAAGCACACTCGCGGGGTGTCGGCGGGCACCCGGCAGCTCAGCGCGCTGAGGGAGTTAGAACGTCGAGTCCAGCGTGGGACCAAGCCAGCGTTGTACCGTAGCCGGCCAATTGCGACCGCTGACGATTTCCAGCAGAGCGACGTTGACCGATTCGAGGTCCGGATTTCCCGGCCGCACTGCGAGCGCAAACTGGCACGTTGCGGTTTCGAATTGCACAACGCGAACGTCGGATAGCTGGCGCGAATTGATGAGAAAACGAAGGGTCGCCCGGTCGGCAACAAATGCGTCAATGCGCTCATCCTTCACCGCGGTGAGCCCATCGGACGGAGTGCCAAAAAGCTCTGGCGAGAGGCCTTCGTTGCGCAACACGGCCGCGGCAAAGGAATCGCGCTGCACGCCGAGTTGGTGATGCACCAGGTCGTCGACCGACTCCACCTGCGACGTCACGCGCCAGATCGTTACCGTCGACGCGACCGTGGCGGTGAGCGCGCTCACGAGCAGGATGCCGCAAAACATCCAGGCGAACGCGAGCGCCCGCCCCATGGGTGAGCTCGGTGTTTTGTCGCCGTAACCGACCGTCGTCATGGTCACGGCTGCAAACCACAACGCCGATCCGATGCCTTCGAGCGGGCGTCCGCTGAAGTGCTGACCACCCCGGCGGCTCTCGACCCACCAAAGGCAAATACTAAAAACCACGAGCCCCACCGCCATCATCACGACGACGAGAAAAAATCCGTGTTGAGGCAATCCGGCGAGCAGGCTGCCCCAATGCGGCAGCAGCGTCGTTCGCCGAAACGCAGCGGCGAGCGGCTCGGAAAGGAACGGCTGCGAAAAATCGACGAGACGTTCGTCCTCCGGTGAGGCGGAAAATTCCCCGAGCAAAACGTCGATTTTTCCCTCAGCCAGCGCGGCGATGGGATTGGCGGCGTCGACCGCTACGATCTCGTATTCGAACCGGCACGATTCTGCGATCTGCTCCCAGAGGTCCACGGCCAGTCCGCTCCACGATCCGTTTGGTTCGCGCATCGCGAACGGCGCACGTTCGTACGCACCGATGCGCATTTTGGGCTCTTCGGTCTGGCCGGACGCCACCGGAACGACCGTGACCAGCAGAAGAAAAATCAAGAACAGGCGCACCACGATTCCCGACCGTCTAGATACCGGGCGGCACGGGAGCAAGCCCGGCGGGCAACGCCATTTTATCGGGGCGGACATAAACGGTGTTCTCACCAAACTGGCCGGCGTTGATGTAGCGTTCGCGAATGTGCGCGAGGGTGAGCGGTGCCCAGTTGGAAAAGCGCGACTCCTCGGTGTTGTTGATGTCGCGGTCGTCGATCACGATCACGGCGGGTTGGAATTTCGCGATCTCGGCCAGGGTGATGCCGTGAAATTTTTCGGCGCTCATCGTCGCATTGTCCACGTAGAGATTGTGACGGTACGATCGGCGATTCGTCATGAAATTGATCGTTGGCGAGTAAGGATAAGCAACGAGCCAGTCGTCTTCCGTCGAGTGGGCCAGGATCGTGTCGACGAGGTCTTGCATCCACGGTTGCTGCGATTTTTTGACGAGCACATTGACCCCATTTTCGGCGCGAAGTTCGTACGAACGTTTGCGTTTTGCGGCGATGGTTCCGGCGGATTCCTTTCGGTAGGAATGATAAAAATGCAGGCCTTCGCTCGTCGCGCAGAGCAGGACAAATCCCGCCAGTCCGGCCCGGATAATCAGATTTCGCGATTCTTGAAATCGCCGCGCCGCGAAAAAACACGCACAGGCCATCGCCACGAGGAACGGGCACATGAACTCGCTCAAATGCGGCGTGTCCGGTCGGAAAAAGAAATATTGCGGAAAAAGCGTGAGGGCCGCTCCAAGGGTCACGAGCGACGTGAGTGAAGATGACTTCATTCGCGCGTCACGCACCACCAGTGCCCAGAACAATCCGGCTCCGGCAAAAACGATGATGATCCCGCCGATCAGGATCGGCAGGTGCAGGATCACGATGAACGCGGCGTCGTAAAATGAGTCCTGTTGGAAGATTGCGTCGAGCGATTCGCGTTGCCGCACTTTGTCGGCGGTGGCGGCTTGATTGGCGCGCTCGGCGGCGTCGGCGGCCTGCCAGTCGGCGGGGAGCGCGCGGGTACGAACACGGAGGTATTCGCTGCCGTTGGTCGACAAGGAAATCCGGGTTGCCGGAGACGGCAGCGGCGGAGCGGTGGTGAGTTTGTGCAGGATGTGTTTTTCCGCCTGGAAAAGAATCTCTCCCCACATGCCGGTGTATTGCTCGAGGAAGTTTTCGCCGAATCCCCGTTCGCGCGCATCGAGATAAAATGGCACGTGGATTGCCAGCGCAACGCCCACGCAGACGATGCCACTGCCCAGCGCAGCGGGCACGCGGCGGAAAAACGCTCCTTTCACCCCGAGTGGGTAGAGCACCACGACGCCTACGTAAATCACCGTGAAAAAGACGCCGACATCGATCCGGATCAAGTACGTGAGCCCGAGCACAAATCCGGACAATGCGGCCCAGATCCAGCGACGGCGCGGCGTCCGCGGTTCGAGAACGAAGGCCTGCAGGATCACGTAAGCATTCAGGATCGGCAGCAATCCCTGGTAGTTTCGGAACTGCATGCCCGGGATCAGAATGAGGAGCACGCCGACGCCGAGGGCATACCAGCCAAGCCCGGTCACGCGGCGTACGGTGAGAAATCCGAAAATACCGATCAGGGCGCAGAGACTGAAAAAGAAAACCCGCAGCGCGACGTAGTTCGGACCGGTGACCTCGAACATCCAGGCGACCGGATAAAACCACATCACGTTGTAGCCAAGGTACGTGTCCACGATCGGGCGCTGACCCTCCATGAGGCGCATCGCGATGACGGCTGCCGTGCCGCCCTCGCCGCCGAGATTGATGTCGGAGCGGTAATATTGGCCGTAATAACAGACGGCAAAAATCAGCAGCAGCAGCGGGCCGAAGCGCCGCAGAAAGGCATCGGTCGTGGCCGAGGATTGCCGCCAATCGATCCGGCGGAGCGCGGAAATCACGTCGGGCATCAAGGCGCGGCTCGTTTCAAAACGCTGCCGAGGATCGTGACGGCGCGGTCAAGGTCGTCCGGGGCGACGTTCAGCGGCGGGAGAAACCGGATCGTTGTTTCGCCCGCGGGGATCACGAGCAAACCGGCAGCCATCAGAAGCGTGGTGAGCACGAGCGCCGGGGGCCGGGAATCCTCGACGCCAAGCTGTTCCTTAAAATCTGCCACGACTTCAACGCCGATCATGAGCCCCAGGGCGCGGACTTCGCGGATGAGGGGCGAATTCAGCGCGGCGAGCTGGTCGCGGAATCGTTGGCCCATTGTGCGGGTGTGCTCGAGCAGACCGGCTTCGGCAATTTCGTCGAGCACCGCGAGTGCGGCGGCGCAGCCGACCGGATTGCCGCCGTAGGTCGTGCCGTGCGTCCCCGGGCCGAGCAGATCGCACAGCGGCTCGCGGTCGGGAATCACCCGATCGCGAACCCAGAAGGCCCCGAGCGGAAATCCGTTGGCAATGCCTTTCGCCCAGCTCACACCGTCCGGAGTCACCGCATCGCCAGCGATGGTTTTCCAGCCGCACCAATCGCCCGTCCGACCGAGGCCGCACTGGACCTCGTCGAAAAGCAGGAGCAAATCGTGTTCGTCGCAAAGTTCCCGCAGGCCGATGAGAAAGTCGGTCACCGTCGCGTGGATGCCGCCTTCACCTTGCACCGGCTCGACGAGAATCGCGGCGGTTTTCGGGCCGATGGCGGCCCGCACGGCGGCGAGGTCATTGAGCGGCAGGTGCTGAAAACCCTCGAGCAGCGGCTCGAATCCTTTCTTCACCTTGTCCTGCCCCGTCGCGGAAATTCCCGCCATGGTGCGCCCGTGGAAGGATCCACAGAACGTAAGAATCTCGTAACGGCCGGTCGCATTGCCAAATTTGCGCGCAAGTTTGATCAGACCTTCGTTGGCCTCGGCTCCGCTGTTGCAGGAAAAAATTTTGCCGGGTGTGCCGACGAGCTCGACCAGGCGTTGCGCGAACCGGGCCTGCGGAATCGTGTGGTAGAGATTCGACGTGTGCACGAGTTGACCGGCCTGCTCGCAGATCGCGCGGGTCACCCGCGGGTGGGCGTGCCCAAGGGAACACACGGCAATGCCCGCGCCGAAGTCGAGCAATTCGCGTCCCGTGTCGTCCCAGACGCGCGAACCTTCACCGCGCGCAATCACCAGATCGAATCGCCCGTAACTCGGAACGACGAAGGTTTTATACAGGGAGCGAATGTCGGACGGCGGGTTCACCCGAACAACAATTTCGGGAAAATTTCCCCCGTCGAGAATTTTCCCAGCGGGGCCGGTCGTTGACACCGCATCGATCCTGTCGTCGTATCGACCGTCGTGCCCAGTTCCACCGCCTTCCGACGCGCGCCCTGATGAGATTTTTTCCCGTTCTTGTTTTTGTTGCCGTTCTTCCCGTGTTGATCGCCGCTGAGCCGGTGGTGAATGCGCTCACGCCGGAAGAATCCGCGAACGGATGGATCTTGTTGTTCGATGGGACGAACGCCGCGGCCCACTGGCGGGGTTACCGGTCGGACTCGTTGCCGGAGGAATGGACGGTCGAGGGTGATGCGTTGGTTTGCCGCGGGGGCGGCGATATCGTGACGCGCGAGCAGTTCGAAAATTTCGAGTTGTCCATCGAATGGAAAATCAGCGAGGGCGGAAATTCGGGCATCAAATTCAAGGTAAAGGAAACCGACCGGCCGGCGTACGCGACGGGACCGGAAGCCCAAATCCTTGATAACGTGCGCGGGCGCGACCCGCAAAAAGCGGGCTGGTTGTATCAACTCTACGCGGCCGATACCGACACGACGCGCCCGGCGGGCAAGTGGAATCATTTCGTTTTGAAATGTCAGCGCATCCCGGCTGGGACCTATCGCTGCGAACATTGGATGAATGGCCAACTGTCCTTCGATTACGAGATCGGTTCGGACGACTGGAAGGCCCGCCTGGCGAAATCCAAATTCGCGGATTGGCCCGGTTTTGGCGAAGCTGCGTCCGGTCACATCGCCCTGCAGGACCACGGTGATCCCGTTTGGTTTCGCAACGTCAAGATTCGGAATTTGCCCGAACGCGATTAACTCTCGGTACGGTCCGGCGTCACTGCGGGTTGGCGCGCTCCGCCAGCGCGCGGTGGGCACGGCTCAGTGCGTCGCTGAGTTTATCCGTTCGCACGGGTTTGCTCAGGTAGTCGTCCATCCCCGCGGCGAGGCAGGATTCGCGATCACCTGAGAGCGCGGCTGCCGTGAGCGCGATCAAACGGGGACGTTCGTCCGGCTGCTGACGGCGGCAGATTTCCCTGGCCGCCTCGAGTCCATCCATTTCGGGCATGTGAAGGTCGAGCAGGATGACGTCGTAGTGTCCGCGATCCAGTGCGTGGAGCACCTCCACACCATTGGCGACAACAACCGCTCGGTAGCCAAGGCGATCGAGCAGCAGGGTGATTACTCGCTGATTCACCGGCACATCTTCGGCGACGAGAATTTTGAGCGGGCATGCGGTCGCGAGCTTTTCCTTCGGTCGCTGAGGCATCGCACCGCCGGACGACGGCGTGCCCAAGATGAGGCGACCTAGAGCCTCGAGGAGCGCTTCGTTTTTGATGGGTTTGGTGAGAATTTCCAGCGGCCCGGCCACGCCGTGATCGTGCGTGGTGTCGCCGCGAGCCGTGAGCAGGAGCAGAGGAAGACCGGGAATGGATTGGCGCAGATCCGCCGCCAGATCCGGGAGATCGACCGCGGGCATCGGTGCGTCGAGAATCACGGCGTCAAATGTTTCGCCCGCACTCAGCCTGGCAGTCACATCGGCAGAGTCGCCCGTGGATCGCGGTGCGAGTCCCCAGGCCGCAATCTGCGTTTCCAAAACCCAGCGACTCGTGGCGTTGTCATCCACGATGAGAATTCTTCGGCCGGCGAGACCGACGGGTGTGCCCGCCGTCTGCGCCGCGCCCGCATCGGAGCCAATCGCTGAAAACGGAATTTCGAAGCTGAACGTTGCGCCCTGACCCGGCTCCGAATCGACCCAGATCCGCCCGTGCATGATATCAACGAGGCGACGGCAAATGGCGAGCCCGAGACCCGTCCCGCCGAATCTCCGGGTCGTCGTCGCGTCGATCTGACTGAATGCCTGGAAGAGCCGGTCGCGCCGTTCCAGGGGAATCCCGATGCCGGAGTCGCGGACCGCGACGCGGAGCCGGTCCTTTCCGGCAGGATCAGTGACTGGCGTGACCCGCACAAAAACTTCGCCCTCAGAGGTAAATTTTACGCCGTTGACGACCAGATTGACGATCACTTGACGCAATCGCGTGATGTCACCGGAGATCATGGCGGGCACGGCGGGATCGATCCAATAAAGCAGATCGAGTTTTTTCTTCCCGGCTGAGGTCGAAGCCAGATCGAGGGCGGATTCGACGCAATCTCGCAGGTCGAACGGGATGTCTTCCAATTCGAGCTGGCCGGACTCGATTTTGGAAAAATCGAGGATGTCGTTGATGACGGCGAGCAGAGTGTCGCCGCTGGATCGGATTGTCTCGACGAACTCACGGGGCCGGCCATCGACGCCGTGGTCGAGGAGAAGCTCGGACATTCCGATGATGGCGTTGAGCGGAGTCCGGATCTCGTGGCTCATGTTCGCTAGAAATTCCGCCTTTGCACGGGCGTTGGCTTCGGCCTCGGCGGTGGCAACTTCGAGTTCGCGATTTTTTTGTTCGAGCAGGGCGGACGCGCGGTGGCTTTCGTCAACGTCCTGAATCACGCCGCGCAGGCCGGTCACGCGTCCGCTGTCGTCGCGGATGGCTTCTCCCCGGGAATGGATCCAGATGCGGCGTTTCCTTGCCGTCGTGAGTTGCACCTCCACGTCGAATGGTTTGCCCGTCTCGATGACGCCCTGGACTGCATTGCGGATGATCTGCTGGGCCTCCCCTTCGTAGAACGAGATGGCCTGCTCAAGCGTGGGTTTTGTTCCGGGAGGCAGATCATGGATTTCGCAGGTGATGTCGGACCAGATCGGGAACGGCTGATCGAGCGCGACCTCCCAATAGCCGAGGCGGGCAATGCGGCCACCGGCCTCGAGCAACGAAAGTGCCGTTCGCTCGGCCTGGATCGCGGATCGCAAGTCGCTCTCCATGCGTTTGCGGGAGGTGATGTCCACGGCCGTTCCAAGAAATCCGGTGATCGCCCCAGCGCTGTCCCGCGAAACCGTCACGGTGAGATCGACCACCTTCCGGCTCGCATCGCGGCAAATATAACTCCATTCCCGGCGCTCCTTGCCTTGCAGCAGCGGAAGCGCGGTAAAGACGTCGAACCCAGAAATCTCACGACCGAGTTGAACGGAAAGTTTCCGACTCCGCTTTTCCACTTCATTGGGATCGTGAAAAATCGCGGGGCTCGCGTGTCCCACGATTTCTTCCGCTGAATAGCCAAGCAACGCTTCGGAGCCGCGGCTGAAAAACGTGATCAATCCGTCGCGATCGGTCGCGATCATCGAGACACCGGTGGCAGCATCAAGCACCTCGCGCAGCCGCTCTTCGCTCTCGCGCAGCGCTTCCTCCGCCATGCGCTGGGCGGTCACTTCGCTCTGAATTGCGATGAAATGTTCGTTGCCCTGGTCGTCCCGGACGGGATCGATCTTCATCCGCACCCAGAATTTTTCGCCCGTTCGCCGGTAATTCAGCAGCGTTTCTTCGATCGGTTGTTTGCTGGCGATGGCATTACGAATGCGCCCGACCGCTTCGAAATCCGTGTCGGGGCCTTGCAGGACGTCACCCGGTTTTTTTCCGATGACCTCTTCGCTGCGGTAGCCGGTTTGCCGCAGAAATTCCTCGTTCACCCATTCGGTGATGCCGCGGCCGTCCGTGATGATCACGCCGTTGGTCGTTTTTGCAGCGACCATCGAAAGCCGGGCCAGCTCGACGGACTGCGACTTGAGATGAGTGATGTCGATGTGGCAACCGATCATCCGCAGTGGCTCTCCCTGCGGTCCCCATGCGATCACCCGGCCGCTGCACATCACCCAAATCGTCGAACCATCGCGATGGTGGTAGCGCACCTCGTTGTAAAAAGGAACCTGACCTGCGGTCGCGATGTGCTCCTCGAATCGAGCCATCACCCCCGGCAGGTCTTCGGAAAAAATCAGGTTCTGCCAGCTCTCCGGGCGGTTCGGCAATTCATGATCCGAGTAGCCGAACATGCGTTTGAACGCGGGACTGAGGAACTCCTCGCCGGTGGGAATATTCCAGTCCCAATAACCCGCGAGAACGAGCTCGAGCACCTCGGCGGGGGAAGGGTCGTCCGGCTCGCGCTGCCGCCGGGAGACCGGCGGTGGGGACGGGCGCGGGCGGGTTTTCATTCCGTGAAGGACCGACAAATAAACCGACGGGGAAAGTCTTACTGTCCTGCCTACAATTCAACAAGGCGGAATGCCCGGACTCCCGTCATGACAGCCTCCTGCGATCTCGCGTTGCGTTGGCCGGGGACTTCGGTCACATTCCCGCCGTCTTTGACTCAAAGCCTGCCAACCATGAAACTTTCCTTTTCCCGTTTTTTCTCCGCCGCCAGTCTCGCCGTGATTGCGTTCGGTCTCGGAGCTTGCGCCACAATGCCGCCAGCCGGACCGCGCAATTCCTTCACGTTCGATCCGCCCGTTCAGCAGCCGAAAAATCCCGCTGCTGTGAAGGTCAAAATGAGCACGGGTGCGCAGCGACTTTACGTCGTTGAAGGCGATACCGTGCTGCTCGCCACTCCGATCACGGTTGGCAAAGCTTCCTCCCCGACGCCGCAAGGTACCTTCCCGATTCGCGCAAAAAAGGAAACCCGCCGCCGTGTCAGCAGCCCGGGCGCAGGGTATCCCATGACCTACTGGATGGAGTTTTATGGCCCGGCCTACGGCATGCACTGGGGCTTCATCAAACCGTATCCGAGCACGATGGGTTGCGTGCGGATTCCGCTCAATGCCGCGCGCAAGGTGTTTGATCTCGTGCGAGTCGGCACCCCGATTCACGTCGCCTCCAGCCAGCCTTGGGACGCCACCATCGGGAAAACCCTGCCCGTCCTCGACGACAGCAAACTGCCCGATCCGCCGCTGTCCTACATGCTCAGTCCGCAAGTCTTCGCCGATGCGCGCAAGGGCAAGATGTGGCAGTTCTAGGCTTCCGCGCTGACCGCTCGACAACCGGTTATTTGCTTGTGGCGATTTCCGTGCCGTTCCAGTCGGGCGGCGGGGGATTGATGAGGAACTCACGGGCGCGGGCGGCGTAGAGCGCGCAGAGCGTATCGCCGGGTGCCTGCGCGCCGCAGGCCGTGAAGCCCGCGAGGGCGGAGTCGAATTCCCGGGATCGAAATTCCTGCACGGCCTGTTCGTAGCGATCCAGCCACGGTGGTGGCGTGGTCCCGCCCTGCGCGTCCCGGCGGGCGAGGGCGTGAAAAATCTCAACCGGGGCGGACCGTCCGACGACGCGCACGAGATCGACCGACCGCAGGACAAATTGGTCTTTCGTGAGCGCCGCGACCGATTCCGTGATGCAAATCGAGACACCGTACTTTTTTGTGAGTCCCTCGACGCGCGACGCCAGATTCACGGCGTCACCAATGACCGTCGGCTCCATTTTTTCATCGGATCCCATGTTGCCGAAAATCGCTTCACCGTGGTGGAGGCCGATGCCGACGGTGAATTCCGGGATGCCGCGGCCGCGCCAGCGTTCGTTGAGGGTTTGAATCTGGTCGCGCATCGCGAGGGCGGCGCGCAGGGCATTGGCGGCGTCAGTGGCCGCGCCCTCGCTGTGGACGTTGCCCCAGACGGCCATGATGCCGTCGCCCATGAATTTATCGACCGTGCCATCGTGGGTAAAAATCAGATGCACCATCTCGCCGAGATATTCGTTGAGCTGCTCGACCACCGTCGCAGCGTCCGCCCGCTCCGAGAACGACGTGAAGCCACGCACGTCCGAAAAAAGAATCGTCATCGGTTTGCGAGTTCCGCCGAGCGAGTTCAGGAAATCCTCGCGGTGGTCGAGAATTTCGCGGACGACGTTGCGCGAAACGTAACGGTCGAGCGTCGAACGCAGACGGCTGGTTTCCGCGCGCTCCTTGCCGAAATTCCACGCGATGCACCCGACCGCGCTGAAGAGCAATGTGTAGATCGGGTAGAGCACGGGCAGCATGACACTCGCGAATTGAAAGGTGCCGGCGACCACACCAAGATAGACCGCGGAGGCGATCACGGTGGTGCCGAGCGCCAGCACCGGATGACGGAATCGTCGGACGATCGTGAGCGACACGGTTGCGGCGAAAAACAGCAAAGCCGCGTTCGTGAAACTACCCGAGCGCCGGTAGAACGCTCCGTCGAGGGCAGCGGCCAGTGCGTTCACGTGCAGGAGCGGCCCCTCGAGACGTTTGTCCGCCGGAGTGGGGTGAAAATCCTGGAGGAGTGGCGCGCTGGGACCAATGACCACGATTCGATCCTTGAAGATGGCTCCGTCCGCGAGCGCCGTGCTCCAGTCGGTTTCGAGGAAAAGCGAATAAAACGGCACGCGCGGGATCGTGTTGTTTCGCGCAAAGCGAAAAGCGCGGCCGCGGCTGTCCTCGGGCACCCTGGCGGACTCACCGAGCTGGCGCAGTGCGGCGGCGGCGAGGGATTGGTAAATGCGTTCGCCCGCCC
>JBGTDR010000103.1:0-3762 GCA_041748215.1 Chthoniobacterales bacterium
GGCGGACGGCCAAGAAGCTCCCACATCGCATCGTGCGGCGTTTTGCCTTCGTAAAGCACGGCGTGAATTTCCGCCGTGATCGGGGCTTCGACGCCGAGTTTTTGCGCGCACTGCCACGCGCTGCGCGCGGTCGGAATGCCCTCGGCGACCATCTTCATCGTCGACTGGATTTGCTCCGGAGTTTCACCCCGCCCGAGCCGCTCACCGACTTTGCGATTGCGGCTGTGTTTACTGAAACAGGTCACCATCAGATCGCCGACGCCGCTCAGTCCGTAGAACGTCTCGCGGCGACCGCCGAGCGCCACGCCGAGCCGCATCATTTCGGCGAGCGCGCGGGTCACGAGGGCGGCTTTGGCGTTGTCGCCCATGTTGAAACCATCCGACGCCCCCGCCCCGATCGCGAAAATGTTCTTCAACGCTCCTCCGAGCTGGATGCCCGCGACATCATCACTCGTGTACGCCCGGTAGGACGACCCGGAAAAAATTTCCTGCAACGGGCCGAGAATGTCGGCGCGGGCGGACCCGATCACTCCCGCGGCCGGGATGCGCATCGCGACCTCCTCGGCGTGATTCGGGCCGGAAAGCACCGCGACGGGATTGTCGGGCACGCACCCGGAGATCACCTGCGTCATGAGCAATCCGGTATCGTGCTCGATCCCCTTGGTGCACGAGACCACAACCGTGTTCGAGCGCAGTCCCGCGGCGGCGAGCTGCCCGGCGATGGTTCGCGTCGCGAGCGATGGAGTAACAATGACGGCAAGATCGGCGTCGGCGGCTTCGCCAAGGTCGGAGGTCGCGTAAACGTTTGGTGGGAGACGCACACCCGGCAGGTAGGTCGAATTGATCCGATGCTGAACCAATTCCTCGGCGATGGCGGGGTTGTGTGCCCAAAGCCGGATGGCCGCCCGGCTCTCCGCGAGAAGGACGGCGAGCGCCGTGCCCCAGCCGCCGGCACCGATCACGCTGATTTTTTTGAACATGGCGCGGGAGAGTAGGCAACGGGTCGAGGCGCTTCAAGGTGTCGCGCGCGATTCTTTCCGCTTGCGATCGAAGCGTGGCTCGGTGCCGTTGGCGAGCCGTTGCATGTTCCCGCGGTGCCGCCAAAGGGCAAGCACCCACATCACAAGGCTCACGCACACGTACGGTGCATTCGTTCCCGGATAATCAAACATCCACAAAACGATCAGCGAAACCGGGAACATCGTCGCGCCGGCCAGAGACGCGACCGACACGTATCGCGTCGTAAAAAAAACGATGACCCACGCCGCGACCGAAAGGGCAAGCACGGGGAAGGGAAACAATCCGGCGATGACGCCCGCCGAGGTCGCGATGCCTTTTCCACCTTTGAATCCCAGCCAGACCGGAAAATTGTGCCCGAGGACGACAAAAAATGAGGCGATGACTCCGCACGCGACCGGGTTCAGCCCGAGCGCTTCGGCCACCACCGTGCGCGCCAGCGCAACCGCGAGAATTCCTTTCGCGATATCGCAGGCAAAAACAAAATAACCCCACTTCTTGCCGAGCACGCGGACGGCATTGGTCGCACCGATGTTGCCGCTGCCCGCCTTGCGCAGATCCACCCCCTGGGCCCGGCCCGCGAGGAATCCCGCTGGAATCGAGCCGAGCAAATACGCGCTGAAGGCGACGAGGGCGTAGAACATGGCGGCATTTCGTCAACGCCACCCCACACCCACAAGGAAAAATCGGGAATGAAAAGCGACGGGACACCTCTAACGTGCAAATCATGAAAACAACCTTTCTGCTGGTGGCCACCTTGTGCGCAGTCGCCGCACTGATTACTTTCCTCTCTATGAATCGACCTGCGCAGGCCAAGGACGCCGAGTTCCTCCCGGACGAAGTCACCGTGCGACTCGCCGATGCTGACGGAAACCCCGGACCGCCGACGACCGTGCCGACGATCAAAAAATCAGCCGAGGAGTGGAGCAAGGAACTCGCGCCGGACGTTTATCGCGTTCTCCGTCGCGAAGGCACGGAACCACCATTTTCCTGCGCTCTTCTGAAGAACTCGGGCGAAGGCATCTACCATTGTGCGGGCTGCGATTTGCCGCTCTTCACGTCGAAGGCGAAATTCGATTCCGGCACGGGATGGCCAAGCTACTACGAGCCATTCGCCGCGGAAAATATCTCGGAAGATCGTGACGTGAGCCTCGGCATGGTGCGCACCGAAGTGCATTGCCCACGTTGCGGTGGCCATCTCGGCCACGTCTTCCCCGACGGTCCACCGCCAACCCGGCTGCGTTATTGCATCAACGGCGTTTCGCTCACGTTCCGCCCGGCGGGCAGCTAATCTGCTGTCCTACTCGATACGCACGTAACGCCGGATCTCGAAATCCGGCCCGCTTTCCAGCGTTCCGGCCAACGAGAATTGGTCCTCGAACGGGGGGAAAAAAGTGTCCGCCTCCGGCTCCAGCGCGACAAGGGTCAGCAGCAATTCCGCACAACTCGGCAGGAGTTCACGGTAAATCTCGGCCCCGCCGATCACAAAGAGCGTCCGCCCATCATTCGGCTCGGCGACTTCGTTGAAACTGGACAGACGGCGCACGCCGGGCACGTCGAGCGGGCGGCGCGAAAGCACGACATTTTCGCGGCCGGGCAGCGGTTTTCCGAGCGAATCGAACGTTTTCCGCCCCATCAGGATGACGTGGCCCATTGTGGTGCGTTTGAAAAACTTGAGGTCGGCGGAGAGGTGCCACGGGATGCGACCCTGATGGCCGATGGCGCGATTCCGGGCCATGGCGGCAATGGCGATCATACCGCGATGGGGGCTTTGATCGCGGGGTGTGGATCGTAATTTTCCAACGTGAAATCTTCGAAACTAAACGCGTGGATGTCGGTGACCGCCGGGTTCAGGCGCAGGGTGGGTAGCGGGCGGCATTCGCGCGACAGCTGCTCACGCGCCTGATCAAGATGATTTCCGTAAAGATGCAGATCACCGAACGTGTGGATGAAATCACCCGGCCGCAATCCGCACACCTGCGCAATCATGCACGTGAGCAGCGCGTACGACGCAATGTTGAACGGCACTCCCAAGAAGAGGTCGGCGCTGCGCTGGTAGAGCTGGCAGCTCAACTCACCATCAATCACGTAAAACTGGAATAGCGCGTGGCACGGCGCGAGCGCCATGCGATCGAGTTCACCGGGATTCCACGCACTTACTACGAGGCGGCGGCTGTCCGGGTCGGCCTTGATCCGTTTGATCACGTCGTCGATCTGGTGGATCGAACCCCCTTCCGGCGATCGCCAGTCGCACCATTGCGCACCGTAGATCCGCCCGAGATCGCCCTGGTCGTCGGCCCATTCGTCCCAAATCGTGACGCCCTGCGCGTTGAGCGAGTGCACGTTCGTCTCGCCGCGCAGAAACCAAAGCAACTCGTGGATGATCGATCTCGTGTGCAACTTCTTGGTCGTAAGCAACGGGAAATTTTCCCGTAGATCAAAACGCTCCTGCGCACCGAAAATCGACAACGTGCCCGTGCCCGTGCGATCGGATTTTGGTTTCCCGTGCTCGAGCACAAGACGAAGGAGGCGGTGGTATTGCTGCATGGCCTGCCGCAGAACGTAGCGGCGGCCGTCGCGGGCGTCCAGCCGGGCTAGCCGAACCAGACCCGCTCGACGAGCCAGTAACCACCCATCAGCGCGATCAGCGCCGAGCACGCGGGCACCCACCGGCGCAGCCAGAACGGCTGCCGCCGCAGCAGCAGAAAGAGCGGCAACACGAGCGCCGCCACCGCGATCTGCCCG
>JBGTDR010000104.1:0-2647 GCA_041748215.1 Chthoniobacterales bacterium
GGACGAAGACGGCAGTTCTCGGATTGTCGCTGGATTGAAGGAAGGCAGCGGGGTCTGCACCGGACGCGGCGATGTGCATCACGTCGTGACCGAGTTCGGTGTGGCGAGTCTTTATGGACGCTCAATCCGCGAACGGGTGGCGCGGCTGGTGGAGGTGGCGCATCCGGACCACCGCGAGGGCCTGCTTGAAGGGGCGCGGCAACGCGGATGGCTGCCGAAGTTCTTCACGATGCCATCGACCGAACCGGAGTGGGGTGAGGAGGGGATTGACTCCGCTTGGGTGAAGTTCAAGCACACCCGCCTGTTTCTGCGGCCGTTGCATGCAAGCGACATGCGGACATTGCAGGAATTCTTTTACTCGCACGACGAGGAAACGGTGCGGTTGCGCTATGGCTACCTGCGCGACCGGATGACCGGTGAGTCCGCATACAAGCTGGCGGCGGTCGATCAAACGAAGGATTTGGCTCTGGGGTTCTTCTCGGACGAACCTGGACGGCAGGAGCTTCGGGCGATCGGTCGGTATTACTTGGATGACGATGGCAAGCGGGCGGAGGTGGCGTTTATCGTCCACGAGTCGACGCGCCACCTCGGGGTGGCCGGGTTTTTGCTGGGCGAACTGGCCGAAACGGCGAGGCGGCGCGGAATTCACGAATTCTGGGCCAGCGTGCTGCCGGACAACCGCGCCATGGCAGGCTTGTTTCTCGCGGCGGGCGGCAGCGAGTCCGGAGGGTCGATGGACGAGGAGCGCTCGATCATCGTGCCGGTGGCGGCGGTGCTCAAATCGCGCGAAAAATTTCTCGAACGAAAAAACATCCAACGACTGGAACGATGAGCGAAACCAAAAGACGGATCGGAGTGCATTCGTGCGCGGGCTATGAACGACACGACACGGGAGCGTTTCACCCGGAGTCGGCGCACCGCTACCGGGTGCTCACGGCGGCGCTGGAAGAGCTGCCCGATGAGGTGATCCGGCTGCGTGGACGGCGGGCTTTGGTCTCGGAAATCCTGCTGGTGCACGATCACGACTACCATGATCTGGTTTATCGCGACACCGAGACATTCGCCGATTGCCTGCGCACTGGGGACACTGCAATTTGTGAGGAAAGTTATGACGTCGCGCTGGAGGCGACCGGAGCGGTGCTCGAATTGGCGGATGCCGTGATGCGCGGGACGGTGGACTCGGCATTCTGCGCGGTGCGTCCGCCCGGCCACCATGCGACGCCATCCCGCGGCATGGGTTTCTGCATTTTCAACCACGTCGCGGTGGCGGCCCGCTATTTGCAATCGCGCCATGGCTTGGGGAAAGTGGCGATCATCGATTGGGACGTGCATCATGGAAATGGCACGGAGGCGGTTTTCGTCGAGGATCCCAGCGTGCTTTACATCTCGCTCCACGAGAAAAACATCTATCCGTTCACCGGTCCCGCCACCGAGCGCGGACAGGGGGCGGGGGAGGGAACCACGCTGAACATTCCGTTGCCGGGAAATTCCGATGGGGCAGTCGCTTTGACCGAGTGGCGGGAGCAAATCGAGCCGGCGATTGACGCTTTTCAGCCGGATTTCCTCCTGATCTCCGCGGGCTTCGACGCTCGGGTGGACGATCCGGTCGGCGGGCTGCGCTGGGACGACGAGACTTTTGCGGAAATGACCCGCAGCTGTGTGGCGATGGCCGACAAACTCTGTCGCGGGCGGATTCTTTCCATTCTGGAAGGCGGTTACAATCCAACCGGCTTGGCCTCCGCGGCGACGGCCCACGTGAACGCGCTGGCAAGGTGAGATCGATCACTTGAAGCTTCTCAAATCGGCCGGATTTCCCAAGACTGCCTGCATGCCAGAATCCGAGATGCCCACCTACCTGTTTCCACTGGTCATCCTGCTTTCGTTGGGCCTGCTGATGACGGGAATCGGGATGATTTTGAATTTGCGGATCCTGGGCCGGTTGGGACGATTGGAAAAGGCCATTTCCCAAAGTTCAAAGAGCAGGGGCGTGCGTGAAACGCCCGAGGCTGAACCGAGCAGCGCCGAAACTTCCCAGGGTGGTGCGTTTGAGACCTTCCTCAGCGAAGACCCGGCCCGCTTGCGCCTGAGCAAGGCAGAGCAATTCGCCGCTTACCGGCAATGGAGAGACGACAAAGGCCTGAACTGGTCGAATTCCTGAGATCTTACGGAAATTCAAAGCAGCCCGCCTCCCGCGGTTACAAATTCGACCAGATTTTCTCTTTTCGCATTGCATGGCGGGGTTTCGTTTGCATCCTCCCGCCGTCCCCGAATCATCTAAAAACTTTTCGGAATCAGGCTTGTGAAAATTTTCACAAGCGGCAACCTCTCGCACCGCATCGCCCACGCCATGGCAAATATTTTCCCTCGTTGGTCCAATTTACTGCCTCTGAAAATCGCTGTTTGCGCTGGAACCGCCGCAGCAGGCGTCGCTCTCGCATTCGCCTACTACGCGACGCCCAAAACCCTCAACGTGGGATATCAACCGAGCCAGCCCATTCCATTCTCCCACAAAATCCACGTCGATCAACTCGGCCTCGATTGCCGATATTGCCACTCGTTCGTCGATGTCGCGGGGCATTCCAACGTGCCAACCGGCAGCACCTGCTGGAATTGCCATCAACACGTCCAGCGCGAGAGCCCGAAGCTG
>JBGTDR010000105.1:0-27791 GCA_041748215.1 Chthoniobacterales bacterium
CATGGTCTTGAAATCGGTTGTTGTGGGAGCGGCATCATCCGACCAGCCCACCCTCGTCTCAAGAGATTTCCCGCGTTATGACAAAGCGGCTCAGCCCATCCGGGCCCGGGCGTCGGATTATTTCCCGGTGTAGGTGTAAGATCCGCTCGACGGCACCTGAGTGAAGGGAATTGGCGGGTTCGCGGTGGCCTTGCCCTTGATCTTGAATTTTTTTCCGGCCTTTTTGATCGTGCCGGTGGTCGTGACGGTTGTGGAAAAAATGAGCACGTCCACGGTCCCCGCCAGCGTGTAACTGATTTTGGTACCGTTCGCGTTGGCTGTCCACGTGCCGGTGCCCTGAACGGGAATGACACCCGGAACCAGCGCTGTCGTGGTGCACGTGCCGTCGGCATTGAATACCACTTTTGCGGTGAACTTCGTCCCATCGGATGCCGTGCCCTTCAGAGTCATCGTTCCGGCCGTGCCTTCCGATTTCGCGACAAATTTGACGTCCGTCGGACCCGTCACCTCGGTCCCGTCGTTCCCCTTGCCCTTGTAGGTGCCGCTATAGCTACCCGCGAGCGGTCCAGTCGAGGCGATGGAAGACGCTACCCCAAAAAGTCCGGTGGCCACGGTCACCAACAAGAGCCGGGAAAAACTGTGAGGGAAACAGGAAACGTTCATTCCCGGTTGCTAGGCTCCGAATCGAATAATGTCAATCGCGATCATTCCATCGGCAGCGATTCATTTTTCGACCTCCCTCGCCGCCCCGAGCACGGCATCGGCCGTCAATCGCTTTTGGTATTTCGCGTCCCAGTGGGCGAATCCGATCCGGCCGTTTTTTCCCAACAGATACAGCGCCGGCACGGGCAGCCACGGAGCACCCGACGCATCGAGCGGCAGCGTGATTCCGTAATTTTTGTAGCGTTCAACCGTCTCGTCATCGATCCGGAATCGCAGCCCGAACGCTTCGGCGGCATCGCCCTCCGGATCCGCCAGCAGCGTGTAGGCTGCCTTGGTTTTTACCTTGGTCGCTTCCAGCGCGCCGGACAAGTCCGGACTGATCGCCAGGATGCGGAAGCCAAGATCGACGAGCTGTTTTTCCACACCCTGAATTTCGGCAAGGTGTTCGGTGCAATACGGGCACCAGCCACCGCGATAAAAGATGATCACCGTGGGTTGCTTCGTCGCTTCGTCACGCAGCGAAAAGGAATCTCCGCTCGACGTCATCAGCGTCGCCTCCGGGACTTCGGCTCCGACCGCCAGCGGTTTCACGCTGTCCGCAGTGGACGCCAACTCCGCGCGGGCAGAGCAAACAAACGCCGCTACGACCAGGGCCGCGGGAGCGAGATGACGAAAACGAAAGGTGCTTCGGCTCATGGGCATGAGAGATGGTGATCGCGGATTTATTCCGCAAAGTCACGACTCCCCGTGCCAGCCATCCGCCGTGCCCTTGGGTATCGAATCATGGTAAGCTCCTCTCATGGACGTAGTAACCCTCCAGCAACTCGCCGTCTCCCTCGGAATCGGTCTCCTGCTTGGACTCCAACGGCAACGCACCGAGTCTTCCATCGGAGGTATTCGCACATTTCCGCTCGTCGCGGTTTTCGGCACGGTGTGCGCCCAAATCGGCCAGATCCACGGCGACTGGATCGTAGGTGCCGGCCTGCTCGCACTCGCCGCACTCGTCGTGACCGCGAATTTTGCCAAGATGAAATCGCCGGAAGCCGATCCAGGCATGACGACCGAGATTGCGGCATTGCTGCTTTACGGACTCGGCGTTCTGGCGGTCATCGGCAGCCTTGCCGTCGTCGTGGTGCTGGGCGGATTGATGGCCGTGCTGCTGCACGCCAAGGAACCGCTGCACCAGTTTGCTGCCGCTGTGGGCAGTCGCGACATGCGTGCAATCATGCAGTTTGTCTTCATCAGTCTCATCGTTCTGCCCGTCCTTCCCAACGAACCATTCGGTCCGTACGGC
This sequence comes from Chthoniobacterales bacterium, assembly GCA_041748215.1. Taxonomy (GTDB): domain Bacteria; phylum Verrucomicrobiota; class Verrucomicrobiia; order Chthoniobacterales; family JAATET01; genus JBGTDR01. Next base: position 1,958 of record JBGTDR010000105.1, read on the forward strand.
GTGCTGAATCCCTTCAAAATCTGGCTGATGGTGGTCCTGATCGTCGGGATCGGGCTCTGCGGTTACGTCGCGTATAAACTTTTTGGAGCCCGGGCCGGGACGCTGCTGGGTGGAATCATCGGCGGCTTGATCTCGAGCACGGCGACCACGGTGAGCTACGCGCGCCGGGCGGCGACGGAACCCGCGCTCGCTCCCCTGGCCGCACTCGTCATCATGATTGCGGCCTGCATCTCGCTCGTCCGGGTCATCGTGGAAATTGCCGCCGTTGCCTCGGGATCGTTTGCGGCGATGGCACCACCGCTGGCGGTTCTTCTCGTCGTATGCGTCGGCATTTCGGCGGTCATGGCATTCACCAATCGCGGGAAGGAAACGCCGATGCCCGAGCAGGAAAATCCTGCCGAATTCAAACCCGCATTCATTTTCGCCGCACTTTACGCGCTCGTCCTTTTGGCGGTCGCGGCCGCAAAAGACCATTTCGGTTCGGCCGGGCTTTACATCGTCGGCATCATATCGGGCCTCACCGACATGGATGCGATTACCATTTCAACGGCGCAGCTCGCCGACGACGGCAGCGTGGAAACCGATACCGCGTGGCGAACCATCGTCATCGCCGCAATGGCAAACTTTGTGTTTAAATTTGGAACGGTCGCGGCTCTCGGCACGCGGGCACTCACGATCCGCGTTGCCGTTGCGTTCACCGGTGTCCTGATCTGCGGCGGGCTGATCCTCTGGCTTTGGCCGACCTGACAGCGCGGATCAAATCAATGCCCGCTGCGCGTCGGACGGCTCGGATTCCGCAACGAACGCGCGCAGGCTCTCCCGCAATTGCGCGGGCGAATGCTCCCGAACAACGCGGTCGATTGCGGCATTGGCCAGCACATCGCAGCGTTCATTTTCGGCGTGTCCCGCATGGCCTTTCAGCCACTTCCAGCGAATGCTGTGTTTGGCGGCCGCCGCGTCGAGGGCCCGCCACAGGTCGGCATTTTTGACGGGCTTTTTGGTAGTGGTGAGCCAGCCATTGCGCTTCCATCCGGCGATCCACGACGCGATGCCCTGCTGCACGTATTTCGAGTCGGTGAAAAATTCGATCGCGCAGGGTTGTGTGAGTGTCTCTAGAGCGGCGATGGCGGCCTGCAGCTCCATCCGGTTGTTGGTCGTGGCAGCAACGGCACCGCTCAATTCCTTGCGGTGCGACCCGCAGACGAGCACGGCCGCCCAGCCGCCGGGGCCGGGATTTCCCCGACACGCGCCATCAGAATGCACGACGACGGATCTCACGTCCGCGTTGCCTCGGCCATCGGAACTCACGGTTCAACCGATGGCGAATTCGGCCGCTGCACCGGATTTTCCGGCTCCGGGCGATCAGTGACCTCCGAAGCAGGTTCGGTCGTGGAATCGTCAACGGTGACCTCCGGTGATGGATTGGACAGGCTTTCCGACGGCTCAGCATCGCGCGGCGGCGTTTCCGTATCCGAAGTGGATGAATCTGGCTCCGCGGGCTCTGGTTCGGAGAAATTCTCCGCGGCGGGCGCGGGAGATTCCGCCTGCGATTCGACGGGAGCATTCGCTGGGGCGGCGGGCGAATCCGGGGTCGGCGGCAAATCGGCCACCGGTTGCGGCTCGCGTTTGACGTTGGCTTTCGGTTTGCGATCGCCTTCGGGACGTGGTTTGGGGCGGCGGGCGGCTTCGAGCCCACTGCGGGCAAAATCGATCACGTGACCTTCGTGCAGGAGCCACAAAAGATCCGCGGCGACAGCGGCGTCGCGGTCGGAGGCGGTGCCACCGTCCGGGATCGGGCGCAGGGCGATGAGTGTTTTCCACTGTTCGCCACGCGGCGCTCCCGGGCTGGCTTCGAGATAATCGAGCATCGCACTGAGCGCATCCGAGACCGGCGTCGCCTGGCGGTCGAGGTAGCGCGGCCGCGCCACTCCGACGCACGTGATGTTGTCGCTCGTCTTGAAAATCTGAAGGCCCTTCGACGTGAGCTGCTGGCCCAGCGTGTGCGCGAGGGGCAGCGGGAATCGCTGGAGCTGATCCCACACACCCCGGGTGAGATCGAGGATCGCCGGAGCGGAATCATTCATCGCCGCGGGTCCGGGGGCGACCACCCGATCGCGGATGCGCTCGACCGCGCCGCTGGCGTAGTTCTCCCGGAAGTGCCGCTCGACATCGGCCATGGAAGCCAGCTTCACCGGCTCCGCACCCTCGGCCATTTCCGGCGAGTTCAGCGGATAAAATTCTTCGCGGGTGCTTTGCTCCTCCTTCCATTTTTCGATGAACGATTCCTCCCGTTCCATGCGGATGCGACTTTTGAAAACTTCGAACGGCACGTTCGCAAATCGCTCGGCGTGCAGGCGGATGAGCTTGGTCTGGTAATCGTGGTAGTTCGGCGGGCCGAGCAGCGTGCCGCTCATACCGCAAACCGCAACGAAAGGAAAAATGCCCTTCGGCGCTTCGGTCGCGACCCGTTCGCGGCGGTAAAATTTTTCGAGTTGTCCGGCGAGCGCTGCTGCCAAAGCGTCGGCCTCGCGGAGCCACAAGCTGCCATCGGCCTTGAGCTGGAAGATCGGCGTCGCGTCGTCGGCCGTGCGTTTGAGCTCAACGAGGTAACGTTCGGATTTCTCCAGAACGAGGCGGGCGAGATCGAAAAGCGGGTACGCCTTGGCTGAACTTTTGATCTGCTTCGCGACTCCCTCGACGCCGTGCGTATCGGCGAGAAAATGCACGTCCCATCCGTTAACCACGGGAGTCGGTGGTGGCGGTGCCTCGCTGCGACGTTCCGGACGCCGGTCGTCGCGGCGGTCCGGACGTTTGCCCGAGTTCCCGCGATTCCCGCCGGCGCGATTGGCGCTTCCGGGACGGGCCGGACGCCGGTCCGGGCCACCACGCCCACGGTCGTCACGGCGGTCGCCGCGTTCCGGACGATCTGCTCCGTGTTTGTCGGCCAGTCGCGCAAACTTCTCCGGTGCGTCGGCCTCCTTCGCCCACGCGGGTGCGAAACTCAGGGACAGATCGATTGCGGAGAGGTCGGGCTGGGAAGACGGCTCATCACTCATGACTCGCGGACGCTAGCACGCCCCCCGTCGAAAGGGGAAAAGGAAGTTCGCCCCTCGACGTGACGATTTCGCGCATGCGTCGGGACGCCCTGGCCGCTACGCTCTCCGCCGTGAAGCTCGCGCAGAATCAAGTTTACCGTCAGGGCGATGTCTATCTCCGCATCGTTCAGCTGGAGCGGCTCGCCGTGCAATACAAGGCCGTCAGCAATCTCCTCACCGGCGAAGGCGCGCACCACCAAGTGAGCAAGAAGGAATTCTGCCGTCTGATCAAAGGTGCCATTCTGCTCACGCAGGACGAGGTCCGCGAGATCTGGAAAAATTCTCCGCCGCCGGAGTGATCAGCGTTTGTTTTTGTCCAGCCAGCCACGGATAACGCGCGCACGATCCGGAGGCTCGGCGGCGATGGGATGTTCGTCGCGGCCGTACGGCTGGTCCGCGTGCTCGAGGCTCCAGCCCGGCCATTCGCGAAACGCGTGGAACGCCCAGTCCCAGCCGTATTCCTCGAATAGTGCCAGGCAGTCGGCGAGGTACTTCGCGCCACCCGGCGCCCATCGCACGACGCTGAATTCACCAACAAAAATCTGGACGTTGTATGCCTTCTGGAATTCCCGCACCGGCGCGAGGTGCCGCCGGATCGCCTCGACGTCAAACGGGCGCGTATTAAACGTGCCGGGATAAACGACGCGCTTCGCTTCGTCCCACGGCCCGTCCACACCCTGGTGCGTGTATTCGTGCGGCCAATACACGTGGACCTGATAGATCACTCGCGGGACATCCACCGGCTCCATCCACGCAAAGGCCTCGGGTGAATTCCACTGGTCCGTGGCAATCAGGATCGGCGTATCCGGATCGATAGCGCGCACGGCCCGCGCCGCGGCGACCTGGAGTTCAGCCCAATTCATGACCCCGGGCGGTGACGGCCGCGTTTGCACCGGCTCGTTCATCAAATCGTACGCCCACACGCCCGGCCGGCCGCGATATCGGCGCGCAATTTTTTGCCAGACATCGAGGAAAACCTGCTGCAACGAACGATCCATCACCATGCGCAGGGATCCGTCTTCGGTGCGCCCACCCGGCGGGGCGTGCAGGTCCACGATCACACGAATGCCCAGCGAATGGGCGTGCTCGAGCACGCGATCCAGCTCGTTCAGTTTGCCATCGAGCCAACGGCCGTAGATTGCCGGGTCGCCGGGAATTTCGGTGCGGTCCCACGCCGGATTCAAGAGTTGCCAGCGCAGGCAATTCACGTTCCACCGGGCCATTTCGTCGAGGTCCGCGGGCACGTAAGTTGCCGCCCCCATCATTCCGCGCAATCGCGGCAGGTCATGGCCACGAAAGGGCCCGCGGTCCGGTTTGGGACGCACGATGGTGAGCGTGACATTTGCCAGCCACGCCGTGCCCGAGCATTGCTGCATGCCAAGCTGGAGCACACCATCCTTCGCGTCACCATCCACCCGGATGAGCAACGCGGATCGCCGCCAGTCGAACGTGCCCGTCAATTTGCCTTCGTTGAACCACCGGGGACCCTGCGCCACCGACGTCCAGTGGAGCTGGCTTTTGATGCCGTTGTAATCCTGCTCCGGCACGCTCACCCCGTCGGCGCGCACGTCGTAGGACAGCAAAATTTCTTGATCTCGCAGCGGTGTCAGATCGATGGGGAGGGTCAGCAAACGCCCTTCGAGCGGGGCTCCGGGCGCCACTTCGATTTTCAAACACGCGCCGCCACCAGGGCCTTCATTGACCCACGAGAGTCCGACCGGCAACGATTCCGTACCCGATAAATCGAGCGTGTAGACCGGTGGCGAAGCCGGTTGCGCGAACGCACGGACTGCCAGCACCAGCACGAATATCAGCGCGACAAAAACGGAAACCCTCAACGCTATGCGAGCGTCGCCGTGAGGGTGATCTCGGCGTTGAGCACCTTGGAGACCGGGCAACCAGCTTTGGCTTCCGCGGCAATCGAAGCAAACTGATCGGCGTCGATGCCGGGCACCGTGCCGGTGAGATCGAGGTGAACCGTCGTGATCGCGAGTTTTTCCTGATCGAGAGTGAGCGTGGCTTTTGTCTCGAGCTTTTCGGCGGTGAATCCTGCGTTTCCGAGGAACAATGACAGCGCCATCGTGAAACAACCCGCATGCGCGGCCGCAATCAGCTCCTCAGGATTTGTTTCCGCACCCTCGCCGAACCGCGAGCGAAACGAATACGGTTGTTCATCAAATACGTGACTCTGCGTCGTGAGCGAGCCCTGACCTTCTTGAAGATTTCCCTGCCAGACGGCGGATGCGGTGCGTTTCATTTCCAGCGAGTGTCACCACTCGCGGCCCGCAGCGCAATCCCGGACGCTCATCCCGCATCGACGATTCCCACTTCACCACCGAGATTGCCCGACGGCCGATGAATTCGTTTTTCCTCCTACTGCGTCAAACATTCACCCGCCTGTTCGCCCTCGGGCCAGCTGGCTTGCTGGCGGCATTCTGGCTCACGGTGCCCGGCGTGGCTGGACTCGTTCTCCTTTACGAACTTGGACCGGTCTCCGCCTGGCTGCGCGCGCAGGGCACTCCGGGCCTCTTCGTTTTCGCGCTGGTTCTGATGATCACCAGCGGACTCGGACTGCTTCCGACCACCGCGCAGGCCGTGCTGGGCGGGTGGGTTTTCGGCGTTTTCCGCGGCAGCCTGGCGGCTTCGGTCGCCTTCGCGGGGGCTGCATTGATCGGGCTGGCGATCACCCGGTTGATCGCAGGGCGGCGGTTCGAAAATTGGATCGATGCGAAACCGGAAGCGTGGGCGGTCCGGCACGCACTGGTCGGTCGCGGGTTCGTTTCCGCAACGCTCATGGTCGCGTTGCTGCGCGTGCCGCCACAGGCACCGTTTGCGTTTATGAATCTTTTGCTCGTGAGCAGTGGTGTGCCTGCAGGTCCGTTCGTGCTCGGCACCGTGCTCGGCATGCTGCCACGGACCATGATGGTGATGCTTTTCGCCGGCACCGCCGCGGCAAGCGGCGCGGCCGACATTCAGACGTTTATCAGTGAAGGACCGGGATGGCCCGTTGCCGTGGCGGGTTTCGCTGCCCTGTTGGTGGTCATGGCAATCATCGGAGCGGTCGCCCGCCGGGCCCTCGCCCAGCTCCAGGTGGACCCCATTCTTTTCTCCGGAAATAAAAAACCGCCCGTAAAACGGTGATGACGAGCCAGGTGCGGTGCGGATCGCGCTAGCGCTTTTCCGACTTTCGGTTCTGGAATCGCGACAGGCTCGACCGGGCCGCCATGTCGGTGCGGCGCTGTGCCGCGAGCTGATCGACCCGGCTCGGAGTGGCCGAGCGCGTGTCGGATTTTTTGACTTTTTTGGGACGGTGCGGCATGTGCGAAACATCCCACGCTCCGCTCCGGACGGCGAGCAAGGATTGCGTCACGCGCGCCCCCAGCCTATTCACGCAACCGCCGATGTCCGACCCCGCACCCGCTCTCAAGGAAATTTTTGACGCCGACCGATTCCAGCGAACGGCGGCCGAACTCTCCCGAATCGATCGCAAGTTCGACGCCACCAAATTCCTTGCCGTCGCTTTACCGGGTCTCGACGACCTCAGCCTGATGCAGCGCCTGCGGCGGATGACCGAATGCCTGCACGCCACACTTCCGGCCGATTATTCCGCCGCTCTCGCGATCCTGCGGGAGCTGGCACCGCGCATCGATCACGGCTTTGCCACTCTCGTGCTGCCCGATTACGTCGGCCGTTTTGGACTCGCTGATTTCGACGAGTCGATGGACGCGTTGAAATTTTTCACCCCGTTCGGATCATCCGAATTTGCGGTGCGGGAATTCCTGCGCCGTGACCTGCCGCGCACGCTGGCGGTCATGGAACGCTGGTCCCGCGATCCGGACGAACACGTTCGGCGGCTGGCCTCGGAAGGATCCCGGCCGCGTCTGCCCTGGTCGTTCCGCCTCGACGCACTCGTCGCTGATCCGGCCCCCGTCGCACCGATCCTCGAAAACCTGCGGAACGATCCCTGTCTTTACGTTCGCAAATCCGTCGCGAACCACCTGAACGACATCACGAAGGATCATCCCGACTGGGTGCTGGACCGGCTCGCGCGCTGGCCACCCGCGGAGCCGAACCCGGCGTGGATTGCAAAACGCGCCCTGCGCACGCTCATCAAACGCGGAGACCGCCGTGCGCTCGCGCTCATCGGAGCGGGCGAACCGCCCGCCGTCGAGGTGTCCGACTTTTCTCTCGATCCGCCCGAAATCTCGCTCGGCGGCCGTCTGGCGTTTTCGGTCCGGATCGCGTCGCGCTCCCCGCGAACCCAACGCCTCGTCGTGGACTGCACGATTTATTATATCAAACGCTCCGGAAACGCGTCGGCCAAAGTTTTCAAATGGAAGGAACTGACCCTCGCGCCCGGGGCGGTCGTTCTTCTCACGCGCAGCCAGGTCATCCGTGACTTCACGACCCGCACCCACCATCCGGGCCGTCACGCGGTCGAGCTCATGATCAACGGCGAAATCCTCGCCCGTTCCGCCTTCGACCTCCGACCTGCGAACGGGTGAGCCACCTTGCGGATTCTGGAAAAAAATCGGCTTGCGCATCCGCCCGACCTCCCTTAGATGCTCCGCAAGCATTCCCCCGTCCGGCTTCGCACCCGCCGGGGGAGAAGCACGGAACCAACCGGTTCCCACCACGACAGAACTTTTTGACGGAAAACTTCGACATCGAAAATCAGGAACACCCGCTGCTCAGAACATCGTTCGTGAGATCAGCCCCCTCTTTCGGATCCGTCTTGTCCACTGCGCACGTGCGCTCATGACATCCCGTCCTTCCGACCCCGGTCCGTACCGGATCATGCAACCCAGGAGGCCCTATTAAACCGAGACGCCCTTATCGTCCCCAGCGCGTCGAGCCGCGCCACCGTGTCAATGAACGCATCCGCGCCCGCGAGGTTCGCGTGATCGTTGCCGCCACCAACACCCAGCTCGGCGTCCTCCGGACCGACGACGCCATCAAGAAGGCCAAAAGTTACGGCCTCGACCTCGTGGAAGTCGCTTCCACCGCAAACCCGCCCGTCTGCCGCATCGTCGATTACGGCAAGTTTTGCTACGACCTCGCCAAGCAGGAAAAGGAAAAGAAACACGCGGTCAGCAAGGTCAAGGAAATCAAGTTTCGTGCGAACATCGACGAACACGATTACATGACGAAAATTCGCCACGCCGAGGAATTCCTCGACAAGGGCAACAAGCTCAAGATTGGCCTCCAGTTCCGCGGACGCGAAATGGCCCACCAGGAAAATGGTCGCGCCGTCATGGAACGCGTGAAACAGGATCTGGCCACCATGGCTCACGTGGACATGGAGCCAAAAATGGCTGGCCGCGCCATCGGCATGACGCTGAGTCCCCTCCCCGCCAACAAACGGAAACGCCGCTGGACCGCTCCTGACGAAGAATACGTCGAGGACGTCGAAGACGAAGAGGACGACGACGTGGAAGCTGGCGAAAATGGCGGGCGCTGATCGCCGCCACCTGCTTCTTTTCGACATCGACGGTACGCTCATCACGTCGGGTGGCGCGGGCGAGGGCGCCCTGCATGACGCGATGAACTCCCGCTTCGGCGTGGAGGAAGACCTCTTCGGCATCACGCTCGCCGGCGCGACCGATGCGCTGATTACCCGCCTGCTGCTCGAAAAACACGGACTCCCGGTCAGCGCTGAAAACATCACGGCGCTGCTCGACAGCTACCTGCATCACCTCACGCTCCGCCTGCCCCGCCACGACGGATTTCTTCTGCCCGGCATCGTGAAATTGCTCGGGAAACTTCGCGACCACCCCGGCTGCGTGCTGGCTCTGCTCACCGGAAATCTCGCGCGCGGTGCCGAAATCAAACTTCGCCACTACGGCGTGTGGCATTTTTTTGAATTCGGTGCGTTCGCTGACGACCATCACGACCGCAACGAACTCGGCCGATTCGCGCAGACCCGCGCCACCGAACGTCACGGCGAATCGTTTCCGCCCGGGAGAATCATCGTGATCGGCGACACTCCACGCGACATCGAGTGTGGACGTGCCATCGGGGCAAAAACCGCCGCAATCGCCACCGGACAATATTCTCTGGAGGAACTCGCCGGGCACAGCCCCGACTTTCTTTTCTCCGACCTCGGTGACACCGACACCGTGATTTCGACGCTGCTCGCCGACGTTTAAAACGGCTCCAAACCGTCGCGCCCAGGCATCACCGGTCCTGCACCGCCCGCTCCAGCACCGTGAGAGTTCCCCGGACATTTTCCGCAACGGAAAAACGAGCCGCCAGCGCCTGGCAGGCCGGACGGGCATGGGCACGTCGTTGCGGATCCGCCCAGAAAAGCGCCGACCGGTAGATGCGCTCGACGTCGCCGACGGCCGCCGTGGATCCCTGGACATTTTCCGTGAGAATTTCCGCCACGCCGTTGGCATTGGTCGTGATCACCGGCAGACCCGCCGCGAGCGCCTCGAGGCACGCGTTCGAAAACGGATCGTAAATCGTTGGCAGCACAAAGACGTCGGCGGCCGCGTAGATCCGTCCCATGTCCGCCACGGGTCCGAGAAAACGGACCCGCTCGCCCGTGAGTCCGCGCGAGTCCCCCTTGCCCGCCACGAGCAACACCGCGTCTGGAAGTCGCTTCGAAGCCTCCACGGCAAAACGCAGCCCCTTCCGATCCCAGCCGCTGCCCGCAAAAAGCAGCGTGTAACGTTTTGGATCGAGACCGAGTTCCGCTCGCACGGTTTCGCGCGTGCCCGGCGGCACGTCTACACCATCGACCCCGTTGGCCACCACCGTGATTCGATCCTCCGGATACCCGTAAAATCGCGTGATCTCGCGCCGCACAAGCGCGGAATTTGCCAGCACGAATCGCGTCACCGCTGGATCATAAACCCGCCGCTCCAGCGCAAGCAGTTGGGCGTGTTTTCGATTGAATAACCGCGTCCATCGCCGCCACGCGGGTTCGAATTCCGCCCGCCGGTCGAGCCAGGCGCGATGCACACCGTCGCCCGCGCGGTAAACGTCACAACGTTCCACGCGTTCCAGACTGTAGATTACGTCGCATCCGTTCATCGCCCGCCCCGCGGATTGCGCAAATTCCCGCGGGGTCCGACCCGGCACCCGGATGATGAATTCATTCGGCCACGCCTCCGTCGGCCAGTCGGATGTTCCGATCAAAACCGGGACGTGCCCGGCCGCCACGAGACCGCCCGCGAGACGCCGCAAATAAGCTTCCGCTCCCCCGGTCGAGGAATATCCGCGCCGCACCAAACCAATCTTCATCACGTATCAGGACAAAATCTTCGCCGTCCGCCTTGGCAAGGTCTCCCCGCCAGTGAGAAGTTCAGGCCCGCCATCGAATCGCCGACTCGACCCCGTGGATAACAGCAATCCCGCCACCCGCCCAACGCAAATCACGGAACGCCGTCAGCCCGTCGCGCTGCTTTATTCCATCGCCGCCGGCATCGGCGGCACCGGTCTCGATCAGGTCGCTGCCGAATCACTACGCGCCGCGCGCGACGGCAATTTTCTCGGGCGCGCTATTGCTTACGGCGGATCGCCCGACGAAATCCACCGACTCGGCCTGCAGGTTCAGAGCCTCCAGCGCCACCCGGTCAAACTGCTCTCCGTCCTGCCGCGCGACTTTTATATCGGTGCAAAAAAACACGCGCTCGACCACGCCGCCGCCCGCCAGCTCGCCACCGGCACTTACGACCTGCTGCACACGTGGTCCGGTGATTGCCTCGAATCCCTGCGCACGGCCAACCGCCTCGGCATCCCCTCGCTCCTCGAAATCCCCACCTGGCACCGCAACAAGGGCAAGGTGAAAAAGGACATCACCTGGAGCGAAATCCAGCGTGATGCGGCACCGTTCCCGCGCAGCGTATTCAACCGGCTGCTCATCACCCGACAGCAGGTCATGGAGGAATACCAGAGCGCCAGCCTGATCCTCGTGCTCTCCGAAAAGGCCCGCGAAACGTTTCTTATCGCCGGCCTGCCTGCGGAAAAACTTTTCCTCACCTCGCGCGGCGTCGACACGGAGCGGTTCACGCCCGGGGAACGCCCGGCGAAGTTTCGCGCGATCTTTGCCGGCTCCCTCATTCGCCGCAAAGGCGTTCACATCCTCCTCGAAGCCTGGAAATTGCTCGCCCTGCCCGACGCCGAGCTCGTTCTGGTCGGTCAACCGTCCTCCGAAATCGCCACTCTGCTCCGAGACACTACGGCGAGCGTGATCGTTCGTGGTCACGTTGCCGACGTTGCCGCCGAGATGCGCCGCGCCACCGTTCACGTTTTCCCGTCCGAATGTGAAGGCAGCGCCAAAGTCACTTACGAAGCCGCCGCCTGCGGACTCGCCCAAATCACCACGCGCGAATCCGGTGACGTCGTTCTCGACGGAGTCAATGGCCTGATCGTGCCGCCCAATGACCTGGACGCCCTCGCCGACGCAATCCGCACCCTGCACCGCGACCCCGACCTCACCGCCCGCCTCGGCGCTGCCGGCCGCCGTCGCGTGGTGGAAAACTTCACCTGGGATCATTTTCGCGAACGGCTTCTCGACGCGTACCACACCGCGTTGTCGTCCCGTTGACCCGCCCCGCCATGCGCATTCTCATTCTCCAGCTCAAGCGCATCGGCGACGTGATTCTCACTACGCCGCTCATCGCCCCATTGCGGGAGCGATTTCCGAGCGTGGATATCACGCTGGCGGTTGATGCCAATGCCTCCGCACTCGCTCCTGCCATCGACGCAAATGACGTGCTCGTTTTTGAACGCGGCTGGCGCGGATGGCCATTCTGGCGGCGCATCGCCGTTCGTCCGTGGGACGTCTGCCTCGACCTCACGGGCAATGACCGCTCGGCCCTCGCGAGCGCGATTTCGCGGGCGACGCAACGACTGACGCACAAACGTTTCGAAAAAAAATTTCTGCGACCGTCGATTTACACGGACTTCGTCGATTCGTCCGTGCGCGACCGCCACACGGTCGACCACCACACGGATCTCCTGCACCCACTCGGCATCGAAATCGAAGGCGCGATTCCGGCCATCACTCTGCCCGCCGACGCGATCACCGAAGCACGCGACGCGTTTGCCGAAGTCGGCGTGACGGGACCCTTTGTCGTCATTCACCCCGGATCCGCCCGGGCCGAAAAATTTTGGCTCCCTGATCGCTGGGCGGCTGTCATCCGTCACCTCCAGCTCGCCCACGGACTGCCCGCAATTTTCACGGGATCGAATGACGCCGCCGAGCGGGGGCACATCGCCGCGATCCAGCACGCGCTGCCCCAGCCGTGCGCTGATCTGTCCGGAAAACTTTCGCTGCTGGGCTCCGCCGCCGTTCTCGCGCAAGGCCGCGTCGTTTGCGCCGTGGATTCCGCACCGGTCCATCTCGCCGACGCTCTGCGGATTCCCGTCGTCGCATTGTTTGGCCCGACCAATCCCTACCACTGGCGGCCGCGCAACACGGATTCCCGCGTCGTCACTCCGTCCGAATCATCCGAATTCCGACCCAAATCCGCGTCCCAGCCCACCTCGGCGATCACCATCGAAGCGGTCACCAGCGCAGTCGACGACCTGCTCACCACGTAACGAATCGTTCCCGTCGCCACCCACCAAATCGCAAACGGAACGCTTGCGTCTCCCATCCTCACTCGTCCGGGATGAAGTCCGTGGTTGGCTTGCCGCCGTATTGCGTGACCGTGCGCGGCGAGGTTTTTGCCGTCGCGAGCTTTTGGTATTCCACGATGCCCCGCGTGATGGCGTCAGCAAATCCCTCGCGCCATGCAGTCGCCGAAATGCGCGCCGCCTCGCTGGGATTGGTAAGAAATCCTCCCTCGATCAATACCGCTGGCACCCGCGCATTTTTGAGAACGGAAAACCGCGCCCGCTTCACGCCCCGGTCGTACATTTTCATCCCACCGAGCATCGAATGGAAAATCGTGTTCGCGAGCACGAGATTTGCCGCGCCATTCGCGTGTCCGCTTTCGGTCGTCAGGTCACGCGTCTGGGGCAATTTTTGCCCCGTCGGCGGTGTGCCCCGCGCTGGCAGCGCAAAGATTTCCATGCCGTTTGCCGATGGTTTCCAGCCCGCGGCGTTGAAATGAATGCTGACAAAAATCGAGTCCGGGTACCGGTTGGCAACCGCCGGCCGCGATTCGAGCGGGACGAAAGAATCTGAAGAGCGCGTCTGCACCACTTTAAATCCCGCTTTTTCCAACCGCTTCCGCACCCGCGCAACCATGTCAAGGGTGAATTCCTTTTCCGTTCCGAAACGGCTGATCGCACCTTTGTCATGTCCGCCGTGCCCGGCATCGAGCACTACGGTTCGCACCGGACGAATCCCCGCCGCACTGCCGGGTCGAAACGCCACGTCGATCGTGTGGCTCACATCCGCCCGCGAAATATACACCTGCCCGTCCCGCGCAATCGGCGGAAAAGCCAGCCAGTGACGCGCTCCGTCGATGATTGCATCCCGCCGCGCCACCCGCACACGAAACGAACGCCCGCCGCCTTCACACGCAAACCGGCCCGCTCCGATGCTCTGCGGTGCCGACATCCCGTAAAATTTCGCGATGGCTCCCAGAGTGACGTAATCGCGCCCGTCGATCTTCGTCACGTCCCACTGCGCACGCACCGACCCCGCAATCAGCAACGCCAGCAGCGCGTGAAACCAAATTCTCCGCATCACGCCGTCACGCTTTCACACCACCGCCGGAGGTTCAAGCCGAAGACCCGATAAACGCTGCACAATCCAACCTCCGGAAGCTGAAGCAGACCGCCTACTACGCAGGACCTCGCCGACAGGACCCGGTACATTAATCGAGAGCCGAGTTCGCAGCTGCACGAATAACTGCAAATCCAATCCGCTGGGGTGTCACATTTCATCAGCCGAATTTTCTTGTCCCTGTGTTCGGAATCAATGTCATCCAGCCGTGCTCGTTAAGATTTCACTTCACTCGGATACCGCCGACTACCTCTCATACGAGAAAACAAAGAACGCTTTAAATTTGCTGCGACCGACAACGATGAGAGTGTCGAGAACGATTGGCCCTGCTGATTATTATTCTCGAACAAAAAGTTCGATCGATGGCAGCTATGTTTTTCCTCCCACCGACATCGATTACATCCAAGTCCTCCAAATTGACGCAGCGTTGAGCTACCTGCGGAAAGACTCCGTGCTTTCGATAACGTGCCAGGGGTCTCCGATCATTTTGAGTATTGCCAAGGAAATCGCACATCATTCCGAACGGACGAGCATGTTTTTTGAAAGCAGTTCCGGATTTCAATTCGGGCCAACCGACATACTCGACTATCGAGAAACGGAAGACGGCGAATTCGAACCGACTTTGATCGCCGTCGCGACGGTCACCTTCTCGATTTCGACTGATAACTTTCCCGCCAATCCCGTGTTGCTCACGCCCGCAATCCACGAGTCACCGACATTTCAATCTCTTCGGAGAGATCTCGACCACATCTTTGGTCCGATGCAGTTCATGCTGTCCTGACCGAATTCGACTCGGCGAAATTCGGGTTCGGGGCAAGTCGTGAGTGGTTTCCCGATTCAGCGCATTAGAGTTTCTTCAAAACGTCACGCCGACCTGGGCTCCGAGGACGAGGGCGTTGGGGATATTGCCGGTGCCGCCGGGATTGATGACCCATTGGACGTTGGGCTGGGCGTAGAGGAATTTGCTGAGCTGCACGCGGTGGCCGAGTTCGAGGACGATTTCGTAGGCCGGATAACCGCCGCCCGCCAGATCGACGGACCGCGCGTAGTTGCGGCTGAATTTTCCGTAAACGAATCCGAAGACCGTTTCATCGGCGTCACGCGACGGGATGAGGCCCCGGTACGCGAGACCAGCGTTGGCCTGGAACGGGAGTTTCGCGATGTTTTGCTGCGGGGAAAGCACGAATGCCGACCAGAGCGAAAGCCCCTGCTCGCTGCCCGGCGTTTCCTGAAAAATCATTTGGTCCATGTGCCAGTAGAAACCGTAGGAGTCCGTCGTGTTTTCGTCCGTGCCAAACTGCGAAAACGTCCACGGGGAATAATACGCACCGAACCAGTAGTGGCCGGGATACCCCTTCATATCGTCCGGAGCCGCGATGGATTTCGATTTTCCATCCGCGACCGCTTTTCCATCGACCGGTTTGTCCGCCGCTACGTCGGACGCCGGCACGGGTCGTTTGAAAAACTCAGGCGTCCAGCCCACCTGACTGATGAGCAAAACCCCATCGTCGTCGCGAATGCTCCAATCCACGCCCTGGTATCCCCGGTCAAAGACCCGACGCGAAACCTGGTAAACACCGACCATGGCATTGGTTTCCTCGGTCGGCTCGACCCGCAACCGCGCCGCCCAGACTGCCCAAGGATACGCCGAAAATTGGGTGTTCACCGGCAGCGCCTGGGGATTCCCGTCGATGCCATTGTTCATGTAGAGCCAATAAAATGGCGACGACGCGAAGTCGTCACCGGTCGCAAAACGCCCCAGCTTGATCGCCACTTTGTCGTCGAAAAGTTTTTGCTCGAAGGCGAGCGCGTAATACATCGCCGTCTGTCCGCCGTAAACCTGCTGAACGGTGAACTGATTGCCGATGTATTGTTCCGACAGGCTCGTGCCCGCGCGGTTCAGCCCGCTCACAGTCAGCGTTGCCCCCTGCCAGCCGATGAGTTTTTCGAAATTCATCATCACACCGAACCCGACGTTGTCGGTGTAGGTGAATCCCCGGCTCATGCCGCCCGTCACGTTGCCGGCGATGTTGTTCGTGTAAGTGAACGAAAATTCGAGACCGTCCTCGTAAAGCATGTTGCGAATGCCCCACCAATCCCCGCTCATCGCATCGCCCTGCCACCACTCGCGCGAGCCGATGAAATTGGTCGGATTCGGATCGTAAAAATCCCAGAAACGGGATGGTTCCGCGCGCGCGGAAAATGAGGTCAAAACCACGGCGGCCAGCACGGCGGACAGGGAGATTTTCATATGGGGGGATGTCACTCGGAGTATGTCGAAATTGCCGCCCATGGCAATCACCGAGACGCGATCCGAGTTGGATGCCTCACCCGCGGCCCGCTTGCCGCCCCATTGAAGTCGCAAGCGACGCTTGCGGCACCAGTTACACCTGCTCGAGCAGCTTGGTGAGGCGTGCGATCATTTTTGTCGGGTCGTCGAGCAAGCCGGCTGAGATGAGGGCATTGTCGAGAAGCTGTTCGACGACGAGGGTCGCTCGCTCGGGAGCTTCTTCGCGGGAAACGGCCAGACGTTTGATCACCGCGTGACGCGGGTTGATCTCGAGATTTACCCGCACGGGTGGTTCCGGCGCATCCTTGCTCATGGCGCGCATCATGCGCCGCATATGTGGTGACATCGCGCCATCCGAGTTGAGCGCGATCGCCGGGGAATCGACGAGCCGACCGCTGACTTTCACTTCGTCCACGCGCTCGCCGAGCGTTTCCTTGATCCACGTGGTGAGCGCCGTGAGCGCTTCGCCGTCAAGCGCACCGTCGTCGGCATTCGCAGCAAGATCGGCGAGTTTCACGTCGGCACGATCCGCTCCGGTGAGTTTTTTTCCGTCGAATTCCCGGACGTTGCTCATCACGTATTCGTCGACCGGCTCGTAGCAAAAGATCACTTCGAGGTTTCGCGATTTGAATCCCTCGAGGTACGGCCCGCTTTCGATGGCTTCGCGGTTGGCACCAAGCAGGAAATAGATGTCGCTTTGATCCGGCTGCATGCGCGAAACGTAATCGGCCAGCGAAGTCAGTTTGCCCTTTTCGGTGAAGGACGATTCGAATCGGAGCAACTTCATGAGCTGCTCGCGGTGGCCGTAATCGAGGGCCGCTCCCTCTTTCAGAAAAACGCCGAATTCCTCGTAGAACGCGGTAAACGCACCGGACTCACCGGTTGCCTCCTCCTCGAGCATCTTGAGGAAACGTTTGGTGATGACCTTGTTGAGTTTTTCGATGAGGGCTTTGTCCTGCATCGTCTCGCGCGAAATATTCAACGGCAGATCTTCGCTGTCGACGACGCCCTTCACGAATCGGAGCCACTCCGGCAGCAGATCCGCCGGCGCGGCGTCGATCAGCACCTTGCGGCAATACAGGGACACGCTTGGCTCGGCCCGGCTGAATCCGAATTTTTCCGGATTCGTTTGCGGGACAAAAAGCAGCGCGTTGATCTGCAGCGGCGCGTCCGCCGAAAAATGCAGTCGCAGACGCGGCTCGTCAAAAGCGTGCGACTGAAACTTGTAAAACTCGGCGTATTCCTCGTCGGTGATTTCGTTTTTCGACCGCAACCAGAGCGCCTGCACCGTATTGATGCGCGTCGCGTTGAGTTCGATGGGAAACGAAACGAAGGCGCTGTACTGTTTGAGTATGCGCTCGATCCGGCTGCCGGTCGCGTATTCCGAACAATCGTCCTTGAGCGTGATCACGACCTTCGTGCCGCGACGCTGGCCCTCGACTTCCTCGATTTCGTAACTGCCCGATCCATCGCTCGTCCAGACGTGACCGGGGGCGTCGTGACGCCACGAATGACTGTAAACCGCCACGGATTTCGCAACCATGAAGGCCGAATAAAAGCCCACGCCAAACTGGCCAATGAGATTGGCATTTTTTTCGCCACCCTCGCTGAGTGCCTGGAGAAACGCCTTGGAACCCGAATGCGCGATGGTCCCGAGATTTTCGATCATCTCGTCCCGCGTCATACCGATTCCAAAGTCCTGGATCGTGATCGTTTTGGCGGTGTCTTCCGTCGTGACGCTGATTTCCAGCGGCAGGTTGTCGTCGAAGATCTCCTTCTCGGTGAGCTGTAGGTGGCGGAGTTTTTCCAGCGCGTCGGAAGCATTCGAGACGAGCTCGCGCACGAAGATTTCCTTCTCGGTGTAAAGCGAGTGGATGACGATATCGAGCAGCTGTTTGATTTCGGCCTGAAACTCGAATTTTTGCGGTGTGGTCGTGGACATGGAGAACGTTTGTGTTGGGTTGATGGGAAAATTTTTCGCGAGTGGTGGTGAAAAATCAAGTGGGTCGATGGCGCGTCAGCGCACGACGACATTCACGAGTTTGCCGCGCACGACGACAATTTTGACGACGGATTTGCCGGAGAGCGATTCTTGAACTTTGGGGCTGGCGAGCGCGGCGGATTCGATTTCCGGGTCAGCGGCATCGAGACCCACGGTCACACGGTCGCGCAATTTGCCGTTCACCTGAATCACCAGTTCGACTTCGTTTTCGACGAGAAAGCATTCGTCGTGGACCGGCCACGGTTGCCGGGATGCGAGACCTTCGAGTCCGAGGCGCGTCCAGATTTCCTCGGCGATGTGCGGCGCAAACGGACTCAACAGGCGCAACAGCACGCGCAGAGCCTCGATTGGGCGAACCTCGGCCGACGTAAACTCATTCACGCACACCATCATTTGCGCGATGGCGGTATTGAACGACAGCGTGTCGATGTCGTGGGTGACCTTTTTGATCGTGGCGTGCAGGACCTTGCGCTGGCCGGACGTGAGATCGACCTCGGCCAGAGCGCCGGCCACGACCCAGTCACCCTCCTGATTTTCCTCGAATGCCAGCCGCCACACACGCGCGAGGAAACGAAAAACGCCTTCAACGCCTTTCATGCTCCACGGTTTCATCTGCTCGAGCGGTCCCATGAACATCTCGTAAAGCCGCAGCGAGTCCGCCCCGTATTCCGAAATCACCTCGTCGGGACTCACGACATTCCCGCGACTTTTCGACATCTTCTGGCCGTCGTTACCAAGAATGATGCCTTGATTCACGAGACGATGGAACGGTTCGCGCGTCGAGACCAGGCCGAGGTCGAAAAGCACTTTGTGCCAGAAACGGGCGTAAAGCAGGTGCAGAACGGCGTGTTCGGTGCCGCCGACGTACAGGTCGACCCCGCCGTTGAGAGCGGCTTTCGGTTTTGAGTCCAGGGTTTCCGAAATCTGGTTCCCGGAAGTTTGATCGCTGGAACCTTGCATCCAGTAGCGCTCCGCATCTTCGCCGACAAATCGGCCGGGATTCTCCGGGTCGCAGAACCGGAGGTAATACCAGCACGAGCCCGCCCATTGCGGCATCGTGTTCGTCTCGCGCCGCGCCGTTTCGGAATAACGAACCCAGGCGGTTGCTTTTGCCAGCGGCGGCTCGCCCGTTCCGGTCGGTTTGAAATCCTCAAGTTCCGGCTGAACAACCGGAAGTTCGCCGTCTTTGAGAGCGCGGTGTTGCGATCCGTCCCAGACGATCGGAAACGGCTCACCCCAGTAGCGCTGACGCGAAAACAACCAGTCGCGCAGTTTGAAATTGATCCGTCCCGCACCGACGCCCTGCGCTTCGAGCCAACTGATCATGCGGCGTTTCGCCTCGACCGTCGGCAGCCCGTCGAGGAAACCGGAATTTACCGCGACGCCTTCGCCAGCGAAGCAGCTATCCAAAGGGAGTGGGGACGTCTCGTCCCCCTTCAACCAAAACATCTCACTTCCCAAAAGCCCGGCCTGCCGAGCATTCCCCCGCAAATATTCCTCAACCCGCGAGGCATGCCGCTCACTTCGAACAATCCGGTCGAAATATTCCGCCTGCCACACGGCACCGGTGCGCTCGAGCTGCTGGTTGATTGTCTTCGCAGAAAAACCCTTCCATCCCTGCATCACCTGAGGCAGGTCCACATCGTCAAACAGCCGGACCAGGACGTGCACATGGTTCGGCATCACGACGAAGCCCGTCAGCTCGTAATGGGCGCCGTCGAAATGCCTGAGCGCATCAATAACGATTCGAGCAACCTCTGGTTTGCGCAGGATGCACTCGCCCTCACCAGCTTCGAGCCAGGTCTCGATCCGTTCGTCAGCGAGGGCGTGATACTCCGCGAGTTGTTCCGAGTTCCAGGGTTTTGGGTGTGAGGCAAGCCAGACATCGAGCTCGTTCCGCCAGGCATCGAGCTTGGCTTGCGGGAGACTGTCGGCCAGCCGCCACGTCACGAAATACATCTTACCGGGCTGTTGCCAGTGAGGCAGGTTGCCCCGGTGAATTTCGACAGGTTCGAGGGCCTCGAAAAAAGGACTTGGATGAGGGGACGAGACGTCCCCTCCCCCGTTTACCTCCATTTCCACTTCCCTCGACAGTTCGTTTTTTGCACTGACGACTGTTCTCACCGGCAGTTCAAATTGTTGGGCAAATTCGAAGTCGCGTTCGTCATGCGCGGGCACGGCCATGATGGCTCCGGTGCCGTAACCGAAGAGGACGTAATCGGCGATCCAGATCGGGATGAGCTCGCCGTTCGCCGGATTGACGGCGTGCGCGCCAGTCGGAACGCCGGATTTTACCTTCGCCAGTTCGGTGCGCTCGAGGTCGGATTTCGTCGAGACAAGTTTGCGGTAGGCGTGGACGGCGTCGTTTTGCGCGGCGGACGTCACGAGATCAACCAGGGGATGTTCCGGCGCGAGCACCAGATACGTCGCGCCGAAAAGTGTGTCGGGTCGCGTCGTGAAGACCTCCACTTCTGTTCCCGCCAGACCGGAAATCGCAAATCGCACCACCGCTCCCTCGGAGCGTCCAATCCAGTTGCGCTGGAGGAGCTTGATCGACTCCGGCCAGTCGAGCCCGTCGAGTTCGTCGATCAGGCGTTGCGCGTAGGCGGTAATCCGGAGCATCCACTGCCGCATCGGTCGCCGCTCCACGGGAAATCCCCCGACTTCGCTCCGGCCATCGACGACTTCTTCATTCGCCAGCACCGTGCCGAGTTCCGGGCACCAATTCACCGGCCGGTCCGCGATGTAGGCGAGTCGGACGCCATCGGGATCATTACCCGAATACGTCGAGATCGGTTCGGCGCGATTGGTTTCCGGATTGAACCACGAATGGTAGAGGCGCAGGAAAATCCACTGCGTCCAGCGGAAGTAACCCGGGTCAGTGGTGCTGATTTCCCGCGACCAGTCGTAGCTGAATCCGATGGCCTGGAGCTGCTCGCGAAACCGGGCGACGTTGCGTTCGGTCGTCACCCGCGGGTGTTGTCCGGTCTTGATGGCAAATTGCTCCGCCGGCAGGCCAAACGCGTCCCAGCCCATCGGGTGCAGCACGTTGAATCCCTGCATGCGCCGCGCCCGGGCAAGAATGTCGGTCGCCGTGTAGCCCTCGACGTGTCCGACGTGAAGTCCCTCACCGCTCGGATACGGAAACATGTCGAGCACGTAGAACTTCGGTTTGGTGCCGTCGAATTCCGGGTCGCCCGGGTTGGGCGCGCGGAAATTTCCCGAGTCGAGCCAATGCTGCTGCCACCTGGGCTCGAACTCGGAAAACGGAAAGGGTTTGCGCGACATGGGAAAAATCGTGAGCCGCCCATCTTCCGGGCGGCTTCGGGTCCGTCAATCCCATTCCCCGTTTCCGCACCGGCAATTCCCATTTCCGCGAGAATCACCTACACCTTTCGCGATGCCCGACCTGCTCCTCGCCACTCGCAACGCCCACAAAACGCACGAGATCGCCACCATGCTCGCCGGGCATTTCCGCGTGAGTGATCTCACGGCCCACCCGGCTGCCCCCGAGGTCGAGGAAACCGGCACCACGTTCGTGGCCAACGCCACACTCAAGGCAACTGCGATTTCGGAATTTTTTGACGGTTGGGCGCTAGCGGATGATTCCGGCATCGAGGTCGATGCACTCGGCGGCGCTCCGGGAGTCTGGTCGGCCCGCTACGCCGGCGTCGGTACCACCGATGCCGCCAACAATGCGCTGTTGCTCAAAAATCTGGCGGGTGTCCGCGGCAAGGCGCGTTCCGGGAGGTTCCGCTGCGTGCTGGCCCTGGCGCATCGCGGCAATCTGATCGCGACTTTCGATGGCGCGGTGGAAGGCATCATCGTCAACGAACTGCACGGCACGGGCGGCTTCGGTTACGATCCACTTTTTTTGCCCGAAGGTCACTGCGAGACGTTTGGGACGTTGCCGCCCGAAGTGAAAAACTCGATCAGCCACCGCTCGCGGGCACTGGCGAAATTTGTCGCGTGGCTGCGGGAGCGACCGGAAATATTTCCGTCCTAAAAAAGGTCGCCTTGAGCGAGAGTCGGCGACCCTGCTGCGGGGCGGCGAGACTCCGCCTCGATCTCCGCGAGCAACGTGCGGAATTCGCACCGCCGGATTGCGTCGATCAATTCCGGATACTGCGGACGAATCATCAGATCCACGACCGGCACGGGCAGCGGCAGATCAAGGTCGAGGCGCACCATCTCGCGATTCTGCACGATGATGTCCGCCGCCGCCGTCACGCTCGCCCGCACTCCGGGTTTGCTGATTTTCTCAACGTTGGCGAGCAAGGCCTCCGCGGATCCGAACTCGCGGACGAGCGCCGCCGCCGTCTTCTGCCCGACGCCGGGCACGCCCGGGATGTTATCCGAGCTGTCGCCGGTGAGCGCCAGCACGTCACCAATCTGTGCCGGTTCGACGCCCCATTTCGCGCGCACTTCCGGCACACCGAGCAGCGCGTGGCTGTCCGTCGGAGCGAGCAAGTCGGCTTTGTTGGTCGAATAAATCCGCACCCGGTCGTCCACGAGCTGCAGGATATCCTTATCGTTGGTCGCGATGAGAACTTCGCAATCGGCGGCCGCGCACGCGTACGAGGCGATCAAATCGTCCGCCTCCGTGTCGGGCGCCGAAAGACTCTGGAGTCCGAGCAGCGGAGCGAGCGCCATCATGAATTCCTCCTGTGGCCGCATCTCGTCCGGCATCGGCGGGCGCTGCGCTTTGTAAGCCGGCTGGAGCGACGAACGCCGCGCGGGCACGCCGCGATCCCACACCACAGCCCCAAAATCCGGCCGTAAATCCTGCACCATTTTCCGCAACGCCTTGGTGAATCCAAAGATCGCGTTGGTCGGCTCACCACGCGAATTCGTCAGCCCCCGGATCGCAAAATACGACCGGTAGAGGTAATAATGGCCGTCGACGAGCAGCAGGCGCACGCGGTTGCGAGGAGTCTCGCCAAGGCCGGAAGTCATTCGCCGAATTGCGGCGAAGGCGGCACGGGCGGCGGTTGTGGGGCCGGTGGCTGCGGTTTCGGCTGCGGACGATTGGGCGGCCGGGGCGGATCACACGGCGGTTTTGGGGGCTTGGGTGGTTTTGGCGGCTTGGGCGGTTTCGGAGGTTTGGGGGGATTCGGCGGGCGCGGTGGTGGCTCGGGATTGTTGCGCGGTCGGACGTTCGGTGGATTCAGACGAGAGGGTGGTGACTGCCGCGGGGAATCCGAACGAATGGCCTGCGCATCGGTGCGAAGCGACGCGGCCGTATTGACCTGTGCCGCCGCCAAAACCGGATTGCGGCGGTCTCCGTTCAGGCTCGAATTGACCCGGATCAGTTTTCCTTTGGATTGCAGCGCCTGTTGCTGTCTCGCAGCTTCAACGATGAATGGCTCGTTGCGCAGGGGCGTAAACTCACTGCTCATCAACCCGGATGTCTGGCTGAGCCGCGCAAGGTCGATGACCACTGGATCCGGCAGTTGTTTGGCGTCGGGATCGACGGACACCATCTGCCCGGCCTCGAGCAACACCGACTCGCCAACACGGTCCTTGAGGAAAAGCCTCATGGTGCCTTCGAGGACGATAAATTTGACGACTCCGCGGGAACTTCGAGTGGCCTTGCGCGACTCGACCATGATCGTGGTTCCGGTGACCGCAGCACTTACGGCGGCGGTATTGACGCGCGCCCCGCCGGCATCCTTGGGCACCTCGAGCAAAATCACGCCTTCCTTGAGGTCGAGGTCGCGCGTGCCTTTTTCAAACGTGAAGACCGAATTGGCACCCAGTCGCGCGAGGGTCGCGTCGTTGAACTGCAGCTCCGCACGCGATTTGCTCCCGGTCTGCACGGCGGTCTGACCGGCAATCGCGTCGCCCACACTGGCCGGTGTCGCGGCGGCATCGGGTGGGAGCAATTCCACCACGTTAAAGATTCGGGTCACCTGGGCGGAATCGAGCGTCCCGGCGAGGGCGGGATTCACGAGCGCGGGCAGGGAGACGAGCGCCAGGCACAGGGAGCGCAGATGATTCATGACCTAAAAGTTGACCAACACGGAAATTCCGCCACCGATATTCGCGGCGAAGTAGCTGTAAATCTGCTCCGTCGAATTGTTGATTCCGAGCGTGGCGGTCGTCTGCACGCTCAACCAGCGGGTGATGCCGAACGAAAGCCCACCGCCGATGAGTTGATTGAGATCCGTGCGATCTGCGTAGCGATACGGCTGCACCGCGAGGCGGTAATAAAGATCGAGTTTGACCGCGCGTGTGAGATCCGCCTGATAACCGAGGAACCAGGCGAAATCGTGCCGCAGCGAATACGCAGGTTCGCCACCGAGCGAAAACTCGGCCGCCAGAGCGGTGTAAAATTGTTGCGCCCGGCTGAGCGCAAAACTTTTTCGCACGCCACCGGTCAACGTGTGGTCGTGGTAAATCTCGCGATTGAACGCGCGGTTCGTGAGCAGGCTGTAGCGGTAATTTGCGAACAGCGTCACGTTGTGAAAATCGGGGATCACGTAAACGAGACCGGCCGCGAGCGAGAACGCGTTAAAATCGAGGCCAGCGTTGCGGGCGTACCGAAAGATGCTGCCTTCCACGGCGAAGTCGGCGAAGAGGTTGTTGCCCAAAGACGGCAGGTAATTGACGCCCGCGGTGGTGGTGAAAAAGGCGTCGGATCCCGCCGTGTCGTTCAACAACTCGGCGTTGCTCGTCCAATAAAAATCGGTACCGGCGTAGGCCGTGAAGGGATCGTATTCATCCTGCGGCTGGAGCACTACCTGGTCGCCAATGTCAGAATCTGACGGGCTGGCCGGAGCGAGACCCTCGGCCGACGTCAGCGAAGTCCGCGCCGCTCCAAGCGGAATTTCGCTCGTGATGCTGGCCCGTTCCTGCGCCTGGCTGGCCGCGCTCGGTGCCTGCGCCCGCGCGAATTCCGTCGTCACGTATCCAACGACGATTGCGGCGACAAGAAGCCGGATCAAACTGCTGCCACGACGAGACATGGACGCGGAGTGTGGCGGGTGTGCCCAATGTCGTCAATCGCCGCGCGGGAGGCCCAGCGCGCTACCCTATTACAGAGAAAGGCTTTTTCTCGCGCGCAATCGCGGCGTCCGGCGTTGAGGATTGAATAGGGTGAGGAGGATGTTGGATGGTCGCGGGCGGATGTCCGCGCAGCCCCGCACCGTCGCCCGTAAACGCTCCCGCCGCCGTTTGTTCGAGCTGGCTGCGATCTGCTTCGGCACGGCATTCATTGCGCTGGCTGCGACGCAGCTCGTCTGGATCACTCCGCTCGTCGAGTGGGAATGGAGCCTCGAAGATCGCATTCTCACCCTCGGCGAACGCCGATCCCTGGCGGACGATTTTGTTTTCGTCGAGATCGACGAACCGTCCCTGCGCCTCGATCAGCTCTGGCCCGAAGACATCGCAGCCTCCCCGGCGCTCACTGCCATGACGTCCGGCTTCCCGTGGCCGCGTCTGGTCTACGCCGAAGTGATCGAAAAGCTGCTCGGGGCCGGTGCCCGTCTCGTCGTGCTCGACCTGGTTTTTCCCGACGAAAAACCGGGTGACGAAATCCTGCGCGCCACGCTCGATCGCCACGCCGGCAAAGTGGTCGTCGGGGCAAATTTCGACATCGGTGAGGACGCCCGGCAGAGCGAGGTCACCCTGCCCACGGAATCCCTGATCGCCGATCCCGCCAGTGATCCGCGGGTGGGATTCGTCAATTTCTGGCCGGATCTCGACAAGGTCGTTCGCACCATGCGTTTCCAAACCACGGCGCTGGAAGCGGCCGGCCG
>JBGTDR010000106.1:0-18249 GCA_041748215.1 Chthoniobacterales bacterium
CGGCCGCGGCGGCAACCGGCACGATCCAGAGGGGTGTGGCGGCAAGCAGCCCCAGCGGCATCGCGAGGTCGATCGTCCAGCCGAAATACGCCTTGTTCACGACCCACGTGAGCACAATCGCGAGGCAGGCACCCGAGGCAACGCCGACCACACTCGCAATCGCGCCGATGAGCGCGGCTTCCCGCAAAAAGAGCCCGACCACCTGACCGGTCGACGCACCAATGGCGCGCATGACCCCGATCTCCCGCTCGCGCTCCGCGGCAAGGATGACCAAGGCAAGCATCACGCCGGCTGCCGCGACGACGACGGAAATCGTCCGCAAAACAAACGTCACCGCAAACGTCTGGTCGAAAATTTCGAAAATGCGCGCCCGGAGCGCACGATTGGAATAAATCGAAAATTGCCCATCCGCACCAAAACGGGCCCGGAACGCCTCGCCGAGCGCAGCTGCGTCGATGCCGGGTTCGAGGGTGAGCGCGAGTGATTGTTCGCCGGTCGGGCCCCACCACTTTTCGTGATTTTCGCGCGTGAGCAGGAGCGTGCCGGAATTGCGCGCGTAATCCTGGTAAATTCCCGCGACGACAAATTCCGCTTCACCCCGTGGCGTCGGGACGGCAAGGCGGTCGCCAATCGCGACGTCGAACCGGCTGGCGAATGGCTCGGAAACAATCACTCCGCCCGGTGCGAGAAATCCCGCGTACGCCTCGCGATCATCGCCGCCGAGGAATCTAATTTCCGAAGCGGGTTTGCCCGCAACGACGCCGAGCGCGGTGCGTTCGCCGCTGAACTCGAGGGGGAATTCGCTGAACGAGGCCACGTTGCGCACACCGGGCTGGTCACGCAGCCACGGAACCGCATCCGGCGGCAGGCTGGCTTGCACCGCGGCGCTCTCGTTGGCGGCCGACCCGATGAAAAGATCAGCCGTGAGCGTCGATTCGATCCAGCCGTCGACACTGTTGCGGAACGAATAAATCATCACGGAAATGCTGATCGTCATCGCGATGGCGGCCGCCAGCGCCGCCACGGTCACCGAATTGCGGTGCAACGAACGGGAAAGATTTTGCGACGCGAGGCGGATCCAGTGCGGCGCAGGCCGGAGCAGATGGGCCGTGGCCTGGATGGCGGCGGGCACGACGAGGGAAAAACCTGCGAGCACAAAGAACGCGCTGGCGAATCCCAGCGGGGCCACGCGGAGCGTAAGGGCCGCGACACCCGCTGCCGCGGCAATCGCCAGACAGATCGCACCAGCCACCAGCCAGAGCGGCGGCACGTTTTCGAATCGATCAATCGTGCTGCCCGGATGCAACACACGCGCTGGCTCGCACCGCGCGGCCTCCGATGCGGGCATCCATGCAGCGAGCAACGAAGCGCCGAGCCCGATGCCGGTTGCCCAGGCGATTTGCGCGGGCGAAAGAAACAACCGGTCGATACTGAGGGCGAGATAAAGCGAGCTGATCGTTTGAGCGACCGGCGCACTCAACATCGAAGCCAGAGGCAACGCCAACGCTACGCCCGCCGCGGTGCCGAGAACGCCTGCCACAAGTGCCTCGCCGAGAAACAGGCAGCGGACCTCGAGCCGCGACGCACCCAGCGCGCGCAACATGCCGATCTCGATCTGACGGCGAACGACAGACGCGGAAATCGTGTTGTAGATGAGGAATGTTCCCACGAGCACGGACACAAGGCTCAAAGCCGTGAGGTTGAGCTGAAATGCGCCCAACATCGACTCGACCTGATCCCCTCGCCGCGTGGGCGGGCCGACCTCGACATCGGCCGGCACGAGGTCCCGGATGGCAGCGGTGACCGATTCGATTTCGTCGCGATCCACGAGCAGCAAAATCGTGTCGATCCGGCCGGTACGTCCAAGCAGCTCCTGCGCCCAGCCGATGTCCATCGCCGCCGTGCGTGGATCACTCGCCGCCGCGGCATCCTCCGGCTCGATCAAAAAGGTCGGCTGCAATTCGCGAATCGCACCACCCACCGTCACGCGAAGCGGCGAATCGGGATCCGGCAGAAATTTCTCCGCGTATTCGCGGGTGATCGCGATGGCATCGGGTTCGCGCAGCCAAGCCTCGAAATCGAAATCGTTCCGGTTCGCCCCGATCAGTTCGAACGTGCGGAGTTCATCGCCGCTGAAAGGATCGAGCCCGAGAATGCGGAGGTATTCACCCGGCTGGCCCGGGATCGAGGCGATGCCTTCGACGAGCGGGGTCGCGGTGGTCACCCCCGGCACGGTTCGGATCGCCGGCAGCAGACGCTCGTCGATCACGCCGCGCACTTCGAGATTCGCGCGCCCGGCGGCCATTTCGATTCCCGCGCGAAAACTTTGGTTCGCACTTCGGTTCGCGATCTGGATCGCGAGAAAAACCGCCACCCCCAGCGCAATGCTTGCGACGTTCAGCCCGAGCAACACCGGATGCCGCCACAGCCCGCGCAGGCATTGGCGCACGAACAACGCGGGAAAATGCCGCGTGATCGTTGTGTCCATCTCAGACTTTACGTTCGCCGACGGCGGCCCGCTCCAGCAATGCGTGCAATCGCGCGATGGCCGCGCGGTCCGTGATTTTCTGGCGGCTGCGGTCGGTCACGTAAAACGTATCCATCGCGATCTCCATTTCCGTCGTAATCCGTGACAGCTCAGTGGCGACACCGGCTTTGCCAAAGGCGCGCAACAGGCTGTAGAGCAGCCCGAGGCGATCCGGACTCTGGATTTCCACGATCGTGTAAATCGGATGAGACGTATTATCGACGACGATCCGCGTGGGCAGCTCGACCTCGTTGGAGACTTTGTAGGATCGCAGTCTCTGCGGCTCGCCGATGAGCGGAGTGAAGTCGTAGTCGGTCTGCAACAGCGACTCGAGCAGGCGGGCTTCGACTTTTTCCATGTCTCGCATACGCGTGACCGGCGCGAGCTGCATGTCGCACACACGAAAAACGTCGAGAGCGAGGCTGTCGCCGCGCGTAAAAATGTCGGCGCTGAGAATATTGACCTGCGCCGAAAGAAAAGCTCCCGAAATCCGCTCGAGGAAACGCTCCCGATCCCAGCCGCAAACCCAGACTTCCGAGTGCCCCTGTTCAGGCCGCGCGATCCAGCGGAAAACCGGCGCCAGCGCACGGTCGCCCTCGCGCAGGTGCCGCTCGAAAAACGACCGGAAGAGCCGGAGATGGTCGGCAATGACCTCGGGGTCGAACGTTTGAATGTAGCGCTCCGGCATGTGCTCGAAATGCGCATCGATCTCCTCGCCAAAATCCCGCGGCAGCAGTCGGCGCACGGTCTCACGCCGCGCAAACCGATCCGAACCGCGCTCGGCAAAATAATTGGGCCCTGCTTCGAGGAAGTCGCTGGTCTTGCGGTAGAGCGTCCAGACGAGGGCCTCCTTCCAGTCCGACCAGAGTTCGTCGCTGGTGCCCATGCCATCGGCCAGCGTCAGCAACATCAACGCGTCGAGATTCTGCCGATCCTTCACGATGGCTGCAAAGGCGGAGATCGTCTCGATGTCCTCGAGGTTGCGCGACTGCGCCGTGTGCGAAAGCGAATAATGCGCGTCAACGAGCGTAAGCAGCATGCGGCGGCGGTCGGGAGAAAGCTGCAGTCGACGCGAGACCTTGTGCGCGTAGATCGCGCTTTCGTCTTCGTGGTGCTGTGTATTGGCCGCCTTGCCCGTGTCGTGCATCAGGATGGCGAGGTACAGGATCGAAGGATCTTCGAGTTTTTGAAACAGCGAGCGATAGCCAGCGAAGCGTTTTTCTTCGGCCAGCAGCACACTGTCGAGTTTCTCTATGCAGACGAGCGTGTGTTCGTCGGCGGTATAGCGGTGAAAAAATTCGTGCTGCACCAGGCAGGTGAGCGAACCGAATTCCGGGATGTATCGCCCGAGCACGTCGACGTCGTGCATCAGCCGCAGGATGCGTCCGACCTCCCCCTTGTGCGACAGGATCGAGAGGAAAATTTTCCGCCCGATGCTTGCGTACTGAAACGTGCGGTCGATCAAGCGCGACCGCCGCCGGATCAGATCGCGCAGCTCCGGGCTGAAATTGAGTTTGCGCACCTGAGCGTGATGAAAGACGCCCAGCAGCCGAAAACGATCCTGGTTAAAAACGTCGCGACTCAATGGATAAATCAACCCGTCGCGGGCCACAAATCCGTCGAATTCCTGTGCCCGCACGACCGGTGCAAAAAACGAAAGCAGCGAAACGGCGGATTTTTTTGGCGTCACCTGCATCCGCTCAACGGCCGCCGTGGTCACCTGGTGGATGTCGCGCGTGTACTGGTAATAATCGCGCATGAACGCTTCGCAGCGGCGAAGGATGTGTTTTTGCGGGTAACCGAAAGCCGTGGCGACCCGGCCCTGCATCTGGAGCGTGAGCGCATCGGTCGGCCGACCGTTGAGGTAATGCATCTGGGTGCGCACCCGCAGCAGAAAGTCGTACGCTTTTTCGAGTCGGCTGCGCTCGGACGTGCGCACAAACCGCCGCTCGACGAGTTTTGACATGCTCGTGATGCGTTCCTTCACGCACGCGATCCAGAGCAGGTTCTGGTAGTCGCGCAGACCGCCGCAGCCATTTTTGATATTCGGCTCCTGCATAAAAACGCTGCTGCCGTACTTCTCGCGGTTCTCCTGCTGGCTGGCGAATCGCCACGCGATGTATTCGTCCTCGCGTCCGCGCACGCAGTCGTTGTCAAAACGGTCCTTGAACTCGTGGAAGAGATCGCGGTCGCCGGTGAGGAATCGACATTCGAGCATCGACGTCTTCGTGAGCATGTCGCTGTTGGCCTGTTTGACCGCCTGCGGGATCGAGCGTGTCGAATGCCCAACCTTGAATCCCAGATCCCACAGCGCGACGAGCGTTTTGCGGATCACCTCCTCGAGGCGGGCATTTGGTTTTCCCCGGCCCAGCAGGAACATAATGTCCACGTCGCTGAACGGATTCATTTCGCGGCGGCCGTATCCGCCGAAAGCCGCGACGACGAGTTTCTCGGTCACCGGTCGGCCATCCTCACCCGCGGAAAACGTGTCGAAAAGTTCGCGAAAAAGAATGTCGATCAGGTCGCAGCGCTGGCGGGCAATTTCGCGTCCGCCTCCGCCGGCGTTGTGCCACATGCGCAGCCGGTGTTCCTCGATCTTGAGAAACCGCTTGAAGATCGGGAGCCAGTCGTTGGGACGTTTGCGGCGTTTGGCGGCGAGTTCCTTTGCCGCGACGGCGAGGACACGTTCTTTATATGCCGGTACCATCAATCCCCTGTAACTCCCTGACGATTCAGCGGCCCGTTCCGCGGGAGCGGATCACGACTTCGACCCGACGATTGATCTGCTGCTCGTCAATGCTGCCCACGGCAGGAGCAATCAGGCGGGATTTGCCGTAGCCGCGCGTCTGGATGCGCCTTGGATCAACGCCCATGGCCTGGACGAGCCACTGTTTCACCGACTCCGCCCGGCGACGGCTCAATTCGCCGTTGTAAGCGTCCCCGCCGAAGGAATCGGTGTGGCCTTCAATCACGAAGTCGGCCTGCGGGTTTTTCTGAATGAGCATGCCGAGCTTTTGCAGGCTGGCCACGGCGGCCTGCCGGAGTTGGTAACTGTCGTAATCGTAGAGGAAATCAGCGGGCATTAAAATGGGCGCGGTCTCGTCGGTGAGAGGCCCCGTGTCGGCCAGCAAAGCGTCGAGATTACTGAATCCAGGAGTCGAAGCTCCGGCTGCGGGGCCGATTGGCGCTCGGGTGCCGGAAGGGTCGGTGCCCGGCTCACCCATCTCGAGCAGCGGGCGACCCGAGACCTCCGGCCGGTCCACGAGAAGCTCTTCGCGCAACGCGTCCATGTCGCGCACGACACTCTGCGCACCGTCTTTCTCCGCCGCCTCCACCGTCTGGGCGAGCGTGGTCGGTTCAACCTTCGGTTTTTCCGCCAGCATCGGGGTGTCAATCTGCGGCACCGCCGGAGACGCTTTCACGTCGTCCATCATTTTTTCAAACGACACCGTCTCCTCGGGCAGCGTGACGGCTTCCGGTGCGGCGGCCGGTTGTTTTTCTTCGGCAAGCGATGGCTCGAGCAATGCGGGATCAATTTCGACCCGCTCGATCTGGAAAGTCCGGGGCACAATCCGGTCGAAATATTTATCGCTGAGCGCGTATTCCGTTCCGCTGGCCCACATGTAAAAAATCACGTGGACGAGCACGGAAATGACCAGGGCAGGCACGACCCATCGCGCAAAGCCCGTGGGCTGGTCGTCGAATAATTCATAATCGTCCGCGGCGGATCTCATCGAGTGGCTGGTCGTCCAAACTAGAAGGGCACGGAGGGAATTCAATGCTGGATAACAACCTGCCCGCCCGCTACCCGATGATCATCGCGTGAAGATCGTTGATTATTTCCGTTCCCTGGTGATGCGTCTGCTCGAATTGCGCGACACGCCTCACGCGATCGCGGGCGGAGTGGCGATCGGCGTGTTTTTTGGATTCACCCCGCTCTTCGGGCTCAAAACCCTGCTGAGTCTCGGCACGGCCTGGGTTTCCCGCTGCAGCAAACTCGCCGCCACCATCGCGGTCTGTCTGCACGATGTCGTGACGCCCTTCTGGCCGATCATTCTCCGCGTCGAGTACGACATCGGTTACTGGCTGTTGAGCCACCCGCACCGGCTGCCGCCCGCACTGGAAACGCACCACCTGCAAATGTCCGAGTTGCTGAAATGGACGACATTTCTCGACGTGGGATTGCCACTGCTGGTCGGGTCGCTTTTTATCGCGTTTCCATTCGCCGCACTTTTTTACGGAATTACGTTCGTGATCGTGAACCGGCACGCGCGGCGTCCGTTGCCACCCACGGCCTGAGGCCGTCGGCGGGCGGGCAGGACTTGCAGTGGCGCGATCCACTGCTAACCTCCCGACCCCTGCCATGAAAACCCTGACCATTGGACTGCCCTCCGGGAGCCTGCTCGACTCGACCCTCGCTCTTTTTGCGAAGGCCGGATTTTCGATCTCGGGCTCCAAACGTTCGTACCGTCCTTCGGTGGACGATCCCGAAATCGAGGTGCGCCTGCTCCGCGCTCAGGAAATGAGCCGCTACGTCGAACACGGCTACCTCGATTGCGGAATCACCGGCAAAGACTGGGTCGAAGAAAATGGCTCCGACGTCGAAGCCCTCGTCGAGCTGCCGTACAGCAAGGTGAGCGCCAATCCCACCCGCTGGGTCCTCGTCGTGCCGGAGGATTCGCCCGTGCGCACCGTCGCCGATCTTGCGGGCAAACGTGTGGCCACCGAGGCGGTCGGCCTGACCAGAAAATTTTTCGACCGCTGCGGAGTCGAGGTCGAAATCGAGTTTTCATGGGGATCGACCGAAGTCAAAGTCCCCGACCTGGTCGACGCCATCGTCGATATTACTGAGACCGGCTCGTCGCTGCGTGCCAACAAATTACGCATCGTCGACACCCTGATGGAATCGTTCCCAGTCTTCATTGCCAATCGCGTGGCGGCTCGGGATTTGTGGAAACGGCAGAAGATGGAAACCGTCGTGTTGCTGCTCGAAGCGGCGCTGGCGGCACGTGACCTTGTCGGGCTCAAGATGAACCTTCCCGGAGAAAGCCTGAAGAATTTACTTGAGGCCCTGCCCGCCCTGCGAAATCCTACCGTTTCCCCTTTGGCCAACGATGGTTGGGTTGCGGTGGAGACTGTCATTGATGAAAAGACCGTGCGGGAAATCATCCCGAAGCTGAAAGCTCTTGGTGCGGAAGGTATTATCGAATACCCGCTCAACAAGGTCGTTTACTAGAAGTATTGAAATGGGTTCGCTCAAGAAAACGAGAAAAGCAAAAATCGCGAAGCACAAGCGTCGCAAGCGCATGAAGCAAAACCGCCACAAGAAGCGGTTGCGCTACAAGTCCTAGCGGATAACGTCTCCGCATGAAATCGGCACCGGGCTCCGGAGCAGCAGGGCGCACCAAGCGTCTGGCGGCGATGGTATTTACCCCGGTGCTGTTTTTTCACACGTCCGTCGCGGCCGTGACGGACTTCCAACTCGACGAGGGGGAGCCCCGTCCAATCGAGTTGCGTTCGGAAGCGGAACGCCAAGCCGAAGCGATGGCCCGTTTTATAACGGGCATGTTCGAGGAGGAAAGCGCCGGCCCGGAGCAGGCGATGGAGAATTTTCGCAAGGTCCTCGCGTTGGACCCGGGATTCACGCGCCTTGCCATCGACGTCGCCTACGACTCATTACGCCGCGGCGACTCGGCGGAAGCCATCGGCGTGCTCAAGGACGCCATCAAGGCGCGGCCCGACGAAGCAGCGCCCCTGCTCGCCCTTTCGTCGATCTACCTCCGCCACCTGCGCAAGCCGGACCTCGCAACGAAATATGCGGAAGCTGCGTTAAAAGCTGCTCCTGGCACCTTCGGCCCGTACGAGTCGCTTTGGGAAATCGCCCAGGCGCAGGGTGACACGCGGGAGGCGGCACGGGTGCTGGACCGCGCTGCCCGCAGCAAAAGCGAAGACGCCTCCTTTTGGTTGCAGCTCGCAGAGTTTTATTCCAATTCCGGGGAGGGCGACGTTTTCCTCGACGAGAAGCTGGCGGCAAAAATTTACGCGGCCCTTGACAAAGCCGCCGAGCTGGCGACGGACGACGGCGAACAAACCGCGCGGGTGGGCGATTTTTACGTGGTCAGCCGCCAGTTCGCGAAAGCCGCCCCGCTTTACGAAAAGGCGGCGGAACTCAAACCGACCCTGCCGAACATCAACGAAAAGCTGGCCGCCACTTTGCTGGAAACCGGCCAGACCGACGCGGCGATCCCGGTCCTCAACAAGGTCATCAATAACAACCCGCTGGATCTCCAGGCGTACGACCAGCTCTACAAAATCTACAACGAACGCGGCGAATACCGGAAGGCGCTGGCCTGCGTGGATCAACTTCTGATTCTCGACAAGGCAAATCCAACCCGATTCGGGCAGGTGACCGATCTGCTTTTCCGGCTCCGCGATTTCGAAGTTGCTTCGCAACGGCTGGCGGAAGCGCGGCGACTGTTTCCTCACAGCGCGTTGTTCACCTACATGCATGCGCGGGCGCTGAGTTTTTCCAAGCAGCACGAGGAGGCGATGGCGACGTTCGAACGGGCGCTCGTCGAGGCGTCCTCGTCCCAACCCGAACTTCTCGACAGCCATTTCTACATGGATTACGGCCTCGCGGCGGATCAGGCCGGGCGATACGTGAAAGCCACGGAACTGCTGCGCAAGGCGATCGAGGTCGATCCGGGTAATGCCGCGGACGCTTACAACGCGCTCGGATACTTGTGGGTCGAGCACGACGAAAATCTCGACGAGGCCGAACAGCTCATCCGCCGGGCATTAGCCATCGATCCCGACAACGGAGCGTACATCGACAGTCTCGGATGGCTATTCTACAAGAAGGGCCGCTACGAAGAAGCTCTCACCGAATTGCTTCGGGCCGCAAAAGCGCTGGGCGAGCCGGATCCCGTTGTCTACGACCACATCGGTGACGCTTACATGGCGCTTAATCGGAGCGCGGAGGCCGTGCTTTATTGGCAAAAAGCCGAAGACCTTGATACCGGCAACAAGGATCTTCTCGCGAAAATTAATCGCCACACGGAGCAAATGGCAAAGAAGCCCGCCCAGGATCCTCCTTCGACTCCCCGCGTCACTCCACAAACTCCAGCTCCACCGGCTGGGGAATAAGGCCTGCCACGTGAGCTTCGGCAAGGAATTGCCGGATCGCGCGACGCCCGGCATCTCCGTAATCGAGCGTGTAATCGTTCACGTACATGCCGATGAATTCATCGGCCAGCGGCGCGTCCATTCCGCGAGCGTGTGACATGCTGTGGGCGACGGCCGGAGCCCGGTTTTCGAGTCCGTAGCGAATGCTTTCATGAAGAATGTCCGAGAGCTCCCGCCGGACTTCGACGGGGATATCCTTGCGGATGACGTTTCCGCCGAGTGGCAGCGGCAGTCCGGTGCGGCCCTTCCACCAGCTCCCAAGATCCGCGATTAGCTCAAAGCCGTCGCGGGCGTAAGTGAGCTGACCCTCGTGAATGATCAGCCCGGCATCGACGCGGCGGGCACGAACCGCGTCGAAAATTTCGTCGAACGGCACGACTTCGTATTCGAACGAGGTGCCGAGAAAAAGCTGCGCCGCGAGAAATGCGCTCGTCATGCGGCCTGGAATGGCGATCCGGCGGCTGGAGAGCCAGGCGCGGATTTCGTGTTCGCTCAATCCGTCCGGCACACCCTCGCCGGCATTGGCGATGAACATTGGACCGTAACCATCCCCCATGCTCGCGCCGCTCGGCAGCAGCGCGTAACGGTCGAGCACGTACGCGAGGGAATGAATCGAGACGGCCGTGATGTGGAGTTCGCCGCGGGTCGCGCGTTCGTTCAGCGTCTGGATGTCCTGAAGAATGTGCTCGAACCGGTAGCCACGCAGATCGATTTTTTCCTCGGCCATCGCGTAAAACATGAAGGCGTCGTCGGGATCGGGCGAATGGCCAAGGGTGAGCGGTTCGGATTTCCAGTCAGGCATGGGTCAGGGAAGGTTGGGATTTGCGAAAAACGTTACGTCCGTCGCGCGGCGGACATTCTGGAGATTTCGTCAGCTCTGTCCAATCTCGCGGACAATTTCGCGGATCAGCACCGGACCGCGGTAGACAAATCCGGTGTAAATCTGCACGAGCGAAGCGCCTCCCGCGATGCGGTCCCAGGCGTCACTGCCCGACATGATGCCGCCGGACGCAATGACCGGCAGAGGCGTTTCAGCCCGGAGCTGGGAAAGAAATGCGGCCGCCCGCGCGGTGAGCGGAGCACCGCTGAGTCCGCCATTTTCGTCGCGGCCATGAGGCAGCGCAGAATGGTCGAGCGTCGTATTGGTCGCGATCACACCCGAGACAAAATCGGGTTGAAGCAGCGGCGCGAGGGCGGTGAGTTGATCCGCAGTGAGATCCGGCGCAAGTTTGACGAACAAAGGGCGGGTGGCGTCGTGGTCGCGCAGGCGGGCGAAGATGGCGCGCAGCGCATCAGGGTGCTGCAGGTCGCGCAGGCCGGGCGTGTTCGGTGAGCTGACGTTGACCACAAAATAATCACCGTAGGGCAGCAGCCGTCGGAAACTCGTGAGGTAGTCGTCCGCGGCGTCCTCGGGAGCGGTGACTTTGGATTTTCCGAGATTGATGCCGACCGGGATGTTCGGCCAGCGTCCGGAGGATTTGAGCCGCTCGAGGCGCGCGGCCACCACGTCACAGCCGTCGTTGTTAAAACCCATGCGATTTACCAGTGCGGCCTGCTCCGGATAACGGAAAAGCCGGGGCTGGGGATTTCCCGGCTGGGCCTTCGCGGTGATCGTTCCCACCTCCACGAAGCCAAAACCAAGCGCCTCCCACGCCGGAAGTGCAACGGCATTTTTATCCATGCCCGCCGCAAGTCCGACGGGATTGCGAAACGAGATGCCGCCAACGGTCGTCGGTCGTTGCGGCGGAGGACCGAACGCCAGCGAGACGGACGCCGGGGCGTGACTCGCCGCCTGCAAACCGGTAAGTGCCACGTGGTGCGCACGCTCGGCATCGAGCTGAAACAGGATGGGCCGGAGTAGCGAATAAAGATTCATTTTCCGATGCAGAACGTGCTGAAGATGCGGCCCAGAATGTTCTCGATGTCCACCATCCCGGTGACCTCGCCCACGGCTTCGAGCGCGAGCCTCAGTTCGATCGCGACGAATTCCGGAGCGACGCCGCTCTCGAGTTCGGCGGCTGCCTGAGCGAGCGCATCGTTGGCCCGGGTGAGGCTCCCCTGATGCCGCGCGTTGATTGCGGCCAGCGACTCGCGGTCGCCAACGTTGCCCGCACTCACGCGCTCCAGCAACGTCGCAACCAATAAATCCAGACCCTCCCCGGTCGCGCAGGAAATCGCCACCGCTCCGGGTACGGACGAAGCGGCGAGATCGACTTTGTTCACCACGAGAATTTCTCCATCGGCGTGCGGCGGGTCGTGGGCCGGTTCGGTCGCATCGACCAAATGAATCACCACATCGGCTTCGGCAACGGCGGCCCGCGTTCGACGCATTCCCTCCTGCTCAACGGCGTCGTCCGATTCACGCAGTCCCGCCGTATCGACGACACGAAACGGAATACCGCGGAGGCTGATTGTTTCTTCGACCGTGTCTCGGGTCGTACCGGGCACCGCGCTGACGATTGCACGGTCGTAACCGACCAGACGATTGAGCAAACTCGATTTACCGGCGTTGGGTCGGCCGCAAATGGCCAATCGCACGCCTTCCCGCAGGATCCGGCCTTCCTCCGCCGTCGCCAGCAGAGCGTCGATGCGCTG
This sequence comes from Chthoniobacterales bacterium, assembly GCA_041748215.1. GTDB lineage: Bacteria > Verrucomicrobiota > Verrucomicrobiia > Chthoniobacterales > JAATET01 > JBGTDR01. Next base: position 12,308 of record JBGTDR010000106.1, read on the forward strand.
CCTCGCCGCCGAGATCCGTTCGCGGAATTGCTCACCGCTTTCCGGTGCGATGTCTTCGTCCGGAAAGTCGATGAACGCCTCGAGGTGTGCGACGACATCGAGAATCGCGTCGGCAATCTGGCGGGTTTCTTCGCCGATGCGCCCGGCCATTTGCTGCACCGCCGCCCGGGCCGCGCGCGGTGTCTGGGCTCGAATGAGATCCATCACGGCTTCGGCCTGCGTGAGGTCCATTTTGCCGTTAAGAAACGCCCGCTGGGAAAATTCGCCGGGCCCGGCCGCGCGCGCACCAGCTGCCAGCACGGTTTCGAGCACGCGCGCCGCGACGAGGATGCCGCCGTGTCCGCTGATTTCAACAACGTCTTCACCGGTATAGCTCGCAGGTCCCGCAAACGCCGTCGCAACCACCTCGTCCACCACGCCCCCACCATCGACGATTCGCCCAAACGTCGCCGTGCGTGGTTTCAGTTCCGGCCCACGAAACACGCGAGAGGCAATCGCGAACGCATCCGGGCCGGAAACGCGAACGACCGCGATGGCCCCTTCCCCCGGTGGCGTCGCGAGAGCTGCGATGGTTCCGTCGACGCTCATGCCGGATCGGATTTATTTATCGATCCGGAATTCGAAAGAGTGGCCCTGTTCCAGGAGTGGCGCAGCGGGAAATTCACTTCGCTGGGAATCACTGGCTCACCAGCTCAACGCGGGAAATCAATCCCTCGGCGTCGAGCCGCCTCAACTCCGTGAGGAATCGTTCATTCTGGTCACGTGTGCCGACCGAAACCCGGATCCATTCGGGCAACTTGTAGCTGCGCATTGCACGCACAATGATGCCAAGCCGGAGCAACGCTTGAAACACGGCGTCACCGTCGCCCACACGCACGAGCACAAAATTCGCGTGGCTCGGCACAAATTCGAGCCCCATTTTCGCGAACGTCGTCTGGAACAAATTGCGTCCCTCAGTCGTCAACTCGCGGGTTCGCCGCATGTGATCGGCATCCGCGAGTCCAGCGAGCGCACCAGCCTGGGCAATGGCATTCGCGTTAAATGGCTGTCGCGTTTTTTGAAGAATTTCCGCGAGGGGCGCAGGCGCTATACCGTAACCAATCCGCAGCGCAGCCAGGCCCTGGATCTTCGAAAACGTTCGCATCACGACCACGTTGCGGCCGTCGCGGACAAATTTGATGACGTCGGGCGGCTCGTCGAGAAATTCAAAATACGCCTCGTCGAATACGACAACGACGTGATCCGGCACCCTTTCCATAAATGCATCGATCCCGGCCTGACCCACCAGCGTTCCGGTCGGATTGTTGGGATTGGCGATGAACACCTGACGCGTGCGGGGCGTGATCGCCTCGAGCATCGCCTCGAGGTCATGCTGATATCCAGGGTCGGGCACTTCCACGGTTTTTGCCCCGAAGAGCTGCGCCATCAGCGAATACACCGCAAACGCGTGCCGGGCAGTGACGACCTCGTCACCGGCGTTCAGAAACGCATGGCCGCAGAATTCTATGATCTCGTTGGAGCCGTTGCCGAGAATGACGTTGTTTCGCTCGACGCCAAGCTGACCGGCGATCGCGCCGCGCAACGCCCAGCCACCGCCGTCGGGATAAAAGTGCGCCCGGTCGAGCGCGTCCCGCATGGCGGCAACGGCCTTGGGCGACGGGCCGAGCGGATTTTCGTTCGACGCGAGTTTGACGATATCCGAGGGCTCGAGTCCCATTTCGCGGGCGAGCTCTTCGACCGGCTTGCCCGGTTCGTAAGCAACGAGGTTGTGGACATGAGGATGGGCAACGGGAAGCATCCCGGGATCATCCGCAGAATCTGTAAATTGTCACAGATTGTTTCCAACTGGCATTCTTGGGCGAAAATCTTCGAACCATGAAAATTGCGGTCATCGCCGACACTCACAACAAGCTGCCCGCTGACCTGCTGCCAGTCCTCGCGGAGGCGGACGAAATCTGGCACCTCGGTGACGTGATGGACGGGGAAATCGTCCGGACCCTGCGCGGTCTTGGTCCGTCGGTCATCGTCGTGCGCGGCAACAACGACTTCGAGGAAAGCTGGCCGTTGCGGGTCGTCCTCGAACGTGGCGGCAAAAGCTTCTTACTCATCCACGAGCCGCCGCGTCGGCCGGGCGGGGCGGACGTGATTTTACACGGCCACACCCACATACCGCGCGACGAGCAGATTGGTTCCACGCGCATTCTCAATCCAGGAACCATCGGCAAACCCAACAAGGGCGCACCGCCCAGCTACGCCTGGCTCGAGATCGACGAATCGAACGGCACCATTACCTGGCGCGTCGTGTTGCTCTGATCAAAGACGGCATTTGATCAGGCGAATGCCACTACCGAGCACGGGCACATGCTCGTAAAATCCGGCGGCGGAATCCCAGAAATCCTGGTGCAGCGCGATCCGTCCGTCCTCGGCAAACCGGACGTGCGTGATGCCGATCGTCCGCACCGGCTTGCCGCGCCGGAACATCGCAAATTCCACGTCCATTTCCCAACGGATGTAATAATTCCCGTCCGACACTGCAACGTCCTGCACCTCCGCCCGCACGTGCCGCGTATTTTTCGCCGTCTCGAGGAAATACTCCTCCAACGCCGCGTTGCCCCGGACCGTCTTGAGCGTGTCGTTAAAAAACGTGTCGTCGGTGTAGGTCGTGCGCACCTTGGCGCGCACGCTCGTCTCCGTAATGTCGGCAAAAAATGCTTTGAACCGGTCGATCGCTTCGCGCTCGGCCGCGCTCCCGGGAGCCACAGTGGGCCTCGTCTGCAATTCGCGCAGTGCCTGATTGTAGTCGGCCAGACCGGTTTCAGGTTTCATGGAAACGGAAGCACATCCCGCGAGAACGGGAATTACGGTAACAAAAAGCAGCCACTTCATGCATCGGCTACGTTCCCGAGGAACCACTCGTAGGCCGATTTTATGCCAACCCGCAGCGGAATTCGGGGACGCCAGCCCATGTCGAACAGACGCGTCACGTCGAGCAGCTTGCGGGGCGTGCCGTCGGGCTTGCTCGTGTCGAACTCGAGCTGGCCGTGATAATCGAGGACGTCGCAGACGATTTCAGCCAGTTCGCGGATCGTCACGTCTTCGCCGCAGCCGACGTTTACAATCTCGGGAGAATCATACGTCTCGAGCAGGAAACAGCAGGCGCTGGCCATGTCATCGACGTGAAGCAGCTCGCGGCGGGGCGTGCCCGTTCCCCAAATGGAAACCGAGGCCGCACCCGACTTTTTTGCCTCGTGCACCTTGCGAATGAACGCAGGCAGCACGTGCGACGTGCGCAAATCAAAATTGTCGTTCGGGCCGTAAAGATTGGTCGGCATGGCCGAGAGAAAATTCCGCCCGTACTGGCGCGAGTACGCCTGGCACAATTTGATGCCGGCAATCTTGGCGAGCGCGTACGCGTCATTCGTCGGCTCGAGCGGACCCGTCAGTAAAGAGTCCTCCCGAATCGGCTGCGGAGCGAATTTCGGGTAGATGCACGAGCTGCCGAGGAAGAGCAATTTGCGCGCGTCGCACGCGTGCGCCGCACCGAGCAGATTGTTTTGAATCGCCAGATTTTCGACCAGGAACTCAACCGGCTGTTCGTAGTTCGCTAGGATGCCGCCCACCCGAGCCGCCGCAGCGACGACGATTGACGGCCGGGATTCCTCAAAAAATGCCCGTACGGCGACTGGATCCATCAGGTCGAGTTCGGCCCGGGTCCGCACCACGATGCGGGTAAATCCGTCGGCCTCCAGCTTGCGCACAATCGCGCTTCCGACCATGCCGCGATGACCCGCGACGTAAATGACTTCGTTCTTGTCCATTGGCACCGCGTAACCTCCTAGTAGTACAGATTCATTCTGTGAAAACAAAATCATCCCGCCTGTCCGTCCGAAAAACGCACAAACTTTTCATCGGCGGCGCGTTTCCCCGGAGCGAAAGCGGCAGGGTTCTCTCAGCTATCGCAGCAGACGGTGTCACCGCGCTGGGAAATTATTCGCAGGCCTCGCGCAAGGACTTCCGCGACGCGGTCGTCAAGGCGCGCGCGGTGTCCGGAAAATGGTCGGGAGCGAGCGCGTTTCTCCGGGCTCAAATCCTCTACCGCACGGCCGAGCTGCTGGAGGCCCGACGCGACGAGCTGGCGGCGGCCGTTCGCGACGCGGTTGGTGGAGCCGAATCACGGGCGCAGGACGAAATCAGCCGATCCGTCGATTTGCTCGTTCATTATGCCGGCTGGACCGACAAGTTCGGCCCACTCTTTTCGTCGGTAAATCCCGTCGCGTCTCCGCACTTCAATTTCACCTTTCCTGAGCCGACCGGGGTCGTCGTGATCGTCTGCCCGGACACGCCGCCGCTGCTCGCCCTCTGCGGCCTGCTGGCCCCGGTGATTCTTTCTGGAAATACGGCCATCGTGCTCGCTTCCGAGCGTGCACCGCTGCCGGCGCTGGCATTTGCCGAGATTGTGGCGACCAGTGACGTGCCGCCGGGCGTGGTCAATATCCTGGCCGGCTCGCGGGCCGAACTCGCCCCGCATTTTGCCAGCCACATGGACGTCAATGCCATCGTCAATGGTCATGCCGACGCCGATCTGGACCGGACTCTTCAAGCCGGATCAGCGACCAATCTCAAACGATACGCCGCCCACCAGCTCGAGCCAAAACGCTGGTTCGACACTCCGGAAAATACCTACTGGATCCTCGACACGGTCGAGATGAAAACCGCGTGGCATCCCGTCGGGGTGTGATCGGCAAAACGATCGACCGCTGGGGATGCGTGCGCTTCTGATCGTCCTCGACAGCGGCGGTTGCGGCGCAGCTCCCGACGCAGACCGCTACGGCGACACCGGAGCCAATACGCTCGGCCACATCCTCGAAGCTTATCCCGGACTCGCCCTGCCCGCGCTGGACAGCCTCGGATTACGCGCCGCACTCGCCGGGATCGACGGCGTGATGCTGCCGCGCTCGGCGGGAAAAGATACCACCACCGGGCATTGGGAAATTGCCGGCGTCATTCTCGACCAGCCGTTCGCCACGTTCGAATCGTTCCCGCCCCAGCTCGTCGCGAACATCGAGGCAGAGGCGGGCGTCCAATTTCTCGGCAACGTCAGCGCGAGCGGCACCGCCATTCTCGAAAAACTCGGAGCGGAACACGTCGCCACCGGGCACCCGATTCTCTACACGTCGGCGGATTCCGTGCTGCAAGTTGCCGCGCACGAATCGGTCGTGCCGATCGAGCGCCTCTACGAGATCTGCCGGATTGCGCGGCGCCACGCCGACGGTCACCGAATCGGACGCGTGATCGCGCGTCCCTTCCTCGGCGTTCCCGGTCAATTTCAACGCACGTCGCGGCGCCACGACTTTTCGTTCCTGCCGCCTCCAACCGTTCTTGACACGCTCAACGTCGCGGGGATTCCGGTGACCGGCGTTGGCAAGATCGCGGACATCTTTGCGGACCGCGGAGTGACGACGTCGCGTCCGACGGAATCCAATGCCGACGGATTGCGCGTGATCGATGAGCTGTGGTCAGGTGGCGCGAGCGGATTAATTTTTGCGAACCTGGTGGATTTCGACACCCTCTTCGGCCACCGCCGGGACGTTGCCGGTTACGCCCGGGCGCTGGAGGAATTCGACCGATGGCTGACCGGATTCCTGCCTCGAGTTGCGCCGGACGATCTGGTGATCATCACCGCCGACCACGGCAACGATCCGACGTTCCGCGGCACCGATCACACCCGGGAGCAAGTTCCGCTCCTGGTGATCCACCCCCGCCGCGCCCCACGGCTTGGCGTGCGCACGACCTTCGCCGATTCCGCCGCGACCGTGGCCGACCATTTTGAAACCCAATTCCCGAACCCCGGCACGACCTGCTTGATCGCGAAAACGTAAAATCTGCGCGATTCACCAGCCCCCGCCGCCGCCGCCGCCTCCCCCGCCGCCGGAGGATCCGCC
>JBGTDR010000107.1:0-15071 GCA_041748215.1 Chthoniobacterales bacterium
GCGGCCCTCGGCCACGGGCACGGGTCCGAAATCGAACGGGAGCGGAGGTTCGATCCGGTCGGTTGGTTCGGGCAGGGGACGCAGCGAGGGTGCCGCCGTGAGGTAGCTCGGTTGATACGGAGGGATTGGAGGATCCGGGAAAACGAGGTGATGGGTTCGATCGATGGCGAAGAGAGATGGATCTGCTGCCGCCAGCCGCGGAGCCAGAGCGAGTGCCGCTTCGCTCCCCGGGAGCAGAATCGAAAACGTCGCGCGCGACGGTTCGAATCTTTCAGCCGGCGGGTAGGTCGTTCGAAAAAGCACGTAGGCGGCAGTGTGCAGGAAAATCGCGGCCATGATCCAAATCGCGAGGCGGCGGCGGCTGTCCTGCCGACCCACCCAATCGAAGACGAGGCGGATTTCGCGTTCGGCGACCGCGGATTTCATCGCTTTTCCGCGGTGGCCAGCACGACGGCAAACCCCTGCGTGATGGCAACGTTGACGACTTCGACGAGCAGCGCGACCGGAGAGCGTTCGTCCGCCTTGATAATAAGCGTTCGCGAATCGGTATCGACCGCGTCGAGCCGTTGCGCGAGCGCGGAGGCGGCGATGACTTGATTGTCGAAATAAATGGCCGGGGCGGGATCGCCCGTGATGCTGACAACCAAAGGATCGCGCTGTGGGGCCAGCAGAAACGGCGAGGATGGCACCTGCACCGCGATGCCGGGTTGCAGCAGAAATGATCCGCTCAGCAGAAAAAAGAAAAGCAGCGCCGCCGCAAGATCGACGATCGGCACGCCGAGCAGGAAGCCAAAATTTGGCGCCGGACTGCGGTGAAGTTTCATGACGGATCAGTCGGCGTTTTTGCGCGGCGGAAATCCATGATCATGCTTACGATTTCGATGCCCGCCCGCTCCATGTCGTGGACCAGATCATTAACCCGGCTCGACAGATACTGGTACGCGAGGAGCGAAGGAATGGCGATTGCGAGACCGGCGGCTGTCGTCAGCAGGCTCTGGTAAACGCCGCTCGCGATCTCGGCGGCGGTTGAATAGCCCCCGTGGGCTGATATCGCCATGAATGCCTGAATCAATCCGACGACTGTGCCGAGCAGGCCGATGAGGGGGGCGGCGTAGGCAATCGTGGAAAGCAGGCCGAGGTTGCGCTCGAGTTGCGGCACTTCGAGTTGGCCGGCATCCTGCGCGATATCCTTGAGCTCGGCGCGGTCGAGCGTGTGGTGCACGAGCACGGCATGCATCACCCGCGCCGCCGGCCCGGGCGTCGATGCACATTCCTGCTGCGCCTCGGAGATTTTGCCTATGGCGATCAAATTTGCCAGGCCGCGCAACACGTCACCGACCCTCACCGACGCACGGTGGAGGTAAAACGCGCGTTCGAGAAAAACCGCAACCGCGACCACGCTGCACCCCAGCAGCAGATACATCAATGGCCCGCCCTTCTGCAAAAACTCCGGCATCGACGTAGAAAATCAGGATTGGTCGGAATGGGGAAGTCGCGAGCCGAAGCCCGACCGACGGTCCCAGACGAATTCAGGAAAGTGGCAACGTGCAGCTGGATCTATGGCGAAACGCGGGTCTCTGAATGAACCAACGAGGTCGGATGCGGTCTCCCTTGCGGCCTAAACGCGGTAGGTCACCGCGTCTTTGTCATCCAGGCTCAGGTGGCCCGCCATGCGCAGATTCCCGATCAAATTTTCGATGTCGGGTTCCGTGGCATTTTTGCCGGCAAAGGCAAGCAGGTGGCTGGCGAGTGTCTTTTTGCGTTTCGGGCGGTTGGTCGTGTTTTTGCGCAGATGCTCGAGCGCACGAGTCGTGAGGTCATCGGGGACGGGAGGCACGACCTGTCGAACGGGCGGACCGAACGTGAGGCTCGAAAAATCGTTGTGGCGGCGAGCGCGGACGTGGCGGCTCCGCAGGTGTTCGACGAGCGGGTCGTAGCCGGTGTCCTTCGACACAATGTGGAAAAATGCGGTGGGATTGGTGATCACCGCTCGGCCCACGTAATAGGCCAGTGCGAAATCGAGGGCATTTTTTCCCGACGTCGTCAGCCTGACGAGTTGCACCGACGCCGCGTGCGCCAGGAGTTTTTCCACGAGTTCGGCGTCGAGTTTTGTCTGTTTGGCTCCGAGCAGCAGTGTGAAACACACCGTCTTCCGTCCGATGACGTCAGGATCCACTTTGTGAACGTTCTCGTAGTCCACGAAGACGTAGTTAACCAGCGAAGGGAGATCAGAATCAACGGGATGCACTGGGGTGCGAGGGATTGCATACGAAGTTGCCATCCGCTGCACGCTCCATTTCGGCGGTCCCGTTTTGTTTTCGAAAATCGATTCCGAAATGAACGGATTCGACGATGACGCACCAAGCCGCAATCTCCCACCCCAGCGAAAAGCGACGGCGGCCCGATACGGTCTACAACATCCGGTTCACGAATTCTTCGCGGTCGAAGGGGGCGAAGTCGTCGAGGGATTCGCCGGTGCCGATGAAGCGGGGCGGGATGCCGAGCTCATGGGCGATGGCAACGGCGACGCCGCCTTTGCCGCTGCCGTCGAGTTTGGTGATGATAACGCCGGTCAGTCCGATGGCGGCATGAAATTCCTTGGCCTGGACGAGAGCGTTGGATCCAGTGGTGGCATCGACAACGAGAAGTTTTTCGTGCGGAGCGTCGGGGTCGTGTTTGGCGAGGGTGCGAATGACTTTGGTCAATTCCAACATCAGGTTGCCCTTGGTGTGAAGGCGGCCGGCGGTGTCGCAGATGAGAAATTCGACGTTGCGGCGGTGGGCATTGGCGTAGGCGTCGTAGCAGAGGGCCGCGGAGTCGCCGTTGTACTGGCCTTTGATGACCTCGACACCGATTCGATCACCCCAGACGCCGAGCTGCTCGATGGCCGCCGCGCGGAAGGTATCCGCCGCGACGAGCAGAGTGGAGTGCCGGTTGGATTTGAGGCGGTGGGCGAGTTTGGCGGAGGACGTGGTTTTGCCGGTGCCGTTTACCCCGACCATCACGATGGCTTTGGGGCGCGCCGGCAGGGGGCGCAGCGGCGGCGCACCGATGGGCAAAACCTGAAGGATCTCGGCGCGGGCGACTTCGTCCACGACCCGGGCGGTGACTTCGCTGCCCCGGGCGCGCAAGGCGTCGAGGATGCGCAGCGACATCGGAACGCCGAGGTCGGCCCGGATGAGCGTTTCCTCGAGCTCGTCCCAATCGACGGGTTTGCCGGCAAATTTATCGACGAGTGATTTAAAAAATCCGAAGGCCATGGGCGCGCGGCGCGGTCAGCGAGTTGACGTGAAAATTCGAAGTGAGGACAGCGGGCGGCGCGTGTCAGCGATCGCCGGAGGCGGCTGGCTGAACGTCGCGGGCGGGCCGGTTGAGGCTGAGCCGGATGCGGTCGAGCACGCCATTGACGAACTTCCCGGATTCTTCGGTGCTGTATTTTTTTGCGATCTCGATGGCTTCGTTGATCGAGACCACGGGCGGAACTTCGGGGCAGTGCAGCATTTCGTAAATTGCGAGTCGCAGGACGTTGCGATCAATGGCGGCAATGCGGTGGAGCTCGTAGTTGGCGGCATTGGTCGTGATCACGGCATCGATCTCGGTCTGATGATCAAGGATGCCGCGCACGAGCACGTCGCTGAACCGCCGGGCGGCCGGACTGAGGCCGCGCATTTTGTAAAAAATGCCGAGATCCGTGAACTCGGAGGCCGGGTTCAGATCACGTTGGTAAAGAAATTGGACGACCGCTTCGCGGCCTTCACGTCGAACACCCATGGGATTAAATCAATTGGCGATGATGGCCTGGACAGCGGCGGCCGCGGCGACGGCGGCGCGGGCGGCTTCCAGGCCGCGGTTAAGCTCGGGATCGAGACAACGGGCGCGAGCCTGCGCCTCGTCAGCGACCAGGAGCACTTCGTGGATCACGGGAACATTGTTGCTGAGCGCGGTGCGTTGGAGCGCTTCAGTGATGGAGCCGGCGATGAGGTCGGCGTGGGCGGTCTCGCCCTTGAGAATGAGGCCAAGTGCGAGGATGGCCTGGTACTGACGGCGCTCGGCGAGCAGTTTGACGACGAGTGGAATCTCGAAAGAACCGGGCACTTCGAACGTCTCGACGGTCGCCGCAGGGTCGATGGCAAGGAGTTCCTGCCGCGCCTGCCCGGCCATCGCGCCCGTGAATTCTCCGTTGTAACGGCTCACGACGATCGCGAAGGCACTTTTTGCTTTTTGCAGCGCCCTGGGACGCGAAGGCAGGTTTTTCGACACGGCTACGATGTTGCCAGAATAACGGAACATGGCAACTGCCCGCCGGATCGAGTCCGTTCCCTCTACCTGAGCGTGACGCTGCGCGAGCTGGTGGCGGCCAGAGCCGGATAGGCGGTGCTGTTGGCGGTGAGAATGGTGCGGACGCGGACGGGGCTGGTGGAAGGGCCGCGTTTGGACCCGCGAACGACGAGTTGGCTCGTCCCGCCGGGAGGCAGGATGCCGGTGCGAAAAGTGCCGGCTTGTGCGTCGGGTCGAACGTTTGTGCCGTTGGCGATCAGGCGGACCCGGGCCTTGCCGCCTGTAGTGCGAAAACGGGCGGTCACGGCAAAGTCGGCCGCGAACGCGCCGGAATTGCGCACGGTAAAAATGGCGGTGGATCGCTTGCGGGTATTGTTTACTTCGGGCTGAAAAGAATTTCCGGCCAGAACAGGCGGATCAAAGCGGAGAACGCGATGATTCGAATTGTCGGCGACATACAGGCGACCGGCTGCGTCAAAGGTCACGGCGTACGTTTCTCCGATGTTGGTTTGGGAGGCTGCCGTGGGAAGGCTGACCGTGAACGACGGCTTGCCGAGGGCCGCGGCGGCGGGAGCATTATTCGGAAGGGAGGCCGGATTCTCGAACGTCAAAACGCGGGAGTTCGCCTCGTCAGCGACGGCAAGCAGGCCCGTCGGACCGATGGCAGAAATCCGGGGCAGAGCGAATCGATCGCGCTGGGTGCCAGCGGTGCCGGTCACGAAATTTGATTGTCCGAGCACGCCATCGGGAAGGCCACCGTTGGATTTCAGGGCGGCGTTGATGAAGACAAGGATCCGGTTGTTCAGAGAGTCCGAAACGTAGAGCGTGCCATCGGTCCCGGCGGCCACTCCGCGTGGCGCAAACATGCCAGCCTGAGTGGTTGCGCCTGCGGAAACGCCGAACGCGGGCTGACCAAGTACACCGTCGGCGACCGCGGGTGCAACCTTGGCCACGACATTGTCGAAGCGCAGCACGCGATTGTTGGAGTTCTCGGCCACCCAAAGCCGTCCCGCGGTGTCGAGGGTGATGCCAACGGGGAAATTCATTCCGGTCGCAGCGGACGAATCACCAGCTGTGACAAAATCCGGCTGGCCAAGGACGTTACTGGCACTGGATCCGGTGGTAATGGTCGCAGCGCCTGGGAAAACCAGGACGCGGTCGTTGCTGCTATCAGCGGCGTAGAGGGTGCCGTCCGGCGAGACGGCGAGACCCTGAACGCCGCTGAATTTGGAAGCGGAGAGGCCGGTCGTTGCCGTGGTGAAATCGGGCTGGCCAATGACCGCTTCAAATCCGGCACCCGGAGTCAGGGAATCAACGTTTGCGTAGCGAACAACGCGGTTCCGAAAAAAATCCGAAACGAACAGTTTGCCGGTGGTATTGTCGACGGCGACACCGGTTGTATTCAGCAAACGCGAAGTGATGGGTGTTATGTCGTCGGAAACGAAATCGCTCTGACCGATCACTTGAGCGGCCGGTTGGTTGGTGACGAACTGAGCGAAGTTCGAAGCAGTGGCAAAAACGAAAGAGCCGCAGATCGCGAATGCAGTGCGTAATGAACGTCGGGAGGTGGAGAGGTCCATAAGGTGAGCTAAGGTACGTCGTTGATCTGGAGTCAAGACATGCACACGATTGGAATGACAGTGTGATGGTTGCGAAAGGGAACCGGATGGGCGTCGGCAGTCGAAATCAGTGGTTGATGCTAACGGGAAATCGCGATGACCTCTCTGGCAATGGGTGATGACCAGAAGGCCGATCCGCCGTCCAAGGACCGCCCGCGAAAACGAAGGTGGCTGAAGCGGATCGCGTGGGTGCTCCTGGGAGCGTTGGGGTTGGTCGTGGTTTTTCACCGTCCACTCGTGTTCGAGGGCACGCGATATTTTGTCGTCCGGGCGGCGAAGCAGCAGAATCTCGACATCACGTACGAAATCGGTGGGTCGATCTTTTCGACGCTGAGCATTAAAAATCTCCGGGGCACGCCGACCGAACCGGGGCCGATTCAGCGGTTGGAGATCGGCGCGATCGATCTGGAATACAGCCTCTGGGGATGGATGCGCAACGGGCTGCCGGCATTGCTCGATCTGGTCGCGGTCAAGGATGCATGGATCGAGCTGACACCCGCGGAAGAGCCGCCTCCGGAAAAAGAAGCCGAACCGCAGCAGGTGAAATTTCCAGCGTTGTTTCCCAAAACATTGCTCATCGAAAATGTGAACGTCGTGATCCGGGCGGCCACGGGCGACACGGTGATCGAAGGGTTTTGGTTCACGCTGCTGCCGGATCAACCCGGCGTGCTGAGGGTTGCCACGCTCGACATCCCGGGAGTGCGACGGTGGGAGGGCATCGACGGGAAAACGACCTTCCGCGAACGCAATCTTTTGCTCACCGACCTCGCCGTGGGGCCGGAGATTCAGCTCGATCAGTTCAATCTCGACGCGTCGAAACTGGACGAGGCGGAACTCGGGGTCGGACTCGACGGGCGATTTTTCGAAGCGCCGATTTCGGTCGGCGCGCGCATCTCGGATCTCAATGCGACCAACGAATTCGATGCGCAAATATCGGTCGCTGATCTCGTGCTGGATCGGGTCTGGGAATATCTCGCGCTCGAGGTGCCAGCATCCGCCACGATCGACGAACTTAGCGTCGAGGCCGCCGGCAGGCCGGATCAGCCGGCGAGCTGGAAGGGCACGGTGACGGTGCGGATCGCCGACATCGTCGCCGAGGAGCGGCAGTTCGGGCGTGCCGCCGTGGACGTCGTCCTGGCAGGGGGATACGCGGAGCTTGGCGCGGAGCTGCGGCCGGCGGACGGAGCGTCCCTTGACGTCGAAGCAAGTGCGATCCTGCCGTGGACGCTCGATGAGCTGGCCAAACCGACTGCGAACGGCCGACTGCAAATTGCCGTCGAAGATCTCACATCCCTCGATCCCGCCGTGCAGGGTAACCTCAACGGAGATATACGTTTTGAGCTCGCGCACGGCTGGCTCTACGCGGACGGCCCGATTCGTTCGGCGTCCATTGGCAGCGGTGATGCGGAATTAGGAGACGTGGTGGTGCAGCTCGGAGTGCAGAAAAATCTGTGTCCGCCGGAGGACGCGCCACCGTTCGAGGATCTGCGCGCGCGGGTCTGGGCGTCCGTGGGTTCGGTTCGCGTGCAGGATTATGAAATCGATGCCCTGCGCGTCGCGCTCGGCGTGGATGACGCGCTGGTCTGGTTGACCGAGCTCGATCTCGCGAAGGGGCCAAATTCCGTGCGCGCGTCGGGGGTGTATACGCTTCCGGCCGACATGGCATCGTTCTCCACACAGCCGTGGAAAGCGGATCTTGCGGTCGAAGCGCCGGAATTACGGGCGTTTGTCGCCGAAGGAGCCGGTGCCGAACTGGAGGGATCGGCGACGATCAAAGGATCGGCGCAATCGACGGACGGCGCGATCACCGGGGATTTTGTCATTGCTGGTCGCGAGATCGCGGCGAACGGCCTGACGGTGCCGACCGTAGATGGCAACCTGAGTCTCGCTGACGGGCGCGCGCGTCTGGCGGATTTCGCGTTGGTTTTCGACGAATCGAACTCGGTGCGGGCATCGGGCGATGTGGTCCTCGCCGAGCCTTACACGTATTCGGGAACGTTGAATGCCGACCTCACCGATCTTTCGCTTTTTGATGTCGTTTCCCCCGAGCCCCTGGCGGGATCTTTGAAAGTCGCGTGGACGGGCAACGGCGATCAGTCGGCGCACACCGGATCGGCAACGATTGATCTGGCGAACGGGCAATTTGGTGCGCAGGCCGGACTGACGGCTGAGGTGCGGGCCAATTACACGCCCGAGCGCATCGACATTCCGGTTCTCCGCGCGGCGACGGAGCTGGCGGGAGTGGAAACGGTCATCCGCTGGGAGGATCGCCGACTCACCGTGAGCGCTCTCACTGCGCGGCTCGGTGAGTTGACCGTGCTGACCGGCTCGCTCGCTCTGCCGCTCGATCTCGCCCACCTCGATAATGTGGACCTGCTGATTCCCAACGACGGTGCGGTGGACGTGGCGTTGACCGTGCCCGAATTGCGGTTGCCTTCGTTGTTTGAACAATTGAGCGATGATCCGGCACCGATCACCGGCACGGTGAGTGGAACCGTCACGGCGAGTAGCACGGTCGCAGCGCTCCGGGCGGACGTGGCGTTTCGCGGGGCCAATCTTGTGGTGCCGGACGTTGAGAACGTGCAGCCGGCGACAATCAATTTCGACGCGGCGCTTCGGGACGGGCGGCTTGCCATCGACGGAAAATTGACGGAGCCGCGGATTCAGCCGCTGACGATTTCCGGAGGGCTGCCGCTGGACGTGGCACGGATCAAACGCGAGGGCGCGCTGCCGGATGATACGCCGATCGTGCTGAGTGCCCGCATGGCGCGGTCGCCGTTGCGATTTGTCGCGGGTCTGGTGCCGGTGATTCGATTTATCGACGGTTCGGTTGAAATCGACGCCGGGGTGACCGGCACGCTGGCCGCGCCGCAGATCGCGGGAGACGTCGCGGTCGATGTGACGACGTTGCAGCTCAACACTCCCGGGTTGCCGCCGATTCGCAATACGGTCGTCCGATTGGACGCGACGACCGAACGGCTCACGGTGAGCCAGTTTCGTGGTGAGATGGGAGGCGGCGTCTTCGGCGCGGAAGGTGGCGTCGATTTTTCCAATCCGCAGCGCCCGTTGCTTAATCTCCGATTTGGCTCGCGGGACGCATTGGTGATGCAGGACGAATCGATCAGCCTGCGTCTCTCGAGCCGGATCGCGGTTGCCGGTCCGCTCGACTCCGCAAAGGTGAGCGGCGACGTCTGGGTGACGAAAAGCCGATTTTTCAAAGATATCGAAATCCTGCCAATTGGCCTGCCGGGCCGGCCCGCGCCGCAACCGCCCGACGCACCGGAACCGCCGGGCGTTCCCGATCCACCGTTGCGCGACTGGACGTTTGACCTCGCCATCCGCACCGCGGATCCGTTCATCGTGCAGGGTAACCTGGCCAATGGTCGCATCACGCTCGACCTTCGGGTGGGGGGGACGGGCGCACGGCCCTGGCTGGACGGTGGCGTGCGCATCGAGCAACTCGAAACGTCGCTCCCGTTCAGTACGCTGAACATCGAGAATGGCCTCGTCTATTTCTCTCGCGACCGGCCTTTTCTCCCGCAGTTCGACATTCAGGGCACGTCGCAGATCCGCGACTACAGCATTCGCGCGTTCGTTTTTGGCACGTTGGAAAATCCGGAAGCGACCTTCACAAGCGATCCTCCGCTGCCGCAATCCGAGATCGTCACTCTGCTCGCGACCGGGGTGACCGCGCGAGAGCTCGGCGACAATCCGAGCGTGCTCGCGGGCCGCGCCGCGATCCTTTTGTTCCAGCGCATCTACCGCAGTGTTTTCCGCCGGGGAGCCACCGCGCCGCCGCGCGAAACACTGCTGAGTCGCATCGACATCGACGTCGGCGCAACTGATCTCAAGACCGGCCGCCAGTCGGCGACGGTGCGATTCCCGCTCAACGACAACGTTGTGCTCTCCGGTGGCCTCGACGTCGGCGGCAACTTCCGAGGGCAGGTGAAATACCTGATTCGCTTCCGATGAAAACGCGTGCGTTGGTGGCCACATTTGTTGCGATGGCATGCATTTCCGGTGCGTCGGCGCAGGTTCCCGATCTGAACATTCCGGATGCGCCCGTGATCAATGCTGCCGCCGAAACGACGGGTCCGCGGGGCACGGTGGCGATCACGTTTGTCGGCAATACGGCGTTTCCCGCGGACGCGTTGCTGGCCGGGATTTCGCAGCAGACCCGGTCGATCGAATCCTACGGGCTCGATGAGGCCAGCGCGTACGACGCTGGATTTTTCGTCGAGGTGTTTTACCGCAACCACGGTTATTCGCAGGTCGAGGTGACAACGGAAATCACCGGTCCGTGGTCGCTGCGCGCCAACATCCGCGAGGGTCCGCTCACTCGGCTGGGTGCCATCACGATCACGGGAAATTCCGCGCGAAATTTTTCTGAATTGAGTGGATACCTGCTCGGGCCGACGTGGGAGCGATTTCCGCGTGTGCGCCGACAGGAAGAGCTTCCGTTCGTCGAAGCGGACATCGAGACCGGAGTGGGTCTGATCCGTCGGCTTTACGCGGCGGAGGGTTTTCTCGATGCGGTTATTGACGAACCCGAGATCACGTTCAACGCCGACTTCAGCTCCGCGAGTGTGACGCTCGCGATCAGCGAGGGAACGCAGGTTCGCTTTGGACGGATTGCGTTCGAGGGCAATACGGCGTTCGCCGAGGCGGATCTCCTGGCGGCCATCACGAGGGAAACAAACGAACCGTTCACGCGCGGCCGACTCGCGGCGGCGGGGCGTGCGGTCGAAGATTATTTCCGCACCCGCGGATATTTCCAGGCTGTCGTCACGACGGAGGACACGCTCACGGAACCCGTGCCGGCGGAGGTGGACGTTACGTTTCACATCGAACAGGGAGCGCTTTATCGCTTCGATGGTGTCGCGGTGAGCGGCACGCTCGACGTGCCGCCGGAGTTCATCGAAAAGCGCCTCCAGAGTTTGAGCGGGCAGGTTTACGACCCACGACTGATCGACCGAAAATTTCGTGAATTGATCGGCACCGGGCTCTTCCGCAGTCTCCAGATCAATCCCGAACCCATCGCCGGTGATGAGCTGCGCCTGAACGTCGAAGTTGAAGAGGCGAAGATGAAGGAATTCGGAATCGGAGTTGGCTACGGCACGTTCCTCGGAGGCATTTTCACGGTGTCCTACACCGACCGGAATCTGTTTCGGAGCGGGCGGCCGCTGACGACGAGCGCCGAGATCACGCAACGTGGTTACGGCGGAGAGGTCGTCTATTCCGATCCGTGGCTCTTCGATTCGGACGTCGCGTTTCGGGTGCGACTCTACGCCGAGACGATCACGCTCGAGGGGTATTCGAAAAACGAACTTGGTGTGCGTCCGAGTCTCGAGCGCAGCCTGACGGAACATTGGAAAGTGTCCGCGTTCGCGCTCGCGAAGACGGTTCAAACGAATGATATCCTCATCGAACCCGAATCGTTGGTCGGCGAGACGCAATATTCCGTCGTGTCGTTTGGTCTGTCGGAGACCATCGATTACCGCAACGACCCCGTGCTGCCGACGCGAGGATTTGTGTCCACGGTCGCAGTGGATTTTGCCCCCAGGGAAGCGAGCGATATCTCGTTCGTTCGCGGCGTGGCGCAGCTCGCGGTATTTGTGCCGGTGATCGGCGATACCGTGCTGGCGCTCGGCGCGCGCGGCGGAGTGATCTCACCGCTCAATGCGGACGCGCTCCCCATCGACGAACGATTTTTCAACGGTGGCGCAAATTCGGTGCGCAGTTACCCGGAGCTAAAACTCGGTCCGAAAGACACGGCCGGTTACCCGCTCGGCGGCGAGGCATTCACGGTCTTCAACGCGGAACTGCGTTTTCCAATCTGGCGCGAGTTGAAGGGTGCGGTGTTCGCCGATGCGGGCAACGTAGTGGCCGACGCCGCCGATTTCGGCCTAAGCGACATGCAATACGCCATCGGCGGCGGTCTGCGCTACAACCTGCCCATTGGCCCGATCCGATTCGACTACGGATTTAATCCCGATAAACAAACCGGCGAACCCGAAGGAGCCTTCCACTTCAGCATCGGTCTGGCGTTCTGACGTCGTGTGTGTATCTGCTCGTCCGCGCGATTTTGTGGCAATCGGGACAGTTGCTCTAACGAACAACGCAGGTGAAGTCAGTCGAGTCTGATGATCAAAACGGGATCGGTTTCATTTTCAGCAACTATTTCGTTGTAGCGTTGCAAGATGTTGCGAAGCGTGGACTGGCATCCAGCCACGTCGAACAGGCTGCGTTCGTAAACGTTGGCGGTTAGGAATTGGGCCGCATCGAGCACATCCACGCGTTCTGCCCACGTTGTCGCTTTCAAAAGAAATAGAGCACCTTCAACACCGTCCCCGAGCGTGATGATGAGTGGTTTGAGGCCAGCCTTTAGATTTCCCGAAATCTTGCGCAATAGGGCTTCGCTGGGGTGAGTAGTCACATGAATCGCTGCACCGCGGATCTCAAAATCAGCGGCCCGCTCGGTGGAATGGTCTGCTACTGAGGCACCGTGGTGCTTGATTGCCCCAGGCCCGAGGACAAGGTCAAGTTTTGCACCGACTAAATGCTGGAGCATCGATCCGACATAATTGGATCCTTGGGCGTTTCTTTGAATCTCGAAAGCCTGCTGGAAAAGATCTTCGAGATTTGAGCGGAGCGAGTTGGTGGCGTCGAAGACGAACTTCGGTCCTTCGCTGGCGAGATGGGCTCGCACTTTGTCGATCCACCACTCCAAAACCTCGTCGAAATCGATCTGACCTTGTGAATTGAGCCGGTTTAGAACGGCTACGTAGGTCTCCATGAGTCCGAGGCTCCCTCGGCTCGTGCGACCGCCCTCTTCAGCCAGTACGTTGGTTATGCCATGACTCTCGAGGATTTTCTGCACGGCTGATTTACCCAAGCCCGCAACCTGGCCACCTTCCACTGTGCGTAGGCTGGTTGGATCGAGAGGAAGACCTCGTTCGGCTGCAGTGCGGGTCAGGATCAGTCCGACGCAAAGTCCGCCTTTTCGAAGAAACTTTCGCTGCTCGCGCGACATTGCTTCAAGCTGGCTGAGGACTTCGCTCATTTGCGTGGGCGAGGGGGTGTTTTCGCCGCACGATAAGTCATTGGAGTCCGTGAGCTCGGGGTGGCCGCGTTGTCATCCAAGTGAATTTCCTTGAGCACGGGGTTTAGATAATTCTCAGCGATCCAAGTGATCACTGGAACGCACACTGCGTCGCCGAAGCCGAACAGCGCCTGATTCATGGGGACAGTAATATTGAAATCATCGGCACCCATCAGTCGCGCGCATTCCCGTGGGGTGACCAGACGCACGCGGAATTTGCCGAAGCCTGCGACGAAAAGGATCTGACGGCCACTCCCGCCGCGAGGTGTCCGTAAACAGCCAGCTACGCCATCGGTTCGAAGTTCGGCCATCGAGCGGCCTGAACGAACTCGCCGAAAGACTGTACCATATGTGGTTTTGCTTCCGTTGATCATTTCCTCAGCAGCGTGACGGTGGCGCTCGCTCATTTGATTGAGGAGGTATGCCGAACGATCTTCATTCCACCAAATCGACGAGTTTGCCGGCACATCTTCGATGATGTCAGTCAGCGACTTTTGGCGTTTCGGCAGCGGGGGAAGGTTTCGAATTTTCCAATGAATGTCGGATGCATTCCAAAGGATAAAGTCAGCGAGTGCCGCGGGGCGGCCTTCGCTTTCGTGAAAAGTTGGCGTCTCCGAAGCGACCATGGCTTCGGAGCCAAGGACGCCGACAACGAAGAGGCGAACGCGGCTTTGAGGGACGAAACGGGATGCGTCGATAAGAAAGGCATCGACGACGTATCCAAGCTGGTTGAGCGCGAGCAACGCCTCCCGGAGGTCATCGCCGTTATTGGATGTGAGAAACCCGAGAACGTTTTCCAGAAGGACAAGAGGAGGTTTGCGGTTCCCCATGCCACGCAAAACATCGACGAAGCCCCAAAACGTGGAACTTTGACTGCCGGCCAAGCCGCGCCGTGCACCCGCGAGCGAGAGGTCATTGCACGGAAAGGAAGCAGTCGCGAGCTGGATTGTCGGAATTTGGGATGCCCTCAGCGCATGCACGTCTTCACGAATGAACTCGGGTGACGATCCAAAATGACCGCGATACATCGCCTCCTTATCTGCATCAATGTCGTTGGCGAACGAGATTTCCCACCCCGCACCCTCAAGACCCAGCCGCATGAGGCCGATCCCGGCAAAAAACTCTGCGGCGTGTTTTTTCTCCATAGCGTAAGTTACCTCCTGATCTTGGGCGTCGGCAAGCGCCCCGGGTGTGTGTGGTCGCTCCAACATCCTCTTGGGCGTGCTGCGTCGGTAACCGGGACGTTTGCGATCCGGTGAGCTCGCGGCAAATCGATCTGCGGAGCGTTACAGGCGGTGGCCGAGTTTGGTTTTTTTTGTCGAGAGGTATGCGGCGTTGTGGACGTTGCTGACGGAAATGATCGGAACCTGTTCGACGATTTCGAGGTTGTAACCGTCGAGCCCGACGACCTTGCGCGGATTATTGGTCAGCAGCCGGATTTTGCGAACGCCGAGGTCGGCGAGAATCTGCGCACCGAGACCGTAGTCGCGGAGGTCTGGGGCGAACCCGAGTTTTTCGTTGGCTTCTACGGTATCGAGGCCCTCTTCCTGAAGTTTGTACGCGTGAATTTTGGCCGGCAGGCCGATGCCACGACCTTCCTGTCGCATGTAAACGAGGACGCCGGAACCCGCGGTCTCGATCTGGCGGAGCGCGGTGTGGAGCTGGCTGCCGCAATCGCAGCGCATCGATCCAAACACGTCGCCCGTGAGGCATTCGCTGTGCACGCGGACCAGCGTGGGAGTGGTGGCATCGATGGCACCTTTGACGAGAGCAAGGTGGTGCTGGCCGTCCACCTCGGATTGATAAAGATGCAGGTCGAACTCGCCGTAATCCGTCGGCATTTTGATCGTCTGTTCGCGGACGACGAGTTTTTCGCGCTGGCGGCGATACGCGATGAGATCCTGAATCGTGGCGATGCGCAGGCCATGCTTGCGTTTGAATTTCAGAAGATCCGGCAGGCGGGCCATCGAGCCGTCCTCGTTGAGGATTTCGCAAATGACGGCGGACGGATCGAGGCCGGCGAGCCGGGCGAGGTCGAGCGAGGCCTCCGTGTGGCCCGCGCGGCGCAGCAC
>JBGTDR010000108.1:0-23199 GCA_041748215.1 Chthoniobacterales bacterium
CGCAGCACGCCGCCACGTTTCGCCTGGAGCGGGAAAATGTGGCCCGGCTGCACAAGGTCGGCGGGCGTGGCGGCGGGCCGTGCCAGCACTGAAATCGTCGCGGCGCGGTCGTTTGCGCTGATGCCCGTCGTGATGCCGACGGCCGCATCGACCGAGACGGTGAAGTCGGTTTTGTACAGTTCGCGGTTGTGTGCGACCATGCGCTGGAGGCCGAGCTGGGCGGCGCGCTCTTCGGTGATCGGCACACAGATCAATCCGCGGCCAAACTTCGTCATGAAATTCACGGCGGCGGGTGTCGCCTTCTCTGCGGCCATTACGAGATCGCCTTCGTTTTCGCGGTCGGCGTCATCGGTGATGATGACCATTTTCCCATCACGAACGTCCGCGAGAACGTCGGTGATGGAATCGAAAGCGGGCTCGGACTTGCGGCGGGTGGCCATGCGGTCAGTTCACCAGCGAGCGCGAGCCGCGCCAAGGGCGGAGTGGCGGCAGGTCTAGGCCGGAGAGGGCAGGGAATCGGGGAAAAATCGGCCAAGCCCTGTCAGTATCGGTGCTGGAACGCGATTACATCCGCACGAGGAAGACGAGGATCTCGACGGGGGCGTCGGAGAGGTTTTCGAGGCCGTGGCTCCAGCCCTGGCGGTTGAGGATGGCGTCACCGGGACCGACATCGCGGCGTTCGCCGTTGACGGTCATGATGGCGTGACCGGAGAGGATCACGTACATTTCCTCGTCCGCTCCGTGGGAGTGGTAGCCGATGGTCGCGCCGGGTGGGATGATTGTCCGGACGAGGAAAGCGAGATTGGTTTCGAAATCGACGTCACGAAAAAGTTCGCGGTTGTCGCAGAGTCCCTGGCCGTCGTGGAGATCGCGGTGGCATTCGGGAATCTGTTGGTGATTGCGGACGATCATGGCGTGGGCACGAGGAGGTCGAGGGTTTCGGTGATTAGGATTTCGCCACCGGAGCGGCAGGATAGCCGTCCCGCCTCGATCACGGCTTGAACCGGCAGGTAGGCTGTTCCGCTGGTTTCCGGGGTGACTCCGGCGGCCAGCGAATCGAGAAAATCATCGAGACAATGACGGTCGGTCGCCGGCGGGTGGAGCGTGGCCTCGCCGTCGCGCGTCGCCCGGATCGGACCGTCGTCGAATTCGAGTGAGCCGCCGGTGCATTCGACCCGCCATTCGCCGAACCAGGGAGTTTCGCGACCGCGGGTGGCGAAATGGCCGAGAAAATCGAACCCGACGCCGTTGGCAAATCCGACAAACAACGAAAGACCCGGCGAGCCATGGAAGATGCCGCCGCCGGGATGGTAGGCCGTGGCACGCACGCGGGTGGGCCGGGCGTTCGCGAAGGCCAGCGCGAGATCGACGTAGTGAATCGCGACGTCCTCGAGTAACGGATATTCCTGCGCGACGAGGTAAGGTTTTTCCTCGTCGTAGTTCCGATAAAGCGTGCAGTGCAGTGCGAGTGGCGTGCCCCAATCGCCGGTGGCGACAAGCTGCCGTGCCGCGCGCGCAAGGCCAAGGCGGCGCAAATTCTCCGCGATCATGAACGGAACGCCCGCCACGTGCGCCTCGCGAACGACGGCGATGGAATCATCCAGGTTGGGCCCGATGGGTTTTTCGCAGAGGATGGGAATGCCCGCCTCGATCAAGGTGCGGTTGGTTGCCGTGTGGACGGCGGGCGGTGAGGCATTGACGGCAAATCCCGGTCGCGCCGCCGCGAGAGCCAGATCGAGTGACGGAAACCACGTTCCCCCGACGGCCAGCACCCGGTCGCGCGTGGCGGGGTCGGGATCAGCGACGGAAAATGACGAGACGGCCGAATGCGTGTCGAACGTGGCCAGCCAATGCCGGCCCCAACTGCCAGCGCCAAGAAGCAGAGCGTGCATCGCTGTCAGCGATAAGCTGGAGATTATTTCCGGCAGTAATAAACGAACGCCGGCGGCACGTTCGCGAGGACGACCTCGGACGTACGGACATTCGTGAACTGACTGCGGAGGAGATTGCGAAATCCCTGGCCGGCCGGCAGCCAGTGCGGACCGAAATAAGCGAACGTCGCGAACACACCGTCCGCGCTCAACACGCTGTGGATGGCGGACAAAATGGACCGTTGCAAGGCGGGGTCGAAGATTGCCCACGGCAGCCCGGAGACGATGCTGTCAGCGTCCTGCACCCCGTGCGCCTCCGCGTGGGCAGGCAATTCGCTGGCGCAGCCGTCGATCACGTCGAGGTCGGGAAAGAGGCTTTTGAGTTCGGTGACAAAATTCGGATTCCGCTCGATGGCGACAAACCGCGCGGTGGGTGATTTTTTTTCGAGGATCCGTCGGGTCATCACACCGGTGCCCGGACCGAGTTCGAGGATGCGGGACGCCTGGGCGATGTTGGCTTTTTCGACAACGACTTTCGCGAGCCAGGGCGAGGAGGGGGCGATGGCTCCGGTGATGTGCGGAGCGCGGATGATTTCTTTGAGGAAGCGCATGGGACGAGAGGGGTTTACACGGAAAATATTCCGGGCGACAGGGCGATTACGCTCTGGCACGACAAGAATCGCACGCGCATCGCCGGACGAGGGTGGAGAAGTCCTTTGCACGCACGCGACGGACCCGTAATCTGCGAATCAAGACGATGAAATGGCGCGGAAGGCGGCAGAGCGCAAACATGGAGGATCGGCGTGGCCGCGGCGGCAACGGTCGGGTGATCGCGGGTGGCGGGATCGGGGTTGTGATTCTGGTGGCCTACCTGCTGCTCGGCGGCGATCCGCAATTGGTAATGGACCTCGCGCAGCAGCAGCGGGTGCCCACCGCACAGGTGCAACCGGACGCCGAGTCCGACGAGCTGGCACAGTTTGTTTCCGTGGTGCTGGCTGACACCGAGGACGTTTGGACGCGGCAATTTTCGGCCCGGGGAATGAGTTACCGTGCACCGCGGCTTGTCCTGTTCAGCGGTCAGGTCGATTCGGCCTGCGGATCGGCGAGCGCGGCGATGGGGCCGTTTTATTGCCCCGCGGACGAAACCGTTTACATCGACCTCACGTTTTACCGGGAATTGCGGGATCGATTCGGCGCTCCGGGAGATTTTGCGCAGGCCTACGTGATCGCCCACGAAGTCGGTCACCACGTGCAAAAATTACTCGGCATCACGGAAAAAGTGCACGCCGCCCGCGGCCAGGTGAGCGAGGCGGAATACAACAATCTCTCCGTGCGGCTGGAGCTGCAGGCGGACTTCCTCGCGGGGGTCTGGGCGCACGATGCACAACAAATTTCCGATGTTCTCGAGCTCGGTGACATCGAGGAAGCGCTCGGCGCGGCGTCCGCGATCGGCGACGACACGCTCCAGCGCCAAACGCGTGGACGCGTGGTGCCCGATACGTTCACACACGGTTCGTCGGAACAACGCATGCGTTGGTTTCAGCTCGGCTACGAAACGGGTGATCTCGAACGCGGCGACACGTTCAACACCGACGCCCTTTGATCGTCCGTCGATCGAGCCCTCGGTGGTGGTCCTCGTTCTGTGAAGTGATCGCGCGCGTGTGGCGCAGTCCGACCTTCACGCGCCTCCGTTGCCTGGGAGCATGGCTGGGAATTTCCTGGGCGTTCCTGGCGGCGGCGGGCTTCGCTGGAGTGCTCGGCTGGATGAGCGAAGGTGCCGCCAATTTCGCGTGGGTGCCAATTCTGACCGTGGTGCTGGCAGTCGTCGCATTGCCGGGAATTCCGCGCGCGGCGGGCGGAGTCGCTCTGATCGGGATTCTCGCCGTGACGTTCTGGCCGCCGACCCACCTGGAATCCACCGACTCCGGTCCAACCCAGCTCACGGTGATGACGTGGAATTGTTATTATGGTGGGCTCGACCCGGCACGGGCGGCGGCAATCATTGAAAAGAGCAATCCGGATGTCATCGTTTTCAACGAGATCACCAAGGGCCTCCAACAATCGTTGGATTCACGCTTACGGGATCGTTATCCGCATTACCTTGGTGCCCCGCGGCCGGGTCCCAGCGGCTTGGTGATTTATTCCAAATTCCCGGTTCAAAATTGGCGACGGGAACGTGACCCCGAAGTCTGGGCGGTCTGCGATCTGACATTGCCCGATGGCCGCACCTGCCGGACGTATCTCGTCCATCCCCCCGTTCCAAATCACAAGGGCTACGCCCGACGAGCGCAATATTTCGAATCCGTCGCCCGGGACATTCGCAATTGGCCCGGGCCGGTCCTTGTGATCGGCGACTTCAACGCCACCTGGGCGTCGTTGGATCTCCGTCGATTCTGCGCGACGACAAACACGCGGGTCGCGAGCCGGTTTCTTCCGAGCTGGCCGGTCAAAGTCCCGTCCCCCTTCCAGATCGCAATCGATCATATCCTCGCGTCGGTCCCTGATTTCGAAGCAATCGGCGCGGAGACAGATGGTTCCTACCTGGGCAGCGACCACCGGCCGGTCGTCGCCACCTTCCGCATCAAACCCAACCCCAATCCACCCGCTTCCGCCTCCCGCTGACCCACGAACGGCACCTACAACGTTTCGCGGATGATACTGCGTCTAGAATCTGAAAAGGTCTGAGCCAATGTGGAACTCAGAAAATCAGGTTTAAAAATCTGCGAACTTCTGCGGAATCTGCCGACGACCTTCAGCCAATGATTTCGTCAGACCGAACTCACTCATTCGCGTGACCAGATGTCCGCCATCACTTCGGCTTGTCGCAGCACCATCGTGATCGCGTCCTCGTAACCTTCCGGCGGATATTTGTATTTCCGCAGAAGTTGGCGAATCAGAATGCGCATTTTGGCGCGGACGCTGTCACGCACCTGCCAGTCGACCGTGGTGCTGGCGCGGAGTTTTGCCGTCAATTCAGCCGCAAGCGCCTTCAAGGTCTCGTCGCCCATCAACTCCAGCACCTCCGGGCGTTCCGCGAGTGCGTCGTAAAACGCGATTTCGTCGGGATTGAGACCAATGTCGTCGTTCCGCTGAAGCGCGGCTTGGAAGTCCTTCGCCATCGCGATGAGTTCCTCGATCACCTGAGCCGTCTCGATGGCGCGGTTGTGATACTTGCGCAGAGTTTCCAGCAGGCGATCGCTGTATTTCTTTTCCTGCACGAGGTTCGTGCGGCTGTTCGAGCGGATTTCGTCCTTGAGCAGGCGCTCCAGCAACTCGACCGCGAGATTTTTGAGCGGCGTCTTGCGCACGTCATCCAGGAATTCGTCACTGAGCAGGCCGATGTTCGGCTTGTCCAGGCCGGCCAGTGTGAAGATGTCGTTCACGCCTTCGGAGCGGATCGCGTTATCGAGGATCTGCTTGAGCGCAGAGTTTTTTTCGTCCTCGCTCAGTTTGTGGCCGACGTTGCCGTGCTTCACGATCGCGGCGCGGATCGCGGAGAAAAAGGCGATCTCGTGCCGCAGGTCGGCCGCTTCGTCCAGGGTGCCGCAGAGGGAATAGGCCTTTGTCACCGACGCCATCACGTCGAGGAAACGCTTTTTGCCGTCGTCGAGGCCGAGGATGTGGTTCGCGGCCGGGGCCAGCAGCTCCAGCGGCTTCGTGGCGAAGGCCGAGTAGTCGAAGCCGTGCATCATGCCGCGCAGGACATCGAGTTTCTCGTGGAGAATCTTCAGCGCGTCCTCGGCTTTCACCGTCGGCTGGCCTTTGCCTTTCGCGTCGGTGTAGGCGCGTAAAGCGTTTTTCAGCTCGGCGGCGATGCCGATGTAATCGACAACCAGCCCGCCCGGCTTGTCTTTGAAAACACGGTTCACGCGGGCGATGGCCTGCATGAGGTTGTGGCCGTGCATCGGCTTGTCTACGTACATCGTGTGGCAGCACGGCGCATCGAAGCCGGTGAGCCACATGTCGCGCACGATCACGATTTCCAACTGGTCTTTCGGATCCTTGAACCGTCGCTCCAGCCGCTTTTTCTGCACCTTCGTGAAAACGTGCGCCTGCAGGCCGGCGTGATCAGTCGCCGTGCCGGTCATGATGATCCGGATCGCGACGTCCTCGGGATTCCAGCCGCCGCCCTTGTCCGTCGGGACCCTCGTGCCTGCCCAATCCGGCCGCAGCTTGAGAATTTCATCGAAGAGGCTCACGCAGATGTCCCGGCTCATCGCCACGAAAATCGCCTTCCCTTCCAGGGTGCCCGTGCGCGTCTCGAAGTGCGTCACGAAATCCCTCGCCACTTCCGCGAGACGGGGCTGCGCGCCGACAAGCTTCGTGAGCTGTGTCCATTTGCTCTTCACGGTTTCCCGTGCGGCCACGTCCTCCTCGTCCTCGATCACTTCCTCGACGTCCTCGTTCAGCGCGTCGATTTCCTCGCGGTTGATGTCCAGCTTGGCCAGCCGGCTCTCGTAATAGATCGGCACCGTCGCTTTGTCGTCCACTGCATCCTGAATGTCGTAAATCGAGACGTAGTCCCCGAAGACGCCGCGCGTGTCGCGATCCTCCAGTGCGATCGGCGTGCCGGTGAAGCCGATGAACGACGCCTGCGGCAGCGCGTCGCGCATGTGCTTCGCGTTGCCAAAGACATACGCGCCCGTCTTCGTGTTCAGCCGGCCCTTCGTTCCGTATTGGCTGCGGTGCGCTTCGTCGGCGATCACCACCACGTTGGACCGCGAGCACAGCACGGGATGCGCCTTTTCGCCCTTCTCCAGCATGAACTTCTGGATCGTAGTGAAAATGATGCCGCCCGATCGCCGCGCCGCCAGCATCTCGCGGAGCTGCTCCCGGCTCTCCGCCTGCTCGGGTGTCTGCTTGAGGAGGTCCTTCGCCGCGCAGAATTGCTGGTAAAGCTGTCCATCGAGATCGTTGCGATCCGTCACCACGACCAGGGTCGGGTTGTTCATTTCCGGCTGCTGCAGGAGCTTCCCCGCGTAGCAGCACATCGAGATGCTCTTACCCGAACCCTGCGTGTGCCAGAAGACCCCCGCCTTGCGCGAGCCGGGCACGACTTCGAGGCCGTAAGTCGCTCGCGGTTCGTCCTCTCGGAATCGGAGATTTTCCTCCTCCGACGCAATGAGCGTCACGCGCACCGCCTCCCGCACGCCGTGGAATTGATGGTAACCCGCGATCTTCTTGGTCAACGCGTCGCCGTCCGCCTCGAAGAGCACGAAATAGCGGACGTAATCGAGGAACAGATCCGGTCGGAAAAAGCCCTTCACGATATTTTCCAACTCGAACTCGACTGTCGGCTTGTCGTTCTCGTTGGCGCGCGTCCGCCACGGCATGAACCACTCGCCCGTCGCCGTGAGGGAACCCACGCGGGCGTTGGTCCCGTCGCTCACCACCAGCGCCTCATTGAAGACGAGCAGGTCGGAGATCTCGTCCTTGTAGGTCTGGAGCTGCTGGTAGGCCTTCCACACGTCCGCGTTCGCATCCGCCGGATTCTTCAGCTCGACGATCCCAAGCGGCAGCCCGTTGACGAAAGCCACGAGGTCCGGCCGCCGCGGTTTCTTAGTCCCCGTTACGGTGAATTGATTCACCACAAGGAAGTCGTTTCCCTTGGGATCGTGGAAATCGACGAGCTGCGCGTGATCGGTTTCCTTGTCGCCCTGCGCGTTGGTGAACTCGACCTTCACCCCATCCATCAGCAGCCGGTGAAACGCGCGGTTGTTCCGCGGCAGACTTGTCTCCGTCGGCGTGGTGACCACATGCACCACTTCTTCCACCGCCACGGGCGGCAGCTTGGGATTTAACCGCCGCACCGCCGCCGCGAGCCGCGCATTCAAAACAATCGTCCGAAAATCCGCCCGCTCCGCCGTCGCGCCTTCCGGCGCGAGATCCGCGCCGTTCGCGTAGTTCCAGCCCGTGTCCTGAAACCATTGGATGGCGAGCTGTTCGAGCTGGTCTTCGGTGATCATGAAAATTTCCTCGCGGCCACCGGCTGCCGGTTGCGATGAAATAAGATGCCGCTGAAAACCAAGGGTTTGACGGGCTCTTCAACTCCCGCTGCGGGTTGCGACGAAATAAGACCCTCACCAGATATGCATGTCGTGATGATACGCATCATGCGCATAAACGGGTTGACGGACCTCGCGAAACGCGTTCTCTTAACGACGGAGATTCGGCCCAGGGACTGGCAGCTTCGGCTGGTGGTTCTGAAAGCTTTATCTCCTTCTTTTTTGCTCATGTCCGGGCCGTGTAGAGATCGGGAACGTAGGTAATCCCGAAGGTTTTGAAGACACGGCCGTCCCGATAGCCTTCACCGCGGAATTGCTGACTGCCAATCAGATTCCCAAACTCGGACTCGATCTCGGGTCTGGTTGGAGCATCCATTCCGAACTGAGGAAGCCGGAATCCCCAGTTCAAGGCGTAAATGACGACATCGGCCACCTGAACGGGATAGGCCATGTCGGACGCCACGAAGAACGGCGAGGGAACGATTCGCGTGCTTCGAAAGCGGCCGGTCGCCGTGTTCTGAAAATACCGTTCGAGCATGCGCACGAACCGCCAGTCCTGAGTCTTCTCCGTCTCGTCCAGCACGATGACGCCCATCTCGTTCGCATATTCGAGCATGTAGAAATACCGCTCGAGAAGAAACACGATGTCCTTCCGCAGCAAGTCCGGCTCACGTTCCGAGGGCGGCTGCGGAAGATTTCTGGGGATCGCCACCGCGAGGATTTTGGCATCGTGCGAACGGAGGAGATCGAAAATACCCCGCGCCATGAGCAGACATGCCTGCCCGTAAGCCGTGAACTCGTGGCGCCGTTGCGGCTGCTTGTTCAGCCCCTTGTTCAGGAACGAGAGGCAATTCCGGCGGCGAAGCGTTTCCTCCTGCGGTCCGTCCTGCGCCGCCCATTTGAATCGGTCTTTGTCGAGGAGGTGGCTGCCCTTGATCTCCTTTCGAAAGCGGCTGAGTCGGTCGCCAAAACAGGCTTGCTCCAGCGTCATGAGCGCCTGCACGAACGGCCAGAGTTTCCGCGTGTGAATCGCGATGCCTCCATGCACCTCGTAGGGCATGTTGCGGTGATCGTGACCGCTTTCGTCGAGGCAGAGGAGCAGGCTCATTCTCCAGGCTCCTTTGCGGGAATCGGATTCCTTTCGAAATCAAACGGCATCGGCGTATATCGGCCACCATTGCCTTTTCTGAGCTGCTCCAGATTTTCCCGGGCGCGATCTTCCGCGGACATGCCCGGCATATGGGTGAGTTGATAGGTCAACTCGCGCACTTCGAGATCCGGCATGTTCTTGATTTTCTCGATGCGCCGCGGCTGCAGCACCCAAAACGGCGGCTCCTCCCGGATGCTACCGTCTTCCATTCTGGTCTTCCGCACCGGGACCGTCTCCTCCAAGGTTCGCGAGCCCCAATCCTCGGCGGGGCAAATCACGCCAGTCCTGAATCGTTCTATCGATCTGATCGAAGCGCACCTCGCCGCCAGTGCCACCGGCTTCCCGAAAACCGAGCAATTGTATCTCAATGGCGTGCCCACGTAGCCGACCGTGACGAGCCCGGCGGCCACTCCGATGTGCGGCGAATACGAGAGGCTGTCATGTTCCATCATGGAACATGCACACCGAATCGCATCCCTGAAGGGATCAGCCGATCCGAACTCCCGCGAGAAAATGACCATCATTTCGTCGCCGATATATTTGTCCACCACGCCCGGCCGATCTCGGAGCGCCTCCGCCGTCACCCACGCAAAAAAATTATTCACATAGATGAGTGTCTCGGTCGGCGTCAGATCAAGCGTCCTCCGGGAAAATCCGGAGATGTCCACGAATAAAATAGCCGCCTCAATCTCGCGTCCTTTGACCGGAAACAAAGCACCCCAGCCGTCATTAAGTAGGCCGTCCACTTCGAGAGGATTCGAAGTCAAAAAATCCTCAAGAGAATTGTATCGATAGTGAAGCGTCGTTCTCATCGATCCAACCGCCGCACCGCCGCCGCGAGCCGCGCATTCAAAACAATCGTCCGAAAATCCGCCCGCTCCGGCGTCGCGCCTTCCGACGCGAGATCAGCGCCGTTGGCGTAGCTCCAGCCCGTGTCCTGAAACCACTGGATCGCGAGTTGTTCGAGCTGGTCTTCGGTGATCACATCTTTGACGGCTTTGGTTTCTTCGGCCTCGGCAGCTTCTTCAGCTCCTTTGCCGCTTTTTCAAACTCCACATCGACACGCTGCGGTTGCGCATCCAGTAGCGCTCGATAGCGAGCATACTCCAGCTCAGCCTTCGCCTTGGCGGACTCGGCGGAAATCCTCCCGGCATTATCCAGCAGCTTGCGCCCGGAAGTTTTCAGGAACTCATCCAGCTTCGTGATCCAATCCTGCATCGTCATCGGTTTGCGCTCCAGCGCCTGGAGTTCCGCGTATTCGATGTAGAGGTTCACGATGCGGTTCAGCACTTGGAGCTCCCCTTCCGTGAGGTAGTTTTTGGCCACGACCACGTCATCCTTCCGCACGATGCCGCCAGGCCGCGTGGTTTGCAGGCCCATGAAGGGTTTCGCCGCATCCGCCCGCTCGGCGATGACCTCGGCGGCGGTGTGTCCGTGCGTGGCCCAGTGCATCTTGTTCTGCACGGCGGCGAAGAACCGGTGCGACTTCTCGGCATCCGGCGTGTAGTCCACACTCGTCGCGTAGATATCCAGCACCTTCTGGTAGAATCGCCGCTCCGAGGACCGGATGTCACGGATGCGCTCCAGCAGTTCGTCAAAATAGTCCTTCTGCCCCTTGCCTGGCGGGTTCTTCAGCCGCTCGTCGTCCATCGTGAATCCCTTCACCAGATATTCGCTCAACTGCGCCGTCGCCCATTGGCGAAACTGGGTGCCACGATGGCTGCGCACCCGGTAGCCCACCGCCAGGATCGTCTCCAGCCGGTAGTGCTCGATCTCCCGCGTCACCTGCCGCGCTCCCTCGGCTCGAACTATTCGGAATTTCCGAATAGTTGCCTCCACTGTCAGCTCACTGTCGTCATAAATCCCTTTCAAATGCTCATTTACCGTCGGCACCGTAACTTGAAATAATTCGGCGAGCTGCGCCTGGGTGAGCCACAGTGATTCATCTTCAAAACGGCACTGCACACGCGTCCGTCCATCCTCCGTCTGGTATAGGATCATCTCGGAATTTGGAATCTGGTCGCTCATACCGCCCTCCCCTTCCGCAATACCGGCCGCTGCCTGTTGACGAAGGCCACGAGATCCGCCGGGGGCAGCTTGGGATTCAACCGCTGCACCGCCGCCGCGAGCCGCGCCTTCAAAACGACCGCCCGAAAATCCGGTCGCTCCGGCGTCGCGCCTTCCGGCGCAAGATCCGCGCCGTTCGCGTAGCTCCAGCCCGTGTCCTGAAACCACTGGATGGCGAGCTGTTCTAGCTGGTCTTCGGTGATCATTAAGACGAAAAGGGAAATTCGATTTCAGCGGGCGTTTCGAAGTCTAGCTCCTTTAGGAAAAGTCGAATTTCGTGGGCAGCGGTTGCAAATTCTACGCCTCTTTCAGCGAAGGCAGCGGGTTCACCAAACTTTCCCTCCCAAAGGTCGAGAGCGGACCCGATGTGTTCGAGAGAGGCATAAACTCCCTCATGCCGTTGACGCAGACGGTCAAGCTGAGCCACTAACACTTCGGCACTTCGAGGCTGCGATATCGCTAAATAAATATCGAAGATGTCCCGCGGCCTTTTCTGCACACCGCTGCTCTTACTTTTTGTTGCGAGCAATCCGACCTCATCGATCAACGGAACATTATGTTGCTGGGTGGAGCCGTCCGGCATCAGAAAATCGATCGATTCCGACGCGACGAAACCGTCAAAGATGAACCCTGCACTCGGAAGAGCGATGGACTTCATCATCAGCATCTTTCCGTTAAAATCTTCATACGGTATTGGAAGCGAAATCTGATCGACGAAAAGATCGCCTTTGATTTTGCCTTCGTGAGGGTGGAGCAAATCGACATTGAAAACGAATCGCCTTCCTCCAACGTGCAGCGTTCTGAGAACTTGGAATTCGTGCTTAGCGGAAATCAAATAGCCGCTGTCGAGAAAAGCTGAAACCACACCCTTCAAAGATTCTTGGGTGGCTCCTTCGGAAAATAGTAAATCGACATCTCGCGTCCCGGGATGAGAAATTCTGCCGGTATTTCGAAGAACTGGGGACCAGCCTCCACAAACGGCGAACTCTTTCCCGGACGCTTGAGCGATTGCTACAGCTTCACCAAGCAGGCCTTTCGCCGCTGCGTGTAGGGAATCGTAGTCATTCATCGGTCACCTCGTCTCCGACCTGCTTTGGCTCGCCGCTCTGCATTTGAGCAATGGGAAAGCACAAGAACCGGATCACAAGCCACCACACATTGAGAACTTCACTTGTCCAGCAATCCGAATGAGTCACAAATCCGTGTGCGAGTCGATTTCGTAGGTCGTGACCAAACTTCTCGCAGAGAAGGCCACGCAGTTCAAAAATATGATCTTTGCCCAACATCTCTTCCGTTTCGGGCATTGCTAGGAGAGTGCCTAGCAATCGTTGTTCTTGGATTAGCTTAGCATCCAGTTTCGATGTGATATGGCCAGCTCGTCTGAGGATATGCCGAATCATTTCCTCGATCTGAGGCACCAAGAAATGCGTCACAATGTCGAGATCACCGCGAAATCCGGCTGCGATCGCTTTCAAAAATAGGCCTTCATGGCCTGGCGGAATAAACGGATTCTGCAGGACGAGGAATTGCAAATCGTCGAGGGTAGGTCTGTGTTCCAGCCATATTTCTCTTCGGCAAACGTCAATGTAAGCCTGCGCTCTCATGTTCCAATCAATCTGCGCGGCTTGATGGAACATTTCCGCCTCGATGAATTCCTCTCGAGCGGCAGCATCGGTTGTGAAGCCAGAGGGTTTGTGAGCCATTACTCGCCCATCGCGAGCCATCATCACGCCACCGAACATTGTCGACATCGGAAATTTATCGGCATTTTCAATGACCCGTTGCCGCAATTTTTCGGTGTCTATCACGGGGTGGCCAAGCGCCATTAGAAGAATAGCCTCTCTCAGGGATTTTCCCTCCAGACGCTTTCGGGTATGCTCCACCAACTCCGAAACGTCTGTTTCGTGATGAAACGACTTCATTTCTCCGGTCGCCTTCTCTTGCCACTCCAAAAGGGTCGCATGAAGGGTCTTAACTCTCGACTCCTCGGCGTTGGATTGCCGCAAGCATTCGACACCTTTTGCGAGGTGATGGGTGGCGGAGAGGTAACGTTGCCCAGGCCTATCAACGCACGCGAAGGCAAGAGCCACCAAAGACTCGCCTTTCTTGATGCCTATTTTTTTGGCGGCTGCTGGATCCGACCGCATCTGATGGAACCTGGCGGCCCAATCATAATAGTCCTCGGCAAGGAAGGATGGTCCGGCAGATTCCAAGCGATCCGCGATAGCTTCCGCGATCTTCGCAGATTTTGCCAAATCCCCCGCTTTATGATCGGCAAGCAATGCCAACAATCGAGCCCCGTAGGCGTCCTCGCAGATTGACTCCAACGTAGCGAGGCGAGTTTCAATGAATTCGACATAGCCAATAAAAGTTGGCTTTTTGCCGCCCAGAATTCGCGCCAGATCCATTCCCCGCTGTAATCCGTCGATATCCCGCACCCACTCATCGGCAGAATCGACGAGTTTAAAAGTTGCTAGATAGCTCTCTGCAGCCAAAGCAGCCATCGAATGATCTTTACTGGAAACCCATATTAGGTCGCAAAACCTCGCACGCAAAGCGGGGCTAGTTGCGACGTCAGCCAATTGCCGGACCAAATCCAAAGCGACAGGGTCATAGTCCTCGAGTGCAGCGCTTCGCTTTGTCTGCATGATGATAGCCGCCCGAAAAGGAGTATCGGGGTTGCTTGGCTCCAAATGCATGAAGAGCAACTGTCCGATGAATCGGTAAACCAACGCGCCAGTGCCATCTCCTTTCGAGTCAGCTTCGCTAGCCCATTTGAAAAGGACGCTGGATATCTCTTGAGGCGTTGGTGTCTCCGCCTCAGATGCCGCCGTCTCCCAAGGATAGGCAACGATCTGATCCCAAGTTGGCAACACCGGAGCTTCACTCATGGCAATACAGGATTTATGGCAAGTTCCCCGCTCAGCAGCTTTGGCAACAGTGTGTCGCGCAGGGTGGCGAGGGTGCGGGATTGGATTCTGTTTGCGACGAGTTTGTCTATCAGCGGCGCCATGATCGGCGTCATCGCTTCGAGCAGATCGGGCGGCGGAACGAGGGTCAAGGCGGCGGAAAGATGCTTGCGCTGGATGTGCCCCATGGTGGTTGCCTTGCTGGCCGCGGTGCGGCGGAAGTCGTCGAGGTGCTGACGCGTCCACAGGAAGTAAAACCACTTCGGAAATTCGTCGGAGGTAACTTTGAAAAGGTGCTGATTTAGCGCCCCGTCGCCTCCGAACCAAAGTTCAACTTCAAGGCTTCCCGACCAAGAGAAGAGCACGTCGCCATCGTGGATGACATACGCTGCGGGCACATCGGTATTGCAACGGTCTGCGCCCTCCGAATCGCCTTTGCGGAGTTGAGCGATTTTGATGACGGGCAACGTCGCTCCGGTTCCGGGGGGGAACTTCTGGAGGGCCAGGCCATTTAGGTAATTGGCGATTCGGTCGAGGCTGCGGACTTCCCATCCCTGCGGGATTTCGCCGAGCTCGGAGTCTTGGAATTGGGCGGGGAAGAGGGCGGCGGTGGGTTCGTCGAGGTCGGCGGGGGGGCGGCCTTCGGCGTTGACGCCCTGTTCTCCCGTCGATTTGTCCCTGCGGGCCATATTGGCGCGGACGGGGTCGAAATCCACGAACCAGCTTTGGAACAGGGCCCGCGCCATCGCCTCCAGCGTCGCGTTCATCCGCCGGTTCAACTCGATCTTGTCGTCCAGCGACCCAAGCACGGCGGCTATGGCGCGTTGATCACCAATCGGTGGAAATGTGAGCCTGAAATCCCGCTGATCGGTCATGCTCACATAATCGGCAGCCATCGAGCCATGAGTCTTTACTGCGTCGAGGTTCGACTGAAACTCTACTGAGGTGAGCAGATAGAACAGGAAGCGAGGTTCCACCTGCTCGGTATCGAGCGAGCGCCAATAACAAACTTGTGGTGCAAAAACCGACGGCGGTTGCTCGGGTCGAACCATTCCAACACGCCCCACAGTTCCTTTTGTGATGAACGCAACATCGAAAGGACGTGTGAGCTTGGACTGAACGCGGTTGGTGAACTCCGGCCGGATGTGGTCCTCGACCGCTGTATTGATCCCGCCGTTTCCGATGTCGCCTCCGCGAATAAATGGGATTCCAACGGGACCAAGCTCGACGTTGCGAACGCGATAGCCGTCATTGAGCGAGAGGACGCCACGACGAATCAAATCATCCACTTTTGTCTGAGGCCAAACACTAACCGCCATTTCCCTGCGTCCTCATGTCTTCTTTAGCCTGCTTTTAATCGTCACTAGCCGCTTCGGCTCGGTCATCCAGAGTGGCCGGTGGCGCTTCTTTTTTGGGATAAAAGGACATCGAAGGCAGAACGATCTGCATGTAAGGACCCCGCGATGTCTCCGCGCGGATGATCTCGCGGGCGGCGCCGAACAACATGCTGGCGCCATTGACCTCGACCAACTGCTTGCGCTTGTCCTCGGGGCAACCGGGGGCAATTTCAAGCATCCCTACGAGTGCCAAGGAGAACGCGTATGGCGTATTTTTTTCCGGCGGTGCCTGTTGCCGGACGCGAAGCGTCATCTGCCATTGAAGCGAGTCCTCTCCGATCGGGAGAAGGTCGCGTTTGATCACCAGGTCATCGAGGCAGAATTCCGGCGGCTTCGACGTGTCGAAGCTCGCATTGGTGGAAAAGGTCAGTTCCGTGACGAAGTAGTCGTTGAGGAAAAGCGGAGACGCCTTCATTTAGCCTCCTTTGACAATTACTTCCTCGCAAGCCTGGCTCTCGGCGGAATGCCGATAGGTGCCGCGGACGCTATCTACGGCGCGCTGGGGCTGGATGACCTTCGTGCGCAATGCTGGCTCGCGCATGACGCGGAGGTAATTCACGTCGAGCCGGCCATCGCAAATGCCGTTGAGCAGCAGATTCATCGACCGGGATGGGCGTTCCTTGCCGGATTCCCAGCGGGTCCAGGTCTTCTTGCCGATCTGGAGTAGATCGGAAATCTGCTCCTGGGTAAGCGCGAGGCGCTCGCGCAACTCCCGGATGTCCTCCGGGAGCATGAGGCCCATGTGACGGGCGCGGGTCTTCTCAATCGCGGTGTTCGCCTCGGCATCGAGGAAGATTTCGCCGTCGGCGTCCTTCCAGGCTTCGACTTCGATCTCGATTGTCTCGGCGAATCCGTCGCCTTCCAGATTTGGGATGCGGACCGGATATTGGATTGTCGTGGCGGTCCATCCGGGCATAGGTGGGGTTTTCATAACGATTCTTTTCCCTTTCGCGGGGTATGGCTGGAATAAATCAGGATGATCTTTCCGTTAGGGAGGAGATTGATCTTCCCGTAAAGTTGAGTGCTGCGGTGATAAAACCAAAAGGCATAGGTCTCCCCAGGCTCTTTCATGGCGATGGCCTTCCCTAGGACATCGTCGCGATCCAAAGCGGTCGCCATCGCTTCGAACCGGAGAAAGTTCCAAGGTTCGGCTGGGAAAGCGGCCTCCCAATCGAGATTCGATT
The DNA here is from genome assembly GCA_041748215.1 of Chthoniobacterales bacterium. Taxonomy (GTDB): domain Bacteria; phylum Verrucomicrobiota; class Verrucomicrobiia; order Chthoniobacterales; family JAATET01; genus JBGTDR01. The sequence goes on from JBGTDR010000108.1 coordinate 16,584, forward strand.
GGTGAGTTGTGGTAATCGAGGATTCTTCATGGCGAAGAATGGCAATGACACGAATCCGCCAAGGAGCGGGTATCGGAACCAAATGTGGATCAGCATCTGCCATAACGTATCAATTGATACAAACCCCGTCAATACGAAATGTCGCGCGCGGTTCTCAAGACTCTTTTTGGGTAAGTTGGATGCCGATGCCCGCCAGATTCTGGCGAATTTGATTTTCGAAGCGGGAGGACTCCGTGAATTGCCTGCTCAACTCCGCGGTAAGGCGCGAAATTTTTTCCTCGAATGGCTCGCCGTCGTTTTCAACATCTTCCGCGCCGACGTAGCGGCCGGGCGTGAGAACGAAGCCGTGGGCAGCAATTTCCTCGATGGTTGCAGATTTGCAGAAGCCGGGGATATCGAAGTAGATCAACGCGGGGTCGGGATCCACCAACGCGATGAGATCGCCTTTGATGACTTCTCCCATTTCGATGTCGAGCTTCCAGTTGTGAAGTGCGCCGGCGATCTTTTGAACATCGGCTTCGGTAAAGTCGCGGAGGACGCGGTCTTTCATGAATCCGAGCTTGCGGGCGTCGATGAAAAGCGTTTCGCCGTGGCGATCGCGGTAGAAAGTGCCCACGGGATCGTCGCCGGTGCGGACGGAGCGGGCGGCTTTGCTTTTCGTGAGGAACCAGATGCAGGCGGGGATCTGGGTATTGGTAAAGAGCTGGCCGGGCAGGGCGACCATACATTCGACGAGGTCGGCCTCGATGAGGGCCTGCCGGATTTGCCCTTCGCCGCCGGAGCCGCTGCTCATGGAGCCATTGGCAAGGAGGAGTGCCATGCTGCCCTGCGGGGCGAGGTGGTGGAGCATGTGCTGGATCCAGGCGAAGTTCGCGTTGCCCTTCGGCGGGGTGCCGTATTTCCAGCGCGGGTCGCCCTCGAGCTTCGCGTCCCACCATTCGCTGATGTTGAACGGCGGGTTCGCCATCACGGTGTCGGCGCGCAGGTCGGGGTGCTGGTCGCTGGTGAAGGAGTTGGCCGGTTCCGCGCCGAAATTGAAGTCGATGCCGCGGATGGCCATGTTCATCGCGGCGAGGCGCCAGGTGGTGGGATTGCTCTCCTGCCCGTAGACGGAGAGGTTGCCGAGCTTGCCTCCATGTTCTTCGATGAATCGCTCGGATTGGACGAAGAACCCGCCGGAGCCCATGGCGGGATCGTAAACGCGCCCCTGGTAGGGCTCGAGCATCTCGACGATGAGGGAGACGATGGATTTCGGCGTGAAATACTGGCCGCCCTTTTTCCCCTCCGCGAGGGCGAATTGGCCGAGGAAATACTCGTAAACGTGGCCGAGGATGTCCTTCGCGTGCAGGTCGGCGTGCTCGAAGGGGATGGTGGCGATGAGATTGATGAGGCCGATCAGGCTCTCGGGCGGGAGCTGGAGCTGGGCGTAACGTTTATCGAGGACGTTTTTGAGCTTCGGGTTCTCCTTCTCGACCGCGTCGAGCGCGTCGTCGATGAGCTTGCCGATGGAGGTGAGCTTGTAGATGACCTTTTTGCCATTCGTGACCTCGATCTCGGTGCCGGGAGGAAGCGGGGCGCTATCCTGCAGCGTCTTCCACCGGGCGAGTGCGGGCACCCAGAAGACGTTTTTCTCGATGTAATAGTCGCGCTCTTCCAGCTCGGCGTGGATGGCCTCCTCGTATTCCGCAGCGGACTTAAAACCCGTTGGGTTCAGGTGGTAGTCGCTAGCGGGGTCGCGAAGCTGCGCCTCGATCTCGCGCTGGCGGATGGCAAAGGAGTCGGAGACGTATTTGAGGAAGATGAGGCCAAGGACGGCGTGCTTGTAAACAGCAGCGTCAAGGTTAGCGCGGAGCCGGTCGGCGGCGGTCCAAAGCTTTTTGTCGAGTTCGCGGAGGAAGGAGGAATCTGAAGACATGACAAACGCAGAGACGGCGGAGTTGCGAATACCAAGGAAACCGAGCGGTTACAAATCCTCCTGATAGCGGGGAGTATTTCAGGTGATCGCTTGCAGCCGCGGCTCTCGGGATCCTGAAGCTGGCTTGTGAGGTGGTGTCAGATGACAGACCAGTAGATGGCGTAAACGAGGATCCAGAAGAGCGCGAAGAGGGCGGTGGTTGCGGTGGGGTGCTGGGTGATCCAGTGGCGGAAGATCCATCCGAGTGCGGTGAACGCGAACCAGCTCAGCGCCATTCGTTCGATGCGGGCGGGCCCGCTCATCAGCGTGAACGTTGTGGCGTCGGTGTGGTCCGGGGCGGTGACGGCGTAAACTTTATAGGGGATTCCGTTGCCGGGTGCCCGGAGCATTGCAGTGACACCATGATCCGCGAACTCGCGGTTCACGTGGTCAAACATCGAGACGCGGACGAACGGGACGGTCGCGACGGCGCGGCGCGTCTGGTCGGGAAAGGCGACCGTCAGACCAAACATCAGAAGTCCGCCGACCACAGCGCCAGCAACGATCGCTGCGAAGGTGCGCAATCCCGCGCGCACGCCGGAGAGCGCGGCCCAGGTGAGCACGAGGTCCGGTATGATAAAAAAGAGCGTGGCCTCGGCAAATCCCCACGCGGCTGCAAGCCAGAGCGGCGGCTGGACCAAAGCCTTGGGATTCGTCGCGGTCGAGGAATCAGACACAGCCCGCATAAATACCCAAATCAGATTAAATTTGGACCAACGGGAAACTCAGGATCAGAAAAATTCACGAAAAGAATCTGCGCAAATCTGCGCAATCTGCGGATGAACCTTAGCCGCAATGCGGATCACCAGACACCGAGGTTCGTGAGCTGGCGGGTGGCGGCTTCGGCCCAGCCGCGATTGGCGGCCGGGGAGGCCGGGCTGGGGTGCAGGATTGTTCCGACCGTTGCGCCGCGGGGATCGATGCGCTGGAAACACCGCATCGCAAACGCGCCGACGCCGATGCACCACGCCGGGCGGAGCAGATCCACGACCGATTGCAGGTGGACGTCGCAGGCGGCGAAAAGCGCGGCCTGCTCGGCGGCCGGCAATTTGTCGGGCGTGAAGTTGCGTCCGGTCGCTTCCATAAACACGAGCGGGCTATAATTCACGACGAAATGATCGGCGAAAAATGCGGGTGCGGTGCCGAAGCGATCCGCCATCAGCCCCCAAAGCCGACGTCCGCTGACTTCCGATTTTGAGCACGCAAATCCCTCGACCGGGCGTTTGGGGTGCGGGTGCGCGGGCTGGCGGACCGGAGCGAAAACGCCCATCCAGTCGCGCACCGAGGCGATTTCACCGAACGGTACGCCGGTTTGCGTCATGCCGAACGGGCCCGGATTCATGCCGAGGAAAACGACGCGTTTGGGGCTGCCGCCGAATCTTTCGAGGTAAATCCGGTGGGGCTCCCAGGCGTAATCGAGCGGGTTGTAAACGTGCGTGATCGGCTCAGCAAACGTGAGCCGATCCACGGCGTCGCGGAGCGCGGTGGCGGCGGTTACGAGCGACGGAGGGGGAGAGGACATGGCACGAAACTCACGGAATCGTTGGGCTGAAGTTGATCCGCAGATTTCTCAGATTTGCGCAGATTTTTTTGTGAAATTCTGAGTTGCGCATTCATCCGATGGTCGAAGCGTGCTGGCGCACTGATTCGTATCTGCGGCGTTTTGGGTCGGCGGCTGGAAGCCGCCGCTCCTTGAGGGCGGGTGGTTTACGGTTGCGGAGGGGACGGGCGATTTTCCTGGGCGCGGTATTCTGTCGTGAGCATCCCGGCAAAACCCCAGTTTTCGGGTTCGATCTCGTCGATGACGATGTGGATGTGCTCGGGATTTTTGCCGAGCGTTGTGACGAGCGTGGCCGTGATGTCGTGGACGAGCTGTTTTTTCTGAGCGGTCGTCACGCCGTCCTTGGTAATCTTGACGTTCACGTAGGGCACGGGGGCCTCCTTGGTTGAAATGGCGGCTGGAAGCCGCCGCTCCCTTGAGGGGGTGGTTACGCGGCTTCGGCGACTTTGGCTTTGGCGGCGGAGCCTTTTTTCGGGGCGGCTTTGCGCGGTTCGAATTCGAACGTCACTTTGCCGCCGTCGAGCTTGAGGTAGGCCGAGAACGGTCGGCCTTTTTTCGAGATGAATTTCGGCAGCAGATCGGTTTTGCCGGATGTGATGAGCTTGGTCGCTTGATCCACGGAAATTTCCTTCTGGAGGATCATTTTGCCCATGCGGAACGTGCAGGTTTTTGCCGGCGTGTTCGTGCAGAGGTAGGCGGCGGGCGTGTCGTGGACAGTGCCAGTCTTGCAGACGGGGCAGGGGCCGAGGATCGGCGCCTGCGTGAAATCCGGGGCTTCCTTCTCATCGGTCGCGTTGCCGAAATCGAAGGTTTGTTTAAATTCCGGGTCGAGTTTGACGACGGCGGAAAATGGCCGGCCCATCTTGCTGCGAAATCCCTCGAGCGGGCCGACGCTGCCTTTTTCGAGCAGTGTTTTGACTTCGTCGCGCTCGAGTTCGCGGCCGGCCATGGTTTTCCAGATTAGCATGCCGCTGGGCGATTCGTAGGCTTTGAACGTTTCCTTGAAGGCGACAACCTCGCCGGTCTTCGGATCGTGGGCTTCGAGATCCTGGAAATTGCCGGCGAGGATCTCGCCGGAGTAATTTTTGGCTTTGCCGACGATGTCTTCGGTGAAGCGGCGGATGTCGGCCATGAAGCCGGCGCGATCCATCCGGCCCTGCTCCATCTCCTTGAGTTTGAATTCCCACTCGCCGGTGAGTTCCGGAGAAGTAAGGGACTCGACGCCGATGCCGCGCAGCAGCGTGATGAGCGAAAGACCCTTGGCGCTGACAACGAGATCGCGGCCGTTGCGGACGAGGTATCCGTCGAGAATGAGGCCTTCGATGATCTGGGCGCGGGTCGCCGGGGTGCCGAGACCGCGCTGGCTCATGGCGGCGCGGAGTTCTTCGTCATCGACCAGTTTGCCCGCTCCCTCCATGGCGGAAAGCAGGGTGGCCTCGGAATACCGCGCGGGCGGTTTGGTTTCGTTCGGTTTGACCTCGATGGCGGCGGTCTCGACGGGCTCGCCGGGAGTGACCGGGACAATCGTGTCGTCGCCCTCGCCGGCCGCGGTTTTGCCGTAAACGGCGAGCCAGCCCGGATCGACGATAATTTTACCGTCCGTCTTGAACGCCTCGCCCTCGACGCGGGTGATCCGGGTCGTGACCTCGAATTGAGCCGCTGGAAAAAAGGCGGCGATGAATCGCCGGGCGACGAGGTCGTAAAGTTTCTGCTCGTAGTCGTCGAGGCCCTTGGGCGCGACTCCGGTCGGAATGATGGCGTGGTGATCCGAGACCTTGGCGTCGTTGAAAATGCGTTTATTCGGTTTCACCCAACCCTGGGCGAGTGCTTTCTGGGCGTGGGTCGCGAGGCTTGGGTCGTCGAACTTTGTGAATGCCGCCTTGGTGTTGGCGACGTAGTCCTCGGGCAGGTAACGGGAATCCGTTCGCGGGTAGGTGAGGACCTTGTGTTTTTCGTAGAGCGCCTGGGCAATTTGCAGCGTGCGACGGGCGGAAAAGCTGAAACGTCCGTTCGCCTCGCGCTGGAGTGTCGTCAGATCGTAAAGCAGCGGCGCGGCTTGCGAGGCGGGCTTTTTCTCCTCTTCGACGGTGCCCGGCTGGCCCGCGCATTTCGCCTGGATGGCGTCGGCCTTTTCGAGATCCCAGATGCGCTCCGCCCGGGCGTCTTCCTCGGCCCCCTTTTTGAATGCTTCGTCGAACCAGCGACCGCGGTATTGCCCGCTCGCGACATCGAAATCACCAAAAACCTCCCAGTAGCTGCGTGGTTTGAACGCGCGGATTTTTTCCTCCCGCTCGGCGAGTATGGCGAGGGTGGGGGTTTGCACGCGGCCAACCGGTGTGAGCAAAAAACCGCCGCCCTTGGAATTGAACGCCGTCATGGCGCGAGTCCCATTGATACCGACGAGCCAATCGCTCTCGGAGCGGCAGACGGCGGCGTCAGCGAGCGGAGCCATGGTCGATCCGTCGCGGAGATTCGCGAAAGCATCGCGAATCGATTCGGGCGTCATCGACTGGAGCCAAAGGCGTCGGGTCGGTTTTTTCGCCCCGGCGAGCTGCATGAGGTAATGAAAAATGAGCTCGCCCTCGCGGCCGGCGTCACACGCGTTGATGACTTCATCAACGTCGGGGCGTTTGAGCAGGCGTTTGATCAGCTTGAAACGCGATTCGTTTTTCTCGATGGGCTTGAGATCGAACGCGTCGGGAATGATCGGAAGATTCGCGAAACTCCATTTTCCACGCTTTTTGTCCATCTCGCCGGGCAGGCACAACTCGACAAGGTGGCCGACGGCCGACGTGATCACGTAATCGTCGTTCTCGAAGAAGTCACCGTTCTTCGGAACCTTGCCGAGGACGCGGGCCAGATCGGTCGCGACGCTCGGTTTTTCTGCGATGACGAGAGTTTTTCCCATGGGAGTTGGAGTCACAAATCACACGGATGACACGGATCGGATCCGTGGGAAACGCAGATTCGGGATGGATTGATGTTAATAAACCGGCAGCCGCGGAGCTGTTCGACGAGCCTCCGCCGATCAAAGGCGTGCAAACTAGAAGACACCTTCGGGGTTGGCAATCCGCATTTGGGCATCGGGGCGTCGGGGGAGG
>JBGTDR010000109.1:0-18388 GCA_041748215.1 Chthoniobacterales bacterium
GCAACGCGCGCGGGCGGAATACCCGGCGCCGGGACTGCCGGCGCTGCGGGTGTTGTTTTACACCGACGTGCACGCGGGCTGGAGCGACGCCCTCACCGAACCGCTGACGCGGGCGGCATCGGTGATGCGGGAAGTCGACGCGGACGTGACGATCTGCGGCGGCGACGTGATCCATCGCGGCCACTTGTCGACGGTGGCGCAATGCGAGCCACGGTTTGCGCAATATCGGGAGTTTTTGAAAAAACTGGGACGTCCCGTCGAACACGTGATCGGGAATCACGACCTGGCGGGTGCTTTTCCCGCGGACGGAGAGCCCGCGACGAAGGAGCCTCGCGCGCTGGTCAGGGGCGAACTCGGCATCTCCGAGCGGTATCGCACCTGGGACGTCGCAGGTTACCGATTTGTCGTGCTCGATGTGGTGGAACTCACGGGCGGTGAGGAGAAATATCGCGGCTGGGTGGACGCGGAACAGCTCGCGTGGCTGAAGGACGTGATCGCGGATTCGCCCGCCGGCCAACCGTTCGTGCTGGTGACGCACATTCCGTTTCGCACCACATTCCTCCAGGCCAAGGAGCGACCGGGAGCTTCGTTGCCGCCAAATTTGGTCGTCGAAAATGCCAACGAGGTGCTGGCGCTTTTCGCCGGGCACAGGCTGCCGGTCGTGCTGCAGGGTCACCTGCATTCGAACGAAGTCATCAACTGGGCCGGCCGGTGGTTTGTGATGGGCGGCGCTGTCTGCGGTGGCTGGTGGCGCGGACCGAACATGGACACCGGTTTTGGTTTTGGCGTCCTCGAGATCGCCGACGGACGCCTGGCGTGGGATTACCGCGACTACGGCTGGAATGGCTGGGCGTAGTCCGCTCGTGCTCGGATTCCGGCTGGCGACAGAAGTTTACGCCACCCGCTTTTGGCGACCGAAATAAGAAAGCGACGATAGGGTTTGGGCTCGAGCGGAAAAGCCATCGCGAAATCCCGGCGCGGGCGTAGGGTGCGGCCAAACAAACACACAAATCTCATGATCGACGCCAAATCCTACGCCGCCTTTGACCCGAAATCACCGCTTGCACCGTGGGATTTCCCGCGTCGTGACGTGGGCGATCATGACGTGCAGATCGACATTCTGTTTTGCGGCGTTTGTCATTCGGACCTGCACTACGCCCGCAGCGAATGGATGCCGGTCACCTACCCACAGGTCGTCGGCCACGAGATCATTGGCCGGGTCGTGGCCGTCGGAAATAACGTCACCAAACACCAGACCGGTGACCTCGTCGGCGTAGGTTGCATCGTTGACAGCTGCCGCCATTGCGCCAACTGCGAAGCCGACCTCGAGAATTATTGCGTCGAGGGTATTCAGGGCACTTACATGGGCGTCGAAAAACAGACCGGCCAGCGCACCCAGGGCGGCTATTCGACCGTGATCGTCGTGGACGAAAATTACGTCCTGCGGGTTCCTGCCAATCTCGATCCGGCCAAAGCCGCCCCGCTCCTTTGCGCCGGCATCACGCTGTATTCGCCGCTGCGCCATTGGAATGCGGGACCCGGAAAAACCGTGGGTATCGTCGGCCTTGGCGGACTCGGCCACATGGGCGTGAAACTCGCCCACGCCATGGGCGCGAAAGTCATTCTTTTCACCACATCGCCGGGCAAGATCGAGGACGGCAAACGTCTCGGGGCCGACGAGGTGATCATTTCAAAAGATGCCGACGAAATGGCGCGGCTCGCCGGGCAATTTGACCTCATCGTCAACACCGTCGCCGTCGCTCACAACCTCGACCCGTTCATCAATTGTCTCAAACTTGACGGCACCATGGTGCTCGTCGGAGCGCCGGCGACCCCGCATCCCTCACCACAGGTTTTCCCAATGCTCATGCAGCGCCGCTCCCTCGCGGGCTCGGCCATCGGCGGCATCAAGGAGACCCAGGAAATGCTCGATTTCTGCGCCGAGCGCGGCGTGCTGCCCGACGTCGAAATGATCGCAATGCAGGACATCAACGAAGCCTGGGACCGGGTCGAGAAAAGCGACGTGAAATACCGCTTCGTCATAGACCTCGCTTCATTGAAGGGAGAGTAAAGTGCTCACTCCGTCAGAAGGGTCATGGTAAAAATGCCATTGACTATACCAACCAGTCGGTTTACACCCAGATTTGCCATGTCCGAACACGAATCCCAAGAGCGCCTGCTGTCAGCTGCCAAAACTTTGATGCTAACTCATGGTTATGCGGCTACGACGGTGGACGCGATTTGTGAAAAGGCCGGGCTCACGAAGGGGAGTTTTTACCACTTTTACAAATCCAAGGAAGAGCTGGGGCTTGCCGTTCTGCGGTGGTCGCTTCGCCAATCGGAATCCTTGCTTTCGGTCGGGCCCTACGTCGAATTGACCGATCCCGTGGCTCGTGCCCTTGGTTATCTCGAACACGTGGAAAAATGTTCCGGGCAACTCTGGAGCGGCGGCTGCATCCTGGCGACTTTCACGCTGGAACTCGCGGAGACAAACGACCGCATGCAGCGGGCGGTTTCTTCGACGTTGCAAGGAATCGCCGACCAGATTGCGACCATTCTCGAGCCGTTGGTGGAATCGATGGAATCCCCCGCTCCCAGCGCCCGGGATTTAGCCGATCAATTCCTCGGCACGCTCGAAGGGGCGATCATCCTGGGCAAGGCTCACCGCGATTGGACCCGCATCCCCCGCGCGCTGCGCAGTTTTCGGCTCTCCCTCGCCGCCTCCCTGCCCCAGCCCGCTTGACACCTCCGTTTTTCGCTCCCCTCTAAACCAACCAGTCGGTTTAGAAATCCAACCCAACCCACCAAACCCATGAAAACATCCTCCTCTCTCGCTATCGAACCCCCGGCCTCCATTGACCCTGACACGCTGCACGCGCTGGTGGGTCGCATGGTCAATGACATGGGCGCTGCGGCGTCCGGATCCCTTGTTTTGCTCGGCGACCGCCTTGGCCTCTATCGTTCGCTCGCCGAAACTGGGGCCGTGACCTCGGCCGAGTTCGCCGAGCGCACCGGTCTCGATGAACGTTCGCTCCGTGAATGGCTGGCCACGCAAGCGGCGTCCGGTTACGTCGCGTGTGATCCAGTGGCAGGAACGTTCTGGCTGACGCCGGAGCAAACCGCGGTATTTGCTGATCCGGACAGTCCCGTATCGATGGTCGGCGGTTATTATTCTATCTCTGCCGTTTACCACGACGAACCCAAAGTGGCCGAAGCCTTTCGGACTGGTGCCGGGGTGCCGTGGGGCGATCACCACAATTGCCTCTTCTGCGGAACCGAGCGGTTTTTTCGTCCCGGCTACGCGGCCAACCTCACCGTGAATTGGATCCCAGCACTCGAAGGAGTGGAGGAAAAATTGCAGCGCGGTGGTCTTGTGGCCGACGTCGGCTGCGGCCGCGGGGCGTCCACTCTGATCATGGCACGAGCCTATCCGCGGTCTCGTTTTATCGGGTTCGATCTGCACCCGTCCTCGATTGAGGCGGCCCGGCGCGAGGCCACGTTCGAAGGACTGACCAACGTGGAATTTCAGATCGCGACCGCGCAAAATTTTCCCGGAACCGGGTATGACCTCGTCACCACCTTCGACGCTCTGCATGACATGGGCGATCCAGTTGGGGCCGCTGTTCAGGCCCGGCGGGCGCTCGCACCAGACGGCACGTGGATGATTGTCGAGCCGATGGCCGGAGATTCCCTCGCCGAAAATCTGAATCCGGTTGGGCGGGTATTCTACGCGTTCTCCACCATGGTTTGCACCCCGGGAGCCATGAGCCAGAACGTCGGGCGGGCCCTCGGTGCTCAGGCCGGCGAACGGGCACTGAGCGGCGTGATCAAAGAAGGAGGATTCACCCGGGTCCGCAGGGCCACGGAAACGCCGTTCAACATGATCCTGGAAGCCCGGATTTAGAATATCGCCGTCATCAAATCGCGGAGATCAGGTTCTGGTTATCGCAACCGCATGGGGTGGGCGATCAGCCAAACGGCAATCATCGCACGTTAAGACGTGACCGAGTGGGTTTCGCCGTGACTCACTCTTTGGTCATGCGCTCGTCCCACTCCGCCCCCATTAGGCTGCACCCCGACAACCCGCGCTGGTTCCAGTGGCGAGGCCGCACCTGCGCACTCGTGACGAGCGCCGAGCATTACGGTGCGGTGATCAATCTGGATTTCGACTTTTCCCGCTACCTCGAGACTCTCCAGCGCGACGGCATGAATTACACGCGTGTCCTCACCGGAGCGTACGTCGAACCGGCCGGCGCGTTTGGTATCAGCCACAACACGCTCGCGCCCGCTCCCGGCCGATTCCTTGCACCGTGGACGCGCAGCCGGCGACCGGGCTACGCGGGCGGCGGAAATCAGTTCGACCTGGATCGCTTTTCGCCAGCCTACCTCGCGCGCATCAAGGCGTTTCTCGCCGAGGCCGGCCGTCGCGACATTGTCGTGGAACTCACGCTCTTTTCCGCGATCTACGGCGATGCCCAGTGGGCCGTAAATCCCTTTCATCCCAACAACAACGTGCAGGCTCTCGCCGTGCCCAACTGGCGCGACCTCAACACCCTGCCGCCGTCCGGAGCGAAAGCCCGCCTCGACGCGACGCCCATCGGGGCCTGCCAGGAGAAGCTCACCCGCTGGCTCGTGCGCGAGCTCAACGGATTCGACAACCTCTTTTTCGAGATCAGCAACGAACCGTGGGCAACCCAGGCCACGATGGGCGACATGATCAATCCCTACGTGATGGATGCCCGGGCCTTTCCCAATGCCGTGGAGATTCCCAGCGCCCGGTCAGTCGCGTGGCAGCGCGCCATCGCCCAAATAATCGTCGACGAGGAATCGCGCCTGCCGCAGCGCCACCTGATCGCGCAAAATGTCGCCAACTTCCGCCTTCCGCTCACCGCCGCCGACCTCGTGCCCGAGGCGGACGTGATCAATTTTCACTACGCGCTGCCCGAGGCGGTAACGTGGAATCCCGGCCTTGGCCGCGTGATTGGCGATGACGAAACCGGATTCGCGGGATCAGATGACGCCACCTACCGGCATCAGGCGTGGGATTTTCTGCTCAGCGGTGGCGGTCTGTTCAACAACCTCGATTATTCCTTCTCAGTTGGCCACGAAGACGGCACCGATCGCGGCAACAAAGCTCCCGGTGGCGGCGGATCCGCCTTGCGCAGGGAACTCAAAGTTCTCAGTGATTTTCTCCACGGGTTTGCTCTCGAGCGCCTGAATCCAGACGCACATTTTGTCCATCACGCCCCCGGCGTGGTGACGCGCTTGCTCGCCGACGAGGGAACCGCCTACGCGCTTTATATGCACGGCCGCAGCCCGACCACGTTGAGTCTCAACCTGCCCCCGGGTCGCTGGGTCGCCGAATGGATCGGTGTCGAAACCGGCCGCGTCAAAAAAACCACCCGCGTCAACGTGACGACCAGCGGACCTACCTCGCTTACCAGCCCCGTCTTCGTCGAATCCGTCGCCGTAAGAATTACCCGCGGCCTCAAGCCGGTCGAACGCGCGAAAAAACGCACCGATTGAAGATCCTTCACCCGATCAAGATCTGACACACCGCGCGAACGAGCCGACAATTTCCCATGGCGACCACGATTCTGCTGACGACGCTCAACGCACGCTACATCCACGCGGCGTTCGGGCTGCGCTATCTGCGGGCGAATCTCGGAGAGCTTCGGGGCGAATCCGACATCCTCGAGTTCGACATCAATCAGCGGCCGCTCGAAATCGTCGAACGCCTTCTCTCCCGCCAGCCCCGGATCATCGGGATCGGCGTTTACATTTGGAACGTCCGCGAATCGTTCGAGGTCGTCTCCTTGCTCAAACGACTCGCTCCGGAAGTCTGCGTGGTGCTCGGCGGACCGGAGGTGAGCCACGAATCCGGGCTGCAAGCCATCGTGGCGCTGGCGGATTTTACGATCACCGGCGAGGCGGACCTGGCGTTTGCCCAATTTTGCCGACAGTGGCTGAACGGCACCCCGCCCGCGGAAAAGTTGATCCACGCAACGTTGCCGCCATTGGAGGAAATCGTGTTGCCCTACGGCGATTACACGACCGATGACATCGCTCACCGGGTGGTCTACGTCGAGGCGTCGCGCGGGTGTCCCTTCACCTGCGAATTCTGCCTGTCGTCACTTGAAGCGCCGGTTCGCCAGTTTGCGCTCGAAACCTTTCTCGCGGCTCTCGACGACCTGCTGACCCGCGGTGTGCGGCAGTTCAAATTTGTTGACCGCACGTTCAACCTCAACCTCAAGGTCAGCGGTGCCATCCTCCAATTTTTCCTCGATCGGTACGAGCCGGGCCTGTTTGTGCATTTCGAAATGGTTCCGGACCGTCTGCCCGACGCGCTGCGCGAGCTGATCGTCAAATTTCCACCCGGTGCGTTGCAGTTCGAGGTCGGAATCCAGACGTTTTCGCTCGAAGTCGCCGCCCTCATTAGTCGTCGCCAGAATTACGCGCGCCTCGCCGACAACCTCACATTCCTTCGGGAAAAAACGGGCGTTCACGTCCACGCCGATCTGATCTTTGGATTGCCCGGCGAAACGCTTGAGAGTTTTGGAGCTGGCTTCGATCAACTCCTGCGAATCGGCCCACAGGAAATTCAGGTCGGCATCCTCAAACGACTGCGCGGAACCCCCATCATCCGACACGACGCAGAATGGGGAATGGTTTACGCCGAACACCCACCCTACGAAATCCTCCGCACCAAATTTATCGACTTCGAAACGATGCAACGGATTCGGCGGTTTGCCCGCTTCTGGGACCTCGTGGGCAACAGCGGAAACTTTCCCCGCACTCTCGGGGCGCTGTGGGGAAACGACGGATCACCGTTCCGGGAATTTCTTGCGTTCAGCGACTGGATTCACACGACGCTGGGCCGTACCCACGCCATCCCGCTCCACACGCTCGCGGAAACCTTGCGCCGCTATCTGTGCGAGATCCGCAACGAACCTCTCCAGCGCATCGACGCCCTTCTGCGCGAGGATTACGCCGCCACAGGTCGCAACGACCTACCTCCCTGGCTCCGCCGGCAAGGCGAAAAAGTCGGTGCATCCCGCCCCCTCAAAAGCAAACAACTCCCCAAACGCCAGGCCCTGCGAACCTCCTGATTTCATCACACTCCGCAGCGGCGAGTTCCAGCCGCCGACAACGAGGGCAGCGTTCACGGAGCGGAGCGAACGCGTCTCCGACCGGTGAACGACGATCCCGCCCGTGGCGCCGCCGCACTTTTCGGGTGCTTAATCTGAAGCGGATTCCGCGAGTTCCGCGGCCCAGCCTGCGACCAGCAGTCGAGCGGTGTCATTGCAGGCCTGCAACCCGTAGGAGTAAGGCCGCACGCCGGAGGTGTGGGGAAACGCGATGTCGCTGATCCTGCGACTGGGCCGTCCATCGCGCCCAATCAGGCGGTAGTGGCGGTCAATATCAACTCCGCCGATGGGAAAATAGCGACGTCCCTGCTCCTCAAAAGTCATCTTCCGCTTTTCCTCCGGCCAATCATCGGCGGTCTTCGGATCAACGAACGCCGCCCGTGCCGGGCGAACGCCGCCGGCGGCGGATACGCTCGGAAACGGAAAGTCTTCCAGCTCCAAAGCCCCCTGCCCGCTGCAATCGACGAACACACGGTAGCTGATCTCCGATTTGTCGCGGTCAGCGTCGATCTCCACCGTCGTGGTCGTTGCTCCTTCCCCCGCTTCCGCCACCGTCACCTTGCCCGTCACGATCTCGAGTTTGCCCGCGTCGTGAAGCGCCAAAAGCATTCGTCCCGAGATGAGCGGGAGCGCGGCGATGACGTTCATGAGAAACGGCAGGAACTTCCCCCGCAACGTCAGATGATCCTCCGCCGGCATCAGCTCGGCGTAAAAATTCAAAGTGTACATCAAGTCGTCGAGCACTTCCTTCCAGTGGATCGGCCGGTGTTGATCGACGGACTGCACCGCCTCCCTCATCTCGGACCGCATCCCTTCGAAAGCATCGGCGTAGTCGTGCTCGGCCGTCATCTTCGCGGCAAAATCCTCCAGACCAAAATCCGCGTCTTCCAGCTGCGCGACGAGTTCCGGCATCTCGTCTTTGCGAAATGCCTCCGTCAGCACCCGGCGTCCCACGCGGTCGAAGAAAGTCGCCAGGCGGAGGAACCCCTTTTCGTCACACAGCGCCAGCAATTCCTCTTCGCTGACGTGCCGTTCGATGTCCCGCAACGGTTCTGCCTGGCTGTATTGCAGATGCGGCAACAGTCCGTCCGCAGAATGCATCACGATTCGAAAATCTTCAGTCCCAAGGTGGGGACAATACCTCAGGCCGCCTGCCGTTTTTTCGAAGGTCCCGTGCCGATGCGCCAGCGACGAGACGACATCGAACGCACTGAGCGAGGCACCAAGTGTGCCAATCGGAAAGTTGAAGGTCGTTCCCGGAGGCGGCAGAAGTTTCGCGATCGGCCAGGGCGAAGTGTAATAACCCGAATCGGGCCGATCCTTTTCCGGCCAGTAATGACCCGTCGCCAGCACCACTCGATCACAGGAA
Source organism: Chthoniobacterales bacterium (assembly GCA_041748215.1). Lineage (GTDB taxonomy): Bacteria > Verrucomicrobiota > Verrucomicrobiia > Chthoniobacterales > JAATET01 > JBGTDR01. The sequence continues at coordinate 8,518 of JBGTDR010000109.1, forward strand.
AAGCGGGCACCCGTATCCTCGACGAGCGTAACCCGGTCGTCTTCTTCGCAAACGTCCACGATTTTGCAGTTCGTCCGCTCGCGAACCGAGATTCCGGCTGCCGAGAGTCCGGCGATCATTGCCTGGTACTGCGAGTGCAGGTATTCCCCGAGCGCGATTCGCGAATAGACCTCACTTGCGCTGATCTCTCCCGGCACGATGCCAAGATCCTCGAGGTGCCGCGCGTTCAGCCCGCGCAGCCAATCGGCAAAAGACACCGCCAGCGCTGGCAACTCCTCGGACGAAATGTTGGACATGTTCCACCGTTCGGTGGTCTCCGGGTGGTACGGCATGCCCATCCCGGCGGACCGGCGCTTCTCGAAGATTTCGATCCCCGCCAGGCTCTCACGGAACGTCCCGACGCCTTCGAGCAGGTGATTGAGCACGTAAATGCAGGACGGGCCGCTGCCGATGATGGCGAGAGTTTGACGATGATTCATGGAAAGTCCGATTGACCTACTGATACGTCTGCCGACGCTCCCGGACGAATTCAAAGCCCACGACTCTTGATCCGCGGGCCAACCGCCTTAGCTTGCCGAAGCATGGCCGAACCTGAAAACCCCGCGATCCCCGAGTGGCGAGCAGAGCTGCGCCACATTTTCATCTCGGCCGGCCACGATTATTGGGGCCCCAAAGGCGAAGGCCGCATGCAACACGGTGTCACCACGCCGACCGAGGTCGAATGCGTGGCTGGCATGGGCCTGCGCGGCGACCGGTATTTTGGCGTCCGGCCCGGCAACAAGGGCCAGGTGACCTTCTTTGCGGCGGAGGTCGTCGACGAAGTGCGGCGTCACTTCAAACTTTCCAGGCTGCCCGCCTCCGTCTTCCGACGGAACCTGATCATCTCGGGTGTCGATTTGGCCCCGTGGAAAAACCGACGTTTCCGTCTGCAAGGCGTGGAATTCGAAGGTGCGCAGGAATGTTTGCCATGCGAGTGGATGGATCGCGTCGTGGCCCCGGGCACCCGTGACTTTCTGAAAATCGCCTTCCGTGGCGGACTGAGGGCAAAAATCCTGACCGGCGGCACGCTGCGCGTCGACGCGCCGGTCTCCGCTCCGTCAAAGGCCAGCCGCTAGGTCGCGCGCAGTTGCTCCCTCCTTCTGGCAGTTCAGCGCGTCCCGCCAATTTCCGCTTCAGCTCTGGCGGTGATCTGTGAGTTTCTCGGCGCGTTCGCGGACGAGGCGGACAACGAGCGAGGTCCAGCCGGTTTGGTGGCTTGCGCCGAGGCCTTCGCCGGTTTCAGCGTGGAAGTATTCGTGGAACAAAACGAGGTTCTGCCACGTTGGCGCGTCGTCGTATCGTTTGGCGATGCCGCCGCCGAAACAGGGCCGGTAGCCGTTTGCGTCTTTTTGGAAGATCGAAATCAGGCGTTCGCTGATGAGGTCCGCGACTTGGTCCAGGGCCAGTTCGTTGCCGGAGCCGGCGGGGGCCTCGATCTTGAACGAGTCGCCGTAGAAATGGTGGTAACGCTCGAGGGCCTCGACGATGAGGTAGTTGACCGGGAACCACACCGGGCCGCGCCAGTTGGAATTCCCGCCGAACATCCAGCTGTCACTCTCGCCTGGGACGTAGCTGACTTCGTTGTGTTCCCCGCCGTGACTGAATCGGAACGGTTCCTGGTCGTGAATTTTGCTTAGCGAACGAATGCCGAACTGGCTGAGAAACTCGTCTTCGTCGACGAGGCGTTCGAGGCAGCGCCGGAGCCGCTGCTGGGACGGGATGGCGAGCAGGCGGAGCGATTTATTGTTGTCGGTACCGGTGCCGCGATCGCCGTTGCTGACGTATTTCGCGAGCTCGGGCCGGTTCTTCACGAACCAGTCCATGCGTTTTTTGAAGCCCGGCAGAGCGTCGATGATTTTTTGATCGAGCACGGTCACGGCGATCATCGGCAGCAAGCCGACCAGCGAACGAACGTTGAGCGGGATCGGGTCCCGGTGGTTGATGATGAGCTGGTCGTAATAAAACCCATCTTCCTCGTCCCACAGGCCGTCGCCGCCGAGCGCGTTGATGGCGTCGGTGATGTTGACGAAGTGCTCAAAAATTTGGACGCGATGTCTTCGTAGGCCGGCCGATGCAGGGCCAGCTCGATCGACATCGAGAGCATGAGCAGGCAATAGGACGCCATCCACGCGGTGCCGTCGGCCTCGTTGAGGCGGCCACCGCCGGGAAGCGGGCGGGGGCGGTCGAAAACGCCAGTGTTGTCCAGACCAAGGAACCCGCCGCCGAAACACGTGGCGACCTTCCACGTCCTTACGGTTCACCCACCAGGTGAAATTGAGCAGCAGTTTTTGGAAGGCTTTTTCGAGAAAATCGAGGTCGCGGTGACCCTTCGGGTCGGCCATTTCGTAGACCCGCCAGACGGCCCAGGCGTGCACCGGCGGATTGACGTCGGAAATATTCCACTCGTAGGCCGGGAGCTGTCCGTTCGGGTGCATGTACCACTCGCGCAGCAGGAGCAGGAGCTGACTCTTGGCGAAGTCCGGATCGATCTTGGCGAACGGCATCATGTGAAACGCCCTGACCCAAGCGGCGAACCACGGGTAGTCCCACTTGTCAGGCACCGAGAGGACGTTCCGGACGAAAAAGTGGCCCCAGTTGTGGTTGCGGCCGTGTTTCCGGGAACCGGGCGGCGTAGGCTCGTCGGATTTCCCGTGAATCCAGTCGTGGACGATGAATTCGTAAAATTGTTTGGTCCAGAGCAGGCCCGCGTAGCCCTAACGGCAGATCATGGCGTCCTCGGTGTTGGCCTCGTCGGGCAGGATGCGCAGCTCGGTGATAAGTAGCGCGCCTGCGGATACTTGTAGAGACCCTTCGTTTACGAGTGGGTCGGCGACGCGTCGAGGTAGTAGTAGTAGTACTCCTTCACGTCCCCTCCGTGACTTCCCTCTTGGCCACTCAGACCGAAAAGTGATCCTTCAGATCGGGTCCTGACCGTTCCACAGCGCCGGGGCAAAACAGACCCGGCACTCGCGATCGGTCCAGTCCATCAGGCGGTCTTCCCCCCAAGCGATACGCGCGGATGCGGGCCTGGTCGTGGGTGAAATATTCCCAACAGTCGTGATGCCCCGAATAGTCCTCTCGCACCGTGCCCCACTACCGCTCGGAAAGGTAGGTCCCCCAGCGCTTCCAGTTCTTCTCCCGCGCCCTGTTATCGGCCAAACGTCGTTTCTCAGCTCCCACCACGCGTTTCATAGGGCAGAAACCGGACGAAATCAGCAACTCCTGCGGTTACCCTCCCCCTTGCTCGCAAACGCTGAACGAATCGGCCGCTGACTCACCGAACGCCGCGACCCGCCGAGTCACCGAGAACCTCAAAATCTCGATCGAAAATAAATTCCGAATCAAAAAACGAGCCTTCCTGCTCCCTGTAAGCTACTTGGGCAAAAATCGACTCTTGGTGGGTGAGGCGGGCGGGATGCGACTCGCTGAATGGCCTTGACGCTACTGCAAACCGCCCACAAACAACGGGTAACGTCATGATCAATCTCCTCCTCCTCTCGCGCGCCCGGCTTCGTCGTTTCGTTACCCGGGCGTCCGCCTGCGCCGCTGGTCTGACGCTCGCGACAGCGTCGCTGCTCGCCCAAACCGTCCGGCTCAGCGATCCGCCGGCGTTTCCCGAGTTCTCCGGGGGCGTGAACACCGACTTTATCTTCACCCCGGATGGAAGTCGGGTGATCTTCAGCGGAGAACTCACGATTGACGATAAATTCAGCCTCTACAGCGTTCCCACCGACGGCTCCGGACCCCAGGTTTTGCTGAGCGATGCGTTCGCGGATACCAATGTGATCCGCAGCTACGCGGTCACGCCGGACGGGACTCGCGTCGTCTACTCGCAATTGATCCGCTCCTCGAATCGGCACGATATTTTTGGCGCGTCGGCCACCACCGCCGGGACGCAAATCCAACTGGTGCAGAACGTCGCCGCCAACGGGGTCCTCGAGATCGTTGTGACAACCGACGGAACAAAAGCCGTCACGCGGACAAACGAACTCAATAGCGCTGTCCTGAGCTTTTCCCCGACCGTTCCGCAGACTCCCATCCGGTTGAATGCTCCGATCGTTTCCGGCGGTGCCATCGACACTTTCAAGGTGGTCTCGACCTCGACGGGCAACCGGGTCGTCTACAGCGGGGACCTCGAAACAAACAATGTGATCGAGATCTTCAGTGCGGCGGTCGATACCGCGAATTCGCAGATCAAACTCAACACGATTCCGCCCGCCGGGGGCGACGTCGACGCGAATTTCCTCTCCGAGTTCGACGTGACTCCGGACGGCAATTTTGCGTTCTACACGGGCGATCTCGTCGTGGACCAGCGCTTCGAATTGTATCGCGCCTCGACGACCGCCGCCGGCACCCAGTTGACCTTCAGCTCGACGGCCAACGCGGAGAGCGACGCCTTGGGTTTCCGAATCAATTCCGATGGTGCGAGCGTCTTCGCCATCGGCGATCTCATCGATGACGACACGTTCGAGCTTTATCGATACTCCACCACGCTTCCGCCGAACCAGACGACTGTCTATCGCCCCGCCATCGACTACACCGGCGTTCGCGCCCTGGAGCTGACTCCCGACGGGCAGAACGTCGTCTTCCGTGGCGCGCTGACGGCTCCGAACCGCTTCGAGCTCTACATCGCCCCAACGACCTTCCTGATCGAGCCCCGCCGATTGACGACTCTCACTGGCTCCGCCGACGTCGAGTCGTTCGTCCTTTCGCCCGACGGCACCTTCGCCGTTTATTACCAAAGGGAGGGCTCGACGAACTCGCTCTGGGCTGTCTCGACCAGTGGGAATTTTGCCCCCGTAAAAATTGCGCCGCCGACTGGCGAGTCTCTCGATCCCAGAAGCTACCAAATCTCTCCGGACAACTCCCGCGTCGTGTACGTCCAGAGCCCCGGCCTCAACGTTCCCGAGATCCTCCTCAGCGTGGTCGTCCCTCCGCTGAACGGGACGCCGAATCCCAATCCCGCCGTGCCCGTCGGAACGACTCCGCCGACCAATCCCCCCTCCGGGGCGGTCCCGCCATCGATCGCGATCGCCACGTCCAAGAAAATCAAAACCACCCGGAACCGCGTGGTCATCAAGGGCACCGCCACCGACGACACCGCGGTAAGCTCCGTGCTGCTGACCTACCAAAAGGTCAAACCCAACGGGAAAAAGAAGAACGTCACCAAACGCGCCAAGCTGATCGGAGATGACTGGAAGCTTAAATACCGCCCGCGACAGAAGCGGACCAAATTTTCCGCGGTCGCCGTCGATTCCACGGGCCTCCGTTCGACGATCCTTCGCGTAAAGGTCATCAAGAACTAGGCGACCGCGCCCCGCGACCGAGCCCGCCGACAATCGGTTCCAGGGATTACCCACCGCACCCTGGTTCGCCGTCGTTTTCCCGTCGATCGGCCTCCCCGCGGGCGGAAATCCCGCAGCGGCCCGGCGAGGATTGGAGACTCTCCCATTTCGAGTCTGGACACCGCAAAAAGGGACTCGGCTAACGACTTCAACCCAACCAACAAAAATTATACGGAAGACGCCAAAGGACTCGGTCGCCCCGTGAAACTCAAAAGTGAACTTGCGGCATTTTTGAAAGCCACCGAACTCCCGAGAACGGAAATCACCAGCAAGATGTGAGACTGCATCAATTTGAACAAACTTCAGGCGAAGTCGGTGAACGGAAAAGCGGAAGGCGCGGGCGAATTCATCGTGGCCGACGCGAAGCTGCTCCCGACCTTCAAGAACACGAAGTCCACGAGCAAATCGGTCAAGGTCACCGACCTCACGAAGCTCAAAGAAAGTGAGACGATCGACATGATGCAGATGGCCTCGGTCGTCGGCGCCAGCTTCGAGTAGGTCGCATCGGGCGCGTCCGACGCCGCATCCTTGGGATGTCTCCACGAGATCTCCGCAACGGAGTGGATCGGACGCGTCACCTCAATCCGGGGCTCGTGCCAACCCAAACCGTCGGCTATGCCCGGCCCAGAGATTCGAAGCTGAGGCCCGATTCCCGCCCTTTCTCCGCGACGTCGCCCTGCTCGTCGGTCGCGACCGTTCGCACGGTATGCCCGGAGCGGTGAGGTCGGATTGCCTCGGGCAGCTGCCAGAGAATCACGAACGAATTAGACCCCTCCACGCCGATACCGCGCGCAGCCACGAAACGGTGAGAGAAATTGGAATTCACGTCGGCCGCCGTCTCGCGCTTTCCCGATGTGCCCGGCCCTCCGCGGGTGCCTCGGACTCGTGCCCGGCTTCTTTCCCGGCGGTAAATGCCTCCGCCGGGCGCACTCAGCCTCACCGCGAGACCCGTGGTGAACGGCACGACTTTCATCGGGGAGGGCAATTTTCAAATTCCCGAGCGTGGCATCGGGGCGCTGTTATTTTCGGCGGCGATTTTTGCGCTATTTCGTCGCCCGCCCTTCGCAGCGCGCGACCGGGCCGCGTGACGTTTGGGGCTTGCCACGGGGAGGTTGGAAAAGTCCACGAACGAAACGGAGCGCCCGCAGTCTTGCGCTACCGCGGCTGGCAAAGTCGCGACCATCTCCGCCAACTGATTTGGCCCGGGACACCTGATCACGCTGGACACGACGCCGAACACTCAGCGCTTTTCCGCTTCTGCTTGGGCGATCTAGTTTTCGAGCTGCTGCTGAAGTTCCTGCGCAAACTTCGGACCGACGCCGGTCTCCTCGTGTTTGAAATAAATGAATACGTCGCTCCATTGAGTAGTTTGTCCGCAGATGAACTCCGCCCACCCCGCGAGGTCCGCGTCAGTGTAATCCTCCCGCCGAAGCCGAAGGTAACCAAAGTCGGCCGTAGCGACGCGCGGGATTTCGACTCCCTCGCCTTCCGCCAGACAGAGCGCGGCATTGTGCGTGCGCAGGATTTCCAGAACGTCGTCGGTCAGCCACGACGCGTCGCGAAACTCAAACGCTGCCCGCATGCCCGTCGGAAGGTCAGCGAGGAAAGCGGTGAGCAACGCCGCGTCGTGTTTGAACGTCGGCGGCAATTGAAACAGAACCACGCCGAGCTTGTTCTCCATGGGTTTGATCGCATCGTTAAAAACGCCGATCAACTCCCCGCAGTCGCGCAGCTTTGCGAAGTGCGTCACCCGCTGCGGCGCTTTGAAACTGAACCTGAACTCCACGGGAGTCGCGGCCGACCACGCGCTGATCGTTTTGGCGCTCGGGATGCGTCGAAACGAATAATTGCTCTCCGTACTCGTGAACCGCTCCGCGTAATACGGCAGCATTTTTTTCACCGAAAGGTCCGCCGGATAAAATCCGCCCTTCCACTCCGGATATTGAAAACCGGAAGTCCCAATCCATTGCTGCATGACCGACCCATCGGCCAAGCCATCGCTTCCGAACAGTTTTAACTTTGCTTCGGGTTTCTCTGAATACGGGAAACGTTTGGATCAATGGGGAACTCAGGGAATCAGGAAGAATTGCCTGGAAATCTGGGACGATCTGCGGATGAACCTCATTTCTCGAAATGATCCCCGCCGGGATGGACGCCTTCAGATTGTCATCCGCAGTCGCCGGGTGGCTTCGTAATTTCCGTGGCGTCGCCGGGCGGAGGTGCCAGAATTTTTCTCATGAAATCGATCCTTCGACTCCCACTTCTCCTCGCCATCCTCGGTCTCGGCATCAGCCCGCTGCGGGCGGAGAAGATGTTCGAAGACGATTCGCTCGGCAGCCTCGAGCTCGGCCAAAAAGCGGCGGCCGTCACCAAGGCCCTCGGCAAGCCGGCCAGCAAAGGCAAGGACGAGCATTGGGAGGCCATCGGCCAGTGGGTGCAGGAGTGGTATTTTCCTGAGCAGGGACTCACGCTCGCGATGAGTTCGGAGAAAAGGGGCGGGGCAAAAACCATCCTGAACATCAGCGCCGAGGCCCCGTGCGAGCTGGCCACCTCCCGCGGGATCAAGATCGGCAGCCCCGCGACGGATCTCGCGAAAGCCTACCGCAAAGAACAAAATAAAGAAGCGGGCGAGCCCGGGAAACTTTTTGTCGCTGGCTCCATCTACGGCGGCTCGATGTTCCACCTCGAGGCCGGCAAAGTCGCCCAGATCTTCATCGGCGCGGCGGCGGAGTGAGCGATCTTCCGGCTTCCACGCTGAACGGGCTCGAACGAGATTCTCTCGATGAAAAGGACGATTCTCAAAAACACGGTTTGCCTCTGGTTCGATAAGGATGCCCTCGACGCGGCGCGCTTCTACGCGACCACGTTCCCGGAGAGCGAGGTGACGGCGGTCCACCATACGCCCAGCGACTATCCCTCGGGAAAGGCCGGCGACGTCCTCATCGACGAGTTCACGGTCTGCGGTATTCCCTGCCTCGGCATCATCGGCGGGCCGCAGTTCAAACCCAGCTGCGCCTTCTCCTTCCAGATCGCCACCGACACCCAGGAGGAAACCGACCGCTACTGGAACGCCATCATCACCAACGGCGGCGAGGCCAGTGAGTGCGGCTGGTGCCAGGACCGCTGGGACCTCTCGTGGCAGATCACCCCGCGCGTCCTGACCGAAGCGATCGCCGCGGACGGGGACGAAGCGAAGCGCGCCTTCACCGCGATGATGGAAATGGGCAAAATCGCCGTTGCCAGGATCGAGGCCGCGCGCCGCGGGTGAAATGGCCCGAAGCGCGGTTTTTCCTCTCGTTCCTGAAGCCACATTGATTTTGGAACGAGGGGGAAATGGCGAACCGTCCGAGCACTTGACTCGAAGGTAAGTGTTTCCTGGCCCCACGCGGCTGCGACCGGTTTAACAACTGCCCGGTTGTCACGCTTGCGAATCCCAACGGGAATTAATCATTCAGACCAGGGTTGCGCGCAGCAGCTACCCTGGGATTCCGGCCAACCACACGCATCAACCCTGAAAGGGTTGAATCACGAGGCCGGAACCCACAGGCTCGCGCCATGGCCCAGTCGCTCGCAAAGATTCTTTTGCATCTGGTCTTCTCGACAAAGGAACGGCGGCCATTTCTGAAAGACCCGGCGCTCCGCGAGGAACTCCACCGTTACCTCGGCGGCATCCTCACGAATCTCGAATGTCAGCCGCTCATCATCGGCGAGGTCGAGGATCATGTGCATCTGCTCTTCGCGCATTCCCGCACGTCCACGGTGGCGGACGTGGTGAAGGAATTGAAACGCGGTTCGACCGTGTGGCTGAAAACCAAATCGCCCGCGTTGTCGGAGTTCGCGTGGCAACCGAGCGGCAGCGAGATAGCCAAGGGGCGGAGCCTTAGCCCGAAGGGCAGCACCGGAGGGTGCTGGCAAAATGGCTATGGCGTTTTCTCCATCGGCCAATCGCAGGTCGAGGACGTGCGCGCCTACATCGCTGGGCAGGAGGAACATCATCGGAAGATTTCGTTTCAGGAGGAATTCCGCCGGTTGTTACAGCGTTACGAGATCGCGTTCGACGAGCGCTATGTTTGGGATTGATGCCGACCTGGCGGTGGCGCGAGTTCCGGTTGTTCGGTGGCCGATAGATTCAACCCTTTCAGGGTTGGGCGTGTTTGTGGGCAGGTTCCCAGGGTAGCCCGCGGCGGGCAACCCTGGGCTGGTTGATTCAATCCCGTTGGGATTGGTTCACGGACCGGTCCGCGCGGATTCCCACCCGCCATTCATGATCGGGATTGTGCGGTGGCTGCGTCGTGGAATGGGGCGGCGCGGAGCGCACACCGTGAACGCCAACGGCGTTCCATCATCCAGCCCAGGGTTGTTTCGATTCCGACGAAACTACCCTGGGTCCATCCCACCCAACCAAACCGCCAACCCTGAAAGGGTTGCATTATATGGAGTCTGGCGCGTTAGTTGTTTGCGCGCTTTTCCAGTTTAATTCCGATCAC
>JBGTDR010000110.1:0-41749 GCA_041748215.1 Chthoniobacterales bacterium
CTGCCAATCGCCACGGGCAGCACGACGAGAGCAGCGGCGGCATTCGACATCGGTTGGGTGAGCAACACGGTGAGAATCACGAAGCCAGCCAGCACCCAGCCGACGCCCATGGGTGCGAGTGCCGAAACGATCCCGCCCGCCAGCAGATCCGCCGCGCCAGTTTTTTCCATCGCCGTGCCAAATGCCGTCATGCCCGCAATCAGCACGAGCAACCGCCATTCGATCACGTCGTACGCGCGGCTCGGCGGAATCGCCCGGATCAGGACGACCGCCACGGCCGCCGAGAGAATCGCGAGCGACAGCGGCACGACTTGCAGCGAACTGGCTGCCACCGCCGCCATCAGCAGACCAAAAACGATCAGCCCGCGGCGAACTGGATGGGTCGTCGCCGCGATGCCGCCAAGCACCGCGATGTCGGGCCGGTCACGCAATGCAGTCGTCTGTTCGCGGCTGCCCTGAACGAGCAGGATGTCGCCGGTCTGCAAGCGCACACTCTTGATTTTTTCCACGAGCCGCTGCCCGTGGCGATTCACCGCCAGCACGCTGATGCCAAATCGAGCCGGCAGATCGAGTTCGGCGATCCGGGCATTGCGCAACCGCGATTCCGGCGTCACGAGGATTTCGAGAATTTCCTGATCGCGGCTGCGGATCGCATCTTCACTCAGGTGGGCGTCGGCACGAATTTCGATGCCTTCGATTTCGCGAACTTTCACGAGCGACGCGACCGGTCCGCTTACCAGCAACACGTCGCCCGCCAGCAGCCGCCGATAGGGGCGGGGCGTGAGGGTCACTTCTCCGCGCAGGATCTGCAGGACACGAAAATCGAGCACGCTCAGGTCCGATTCGCGCAGCGACTGCCCGACCATTGGCGAGTTTTCCAAAATCTCGATTTCGGAGAGATATTTGCGGAGCGAATAATCCTCCGCCAGATCCGCGATGCCCGGCACTTTCGGAAGCAGCCGCTGGCCGACCAATACCATGTAAGCGATCCCGGTTGCGACGATCACGAGGCCAATCCCGGTGAATTCAAAAAATCCGATCGGCTCCAATCCCGCCTGCACGAGGTAACCGCTCACCGCAACGTTCGTCGACGTCCCGATCAGGGTGCACGTCCCTCCGAGGATCGACGCAAATGCCAGCGGCATCAGAAATCGCGACGGACTCAGTCCGCGGCTGCGGGCGGCACCGATCACCGGAGCGACCGTCAGCGCCGTGACGGTCGTATTGTTCATGAACGCTGAAAAGCCCGCCACTGCCGCCATCAGAATCGCGAGAAATCGATTCGGATCGTCGCCGCCGAGCCGTTGGAGCCGCTCGCCAAACCGGTCCACAATTCCGCTGTCGCGCAATCCGGCGCTGATCACAAAGACCGACGCCAGGATAATGATGATGTCGCTGCTGAAACCCGCGAAAGCCTCCGCCGGCGTCAGGATTCCCCCCGCGATCAGAATGATCAGCATCAGCCACGTCACGATGTCCACTGGCAGTGCTTCCGTGGCGAACAGTGCGACCGCGACCGCGAGCAGCGTTAGAACAAAAGCGATCTCCATGGCGGCCTTCTCTCTAATCGCAGGGCACGGCCGTTACAGCGCTATCCTTTTGTAAAAAGCCGCACTCGCCTTGACGCGGGGCTTTTTGGGTGGATAAGACACGCAGTTTCTTATCTCCTCCACCTACCAACAGTTTCTACCGCTTCATTGTGAGTGATACCCCCGATACCGCGATTCGCACCCTCGAACACGTCGACCAGTACCTGCGAATCGGCAAAGAGCACGACGCCTCCGACATTCACCTCTGCGTCAATTCCCCGCCCATCTGGCGCCGATTCGGCGTGCTCCAGCCAATCTGGGACGATGCTCCCCTGCTGAGCGCCCACGACACCGAGAAGCTCGCCATGGGCTTCCTTTCCGCGGCGCAAAAACACCACCTTTCCGACATCGGCGACGTCGATTTTGCCTACGCCAACGAAATGGGGCGTTTCCGGACGAGCGTGGTTCGCCAGCGCCTCGGACTCGATCTCACGTTCCGCATCATCAGTTCGAACCTGCGGTCCATGGACGACCTTGGGTTGCCGCAATCGCTCAAGCTGCTCACGCAATATCACAATGGTCTTGTGCTCGTGACCGGTGCCGTCGGCAGCGGCAAATCAACCACGCTGGCCGCGCTCGTGGAGGAAATCAACCGCAACCGCCGCGATCACATCATCACACTCGAAGATCCGATCGAATACGTCATCAACTCCGGTGGCTGCCACGTCACGCAGCGTGAGGTTCACACCCACACGAAATCATTCGCCAATGCCCTCCGCGGCGCGTTGCGTGAAGATCCAGACGTCATCATGGTCGGGGAAATGCGCGACCTCGAGACGATCTCGCTCGCCATCACGGCCTCCGAAACCGGCCACCTTGTGCTCGGAACTTTGCATACCGCCAACGCGGCGCGCACCCTCGACCGTGTGCTCGACGTCTTCCCGGTCGATCAACGCGACCAGATCCGCATCATGGTCAGCGAATCGCTGCGCGGCATCGTCAGCCAGCAGCTTGTTCCGCGCAAAGACGGGACCGGCCGCGTGCTCGCCCTCGAAATTCTCGCAAACACCCCGGCCGTCGCCAACATCATCCGCGAAGCCAAGACGTTCATGCTGCCCGGTGTGATCCAGACTGGAAAACGCCTCGGCATGAAACTCATGGACGACTCGCTGGCCGAGCTTTTCCAGGCCGGATTGATCACCGCTGAAGAGGCCGTTTCCCGCGCCGACCAGAAACAAACCATGCGCCAGATCTGCCAGGCCGCGGCCTGAGCCTCCACCGTTCCCCGCCATGCCTTACATCGACGAATTTTTCAAAGTTCTGGTCACCAGCGGTGCCTCCGATCTTCACCTCGCGGAGGGCGAGCCGCCCAAGGTCCGCCGCCACGGCGAGATCATGCCGATCCGCGACGAAATCATCACCCGCGACGAAGCGACCTACATGCTGAGCGAAATTTGCTCGCCCAAACGGTGGGAAATTTTCGAGCAGACCGGCGATCTCGACTTCGCGTACGAGATGGACGCCGAGTCCCGGTTCCGGTGCAACTACCTCAAGCAATCCAACGGCTACGGCGCGGTCTTTCGTCTGATCCCGACTAAAATCGCCACCCTCGAACAGCTCGGCGTACCCGGCGTGATCAAATCATTTGGCCACCTCCGGGGCGGCCTGGTGCTCGTGACGGGCCCGACCGGCTCCGGAAAAAGCACCACGCTGGCGGCCCTGATCGATTACATTAATTCCAGCTTCTCCCGCCACATCGTCACGATCGAAGAGCCGATCGAATTTGTTCACAACAACAAGCGCAGCATCATCACGCAACGCGAGGTGCCCGAGCACGCCCAGTCGTTTCCCACGGGCTTGAAAGCCGCCCTCCGCGAAGACGCCGACATCGTGCTCGTGGGCGAAATGCGCGACCTCGAGACGATCTCGCTCGCGCTGACCGCCGCCGAGACGGGCATGCTGGTTTTTGGCACGCTGCATACGAACAACGCGCGCAAAACTGTGGACCGCATGATCGACGTTTTTCCGTCCGACCAGCAGGCCCAGGTCCGCACGATGCTCTCCGCTTCGCTGCGCGGCGTCATCGCCCAGCTTCTCATGAAAAAATCGGACGGCGGGGGACGCGTCGCGGTGAATGAAATCCTCGTCGTGAACCAGGCGGCCGGCGCCATCATCCGCGAAGGTGCAACTCAGAAGCTCCAGGACGTGATCGTCGGTGGGCGCGGCGATGGCATGCAATTCATGGACGACGCGATCTGGGCGCAGCTCCAGCAGGGTGTCGTCTCCCCGCACGAAGCGTACATGAAGGCCATCGACAAAGGCCGGTTCAAAAATTTCCTGCCACCTGAAGAGGCCGAACTGGCCAATTCGGCCGGCGCGAGCGAGGCCGAGGAGAAGCCCGGTCTGAAGAAAGGGCGATGACCTCCCGCAGCGGCCCGCTCAAGCGGCTGCTCGGGCTCGTCTGGACGCACCGCGGCGAGTGTGTCCTCATCATTTTTCTTCAGGTCCTCATCCTCTCGCTCGCGATGGGCGGGCTGGCGCTCTCGGGCGTTGGCATTGACGTAATCCGGCACGAACTGGATCCCGCTGCGCCCACCGCACGATTCCCTTTCGGTTTTGCGTTGCCCGCACTGCACGGCATGCCGCTCGTGGGATTTGTGGCCGGGCTCATCCTCGCCCTCGCGATCATCCGGCTCGGATTTAACATTTTTTACACGCGCCGTGTCGCCGACCTCGTCCAGGGACGGATCGTGGTCGATCTGCGCAATGGCTTGTACGAAAAACTCCAGCGGCTCGACTTCCGGTTTTTTGACGCCAATGCGAGCGGCGCTTTGATCAATCGCCTCACCGGCGACGTCCAGTCCGTGCGCCTCTTCGTCGACGGTGTTGTGATCCAGAGCGCAATCATGGCGATCTCGCTCGGCGTGTATCTCATTTACATGCTCAACATTCACATCGGGCTTACGCTGGCGTGCCTTGCCGCGACGCCGCTTCTGCTCGTCGTGTCCGTGGCGTTTTCCCGCATCGTGCGCCCGCGTTATCTCGACCACCGCCGCCGCGTGGACCGGCTTGTGCTCTGGCTTACGGAAACCGTCCGGGGCATCACCGTGATCAAGGCTTTTGCTCAGGAATCGATGGCGCGCGAACGTTTCGAGGCGGCCAACGACAGCGTGCGCGAGCAACAATTTGCCATCCACCGCGTGCTTTCGTTCTACGCGCCGAGCGTAAACGGGATCACCCAGATCAATCTTGTGATCCTGCTCGCATACGGCGGCTGGCTCGTGATTCACAACGAGGTCGCGCTCGGCAGCGGACTCGTGGTGTTTGCCGGCATTCTCCAGCAATTCAGCGGGCAGATCGCCAGCATCGCAACGATCATGAATAGCGCGCAGCAGAGCATTGCGGCCGCGGAACGCATCTTCGAAGTCATCGACGAGCCGGCTGCCATCGCCAGCGGGCCGGACGCACGGCCGCTCACCACGAGCACCGGTCGCATCGTCTTCGACGACGTCACATTTGCCTACGGCCCCGGCCTGCCGCCCGCTCTGGATCATGTGACGTTTACCGCCGAGCCGGGGCAATTTGTCGGCATCATCGGTCCGACCGGCGCGGGGAAAAGCACGCTGCTGAGCCTGATTCCACGATTCTACGACCCGGACAGCGGCGAAATTCGCATCGACGACCTAAACGTCCGTGATCTCGACCTCGGCGATCTTCGCCACCGCATCGGCCTCGTTTTTCAGGAAAGTTTCCTTTTCTCGGCCACCATTGCCGAGAACATCGCCTTTGGTCACCCCGCGGCGAGCCGCGACGAAATCGAACGGGCCGCCCGCACCGCGGCGGCGGATTTATTCATTGAAGCCCTGCGAGACGGCTACGATTCCCGGCTTCACGAAGGCGGCGTGAGCCTTTCCGGCGGGCAGCGCCAGCGTCTCGCGCTCGCCCGCGCCGTTCTGAGTGATCCGGCTATCCTCATCCTCGACGATCCCACCGCCGCCGTGGATACCGAGACCGAACGCGAGATTCTCAAAGGCATCGAGCGCGCTAGGCGCGGTCGCACGGTATTTATCGCGACCCATCGACTCGCCGCACTGCGCGGGGCCAGTCTCCTCATTTCTCTCGACGCAGGCCGCGTTGTCCAGATCGGCACGCCCGGTGAACTTGCCGCCGCCCCCGGCTATTACCGCACCCTGCTCCAGCTCGAACGCGACGACGATGTCTGAGCCTCCCGAACCCCGCCAGCGGCCGCTCGATTTCCGGCTCGTCGCCCGCCTGTTTGGTTACACGATCAAATACCGTGGACTGCGCAACGCCCTGACCGTCCTCGTTCTCCTTCGTTCGATCCAGATTCCCGCGCTCGCCTGGGGCATCGGCGCGATCATCAATGGTCCCGTCGCGTCCGGGGACACGCGTGGTCTCTGGCTCGCCATCGCTGCCTACTCCGCCTTCGCGATCGTCACCGAAATTGGATTCCATTACCGGAGCAAACTCGCTCTCCGCCTCGGCGACCTTGTGATGCACGACCAGCGCGCCGAAGTTTTCCGGCACCTCATGCGCATGCCGATGGCGTTTTACCACGAAACGAAACTCGGCCGAATCATCAGCCGCATCACGTCCGACATCGAAGCGATCCGGGTCGGCGTGCAGGACGTGTTTTTTGTGACGATCGTACAGCTTGGTCAGATGATCGTTTCCGGAATTCTCATGTTCCTTTACGAACCCGCCCTGTTTCTGCTGGTCGCGGGTATCGGGCCGATCCTCTGGTTCCTCACGCGGTACTTCCAGACCCGCATCGGCGAAAATCTTCGCTCGATGCAGGAGAGTTTCAGCCGCGTGACCTCCAACGTGGCCGAGTCCATCAGCGGCATTCGTGTCACCCAGGGGTTCTCGCGTGAGGCGATCAACGCCAGCATTTTTCGGGGCCTCGTCGCCGATCACTCGCGCTACAACATCGGTGCCGCCCGCACGACCGGCGTCTTTTTCCCGCTGCTTGAGCTCAACGCCCAGCTTTTCATTGCCCTGCTCCTGGTCGTCGGGGGCTGGCGTGCGATGGACCAGTCGATCGCGATGCCGGTCAATGATCTCGTCCTCTTCTTTTTCCTCGCGAACCTGTTTTTCCAACCAATCCAGGTCATCGGGAATCAATACAACGCCGCACTCACGGCGATGGCCGGTGCCGAACGGCTTTTTTCGCTGCTCGACACACCTCCCCAATGGTCGGACGCCGAGGACGCGACCGTCATCGACCGCATCGACGGTCGCGTGGAATTTCGTTCCGTGACGTTTGGATACGCCGCCGGCGATCCGGTGCTGAAGGAGGTTTCGTTCATTGCCGAACCCGGCCAGACCATCGCGCTGGTCGGCCATACAGGCAGCGGCAAAAGTTCGATCATCAATCTCGTCGCAAAATTTTATCTCGCGCAGCGCGGTGCGGTCGAAATCGACGGGCGCGACATCAAGACGATCACCGGTGATTCGATTCACCGTCAGATGGGCATCGTGCAGCAGCACAACTTTCTTTTCACCGGAACCGTTCGCGAAAACATCTGCCTCTGCCAGCCGTCCGCGACCGACGCCGATATCGAAGCCGTTTGCAATCGCCTTGGCTGCCTCGACGAAATTCGCTCCATCGGCCTCGGTACCTCGGTCACCGAACAGGGTGCGGGCATTTCCCTCGGTCAGCGTCAGCTCGTCTGCATCGCTCGGGCCATGCTTGCCGATCCGCGCATCCTCATTCTCGACGAAGCCACCAGTGCCGTGGATACGTTTACCGAACGGCGCATACAGCGCGCTCTCGGCACACTCCTTCAGGGACGCACAAGTTTTGTCGTCGCGCACCGCCTCAGCACGATTCGCAACGCGGACCTCGTTCTCGTCCTCGACCACGGCCGCATCATCGAATCCGGCACCCACTTCGAACTCCTCCTCGGCGGAGGCACCTACGCGAGGCTTTACCGGGAATTTCTCCGCGGTGAATGAGTCACGTCTTGCGCGGAGTGGATTATTCCCGGCCGCCACGCTTTAACTCCCCGGTGTCCCAGCGTTCCCGCACCTCCGCATCGCAGCAGCGGATTCTCGTCATCGACGTGAGCAATTCGTTCACGAAATTCGCCGTCGCGCGAGCTGGTCGTCTCGGCGCGATCCACCGGATCCCGACTCCCCAACTCACCGCGATCACACTGCGCGATGCGTTGGGACCGATCCGCTTTGATCGCTGTGCCTTGAGCTCGGTTGTGCCGAAAAAAAATCGAGCCGTCAGATCAGCCGTTAGCTGTACGGTTCTCGAAATCGGCCCGAATCTCGATCTCGGCGTGGGAATCGATTACCCGGATCCAGCCAGCATTGGAGCGGACCGTCTGGCCAATGCTGCCGCCGCCGTGGCCCTGCACGGATCTCCAGCCATCGTCGTCGATTTCGGTACAGCCGTGACGTTTGACGTGATTTCCTCAGGCGGCAGTTACGTCGGCGGAGTGATCGCGCCGGGCCTCACCGTGATGTCCGAATACCTTCATCACCGCACCGCTCTGCTCCCGTTGATCACCCTGGCGGAGCCCCTCCGCGCCGTTGGCAAATCCACTAACGAAGCCATGCTATCCGGTGCCGTTCACGGCTACCGTGGGCTGGTGAAGGAAATTCTCGTTCAGGTCCGCCGCGAGGCTTTTGGTCGCCGCCGCCCCGCCATCATCGCGACCGGGGGAGATGCAATGCTGATCGCCGGATCCGTCCCGCGCTTCGACGTCATCGCGCCGGACCTCACGCTGCACGGCATCCGCATCATCGCCGAACGCAACGCCTGAGCGCAGTTCACCGGCCGCGATCCACCAACACTCGGGCTGCGGAAATCGCGGCGGGAAAAACAATGCCCCGCGGGCTTGACTTGCCGGTTTGTCCCGCTAGCGTCTCCCCTCCCAACCGCAACCATTCTGGGCATATGGCACACACCGAAGTCATTCTTACTGAAAATCTGCCGCCGCTTGGCGCCGAAGCCGACATCGTCAAGGTCCGGCGCGGTTACGCCCGCAATTTTCTCATTCCACAGGGAAAGGCCCTCGAGGCCAACGCCGGCTCGCTCCGTGCGGTGAATCATCTCAAAGCCAAACGCGCCGAACGCGAAGGCCGCGAAGTCACCGCCGCCGAGGAACTTGCCTCCCGCATTAACAAACTCAAACTCGCCCTCACCCTCGAGACCGGCGAGTCCGGCAAGGCATTCGGCTCCATCACGGCCAAGGACCTCACCGAGCGCGTTGAAGCCGAGCTCAAGGACGTCACGCTCCCGCGCCACGCCATCGCCCTCGAAAAAGCCATCAAGGAGTCCGGCGACCACGAGATTCCCGTCAAACTGCATCCCGACGTCACCGCCCGCCTCAAAATCAAGGTCTCCGCTTCCCAGCCACCGGTTGAGAAGGAAGAGGAAGATGAAGATTCCGGCCGGGCCCGCCGCCGGAGCTAAAGCCACTCGATGCCAAAAGGTTCTCAGGCACAATCGCCGGAGAATCCCCCGGAAAACTACGGGGAACTGAAGTCCGAGGCTGGCCCGCGCAAAGGGGGTTTTTCCCAAAAACGCGGCAGTTATTTACCGGATATTCACAGAGCTCTGCCGCAGAGTCTCGACGCGGAAAAAGGTGTCCTCTGCTCGGCCCTGCTTTCCCCCGTGGAAGTGCTCGGCGAATGTGTCGAACGCATCAACGAGCGTCATTTCTATCATCCTGGCCATCAGGTGATTTTCGAAATGATGATCGAATTGTGGAAAGTCTCGCGCCCCATCGATTTCATCACGCTCACGCAGGCGCTGGAGGACAAAAACCAACTCGACAAGGTGGGCGGACCGGCGGCGATCTCCGAGTTGTTCACATTTGTCCCCACCGCGAGTAATTCGACCTACTACCTCGAAATCGTCCGCGAAAAATTCCTGCTGCGGGAGCTCATTCAGACGTGCACCGAGATCGCCGGCCGCAGTTACGACGAACAGGGCGAAGTCAAAGTTTTACTCGATGAAGCCGAAGGCCGGATCCTCGCCATCGGCGAAGAGCGTTTCAAAGGGGCCATCCCCGAGATGCGCGATCAGGTGATGAAAGCGATTCTCGAGATCGAAACGCTTTACCAAAACAAGGGCGGCCTGACCGGACTGGCCACGGGATTTGCGCGACTGGACCAAATGACCGGTGGCATGCGCGGCGCGGAAATGTTCGTGATCGCCGCCCGTCCGTCGATGGGCAAAACGGCGCTCGCGATGAACATTGCCGAGCACGTCGCCGTCGAACTCCAAAAAGCGGTCGGCGTTTTCAGCCTGGAAATGAGCACACAGCAGCTCGTTCAGCGTCTCCTTTGCTCCCGCGCCCGCGTCAATCTTCAGAAAGTCCGCGATGGATTTCTTTCGCAACAGGACATCGGAAAAATCACTCGGGGCGCCGAGGCGCTCGCCAAGAGCAAGATCTACATCGACGACTCCCCCGGCATCAGCGTGCTCGAACTTCGCGCTAAAGCGCGCCGCATGCGCGAGCGTCAGGGGATCGAGCTCGTCGTCATCGATTACCTGCAATTGCTGCGATCCACCTCGCGCCGCGCTCAGGACAACCGGCAAATCGAAATTGCCGAAATTTCCGCGGGCGTCAAAGCCCTCGCCAAGGAACTCGATATTCCCGTCATCGTCCTCGCCCAGCTCAACCGCAATCCTGAAAGCCGCACCGGTGGCAGCAAGGGTCGGCCGCGCCTGAGTGATCTTCGCGAATCCGGATCGATCGAACAGGACGCCGATATCGTCGGATTGCTCGTGCGGTCAGAAGTGTACGAGGATGACGAGGAAGCGCGGCAGGAGAAAGCCGGAGAGGCCGAGCTGATCATCGCCAAGCAGCGTAATGGTCCGGTCGGCGACGTGCCGCTGAGTTTTCTCAAGGAATTCACCCGCTTCGAAGATCGCGCGGAGGTCCGCGACGAACCGGGTTAAAATTTATCGATCCCGAGGAACGCGCTCGGCGAATTCTCTGCTCGCTTTACGGCCTGTCCCGCGAATCCGAAGTGATCCGTGAGCGCAGCCAGCGTGCGTTCGACCGGCAGGCCGACGACGTTGGAGAACGAGCCTTCGACGCAGTCGATGATCCGGCCGCCATCGTTCTGGGCGGCATAGGCTCCGGCTTTGTCCAGCGGGTCGATTGTCTCCAGATAGGCCCGGATCGCGGCGGCATCGAGCGGTCGAAACTTCACCCGCGTCGTTTCGGAAAATTTCACCATGGCGTGCTGTTCCCAACGGATGATGCAAACGCCGGTGATGACTTCGTGAACGCGGCCCGCAAGGCGGGAGAGAATTTCCTCCGCGTGCGGCAGGTCGCGGGGTTTCCCAAATATTTCGCCATCGAGCACGACGATGGTATCGGCACCGATCACGAGATCCGCTGGCCGCCGTGAGGAAACCACGCGCGATTTCAGCTCCGCATTGGCCAGCGCAAGTTCGCTGGGATGACCGTCGTGAGCGATCAGTTCCTCGACGTCCGCAGGGTCGCATTCGACACCGAGGCCGTTTGCTTCAAGCAAATCCCGGCGTCGCGGCGAACGGGAAGCGAGAACGAGCCGCACTGGCGGGAGTCAGAACAAATTGCCGTGCTCCGGGAATCCGACATCTTCCCGAATCGAATCGAGCCGTTTGCGCATGCCACGCGAAGAAGCCGGACGATTTTGTACGCGGTTAAAAACCCCGACAAAAAATGGGATGACCGCGGCCGCACCCGCGCCAATCAAGGCAATGGCGGTGCGCTGGCGGGAGCTCGGTCCCATTTTCCCGGCGACGAGCATTCCGATCCCCAAGCCAACGGCCGCTTGTGAGAACGCAACAAGACCTGTGACCGGCAGATTTTCACCGAATTTGGAGAGCGGAAGGGACACCATAGATTTTGCAAAGTAGGAGCCGGATATGGCATTTTCAACCGAAATGAAATTTCTCCATGCCCCGCACGCTCGGCATTGACCTGGGCGACGTCCGCGTCGGGCTCGCCGTCAGCGACGAACTTAACATGCTGGCCCATCCGCTCGAGACCATCGACCTCCGCAAAACCGCCGTATTTCCGCGCATCAGGCAGGTCATTGCCGACAAAAATGTCGATACCATCGTTGTCGGTCTGCCGCGGAACATGGACGGATCCCACGGTGCCGCCGCCGGTAAAACCGTGAAATTTGTCGAAGAACTTCGCGCCGTTGTGACCTGTCGCGTGATCACGTGGGACGAACGCCTCACGACCGTCTCGGCCCAGCGTTCCCTCCGCGAAGCCGGCCGCAAAGCTCACGAACAAAAATCGATCATCGATCAGGCGGCCGCCCAAATCATCCTGCAGGGCTGGATGGATTCGCAGGCTGGTGATCTCGAAATGCCGGAGTGAGTGCGGGTTAAATTCACGATCGCCTATGACGGCTCGGCCTTCTCGGGCTGGCAGAGTCAGCCCGGCGGCCGCACGGTTCAGGACGTGCTCGAGGGCGCCGTTTCGCGGATCGCGGATGAAAAAACTATCGTACATGGCGCGGGCCGCACCGATGCGGGAGTTCACGCATTGGGCCAGACCGCTCACGTCGATCTGCCACCCGGCCGGATGGACGCCGTGGGCTGGCAGCGCGCTCTGAACGGCAACCTGCCACCGGAAATTCGCATCATCGATGCCCGCCGTGTGCCGGATCGCTTCCACGCGCGGTTTTCCGCAACGGGAAAAATTTACCGCTACCACCTCTGCACGGATCCCGTGCTTCCGCCGCATGCGTACCGCCGCGCGTGGCGCGTGCACCAGCCGCTGGATCCCGATCTCTTGCGCGCCGCGCTCACGCATTTTATCGGGCAGCACGACTTCACGCCGTTCTCCGCCAATCGCGGCAGCTCGGTCCGCGATCCCCGGCGAACCATCCGCGCAATCACCGTCGCCGGCAGCCGCAGCGATCTGCGGATCACTTTCGAAGGGGACGGATTTCTCTACAAAATGGTTCGAATGATGACTGCCGCCGCCGTACGCACGGCAATCGGCAAAGCGGAACCAGACTGGATTCCGCGCCTCCTGCTTGGTGCGAACGGGAAAAGTTCGCACGTCGCACCGGCGGACGGCCTGTTTTTGGTTCGCGTTCTCTACCGCTGAATCGAGCGCACCGGTCGCTCAGGAATCGGTGGGTTTGCTCACCACGATCGCGTGCTGCTGGTATTCAATTTTGGTGCCCGCCATTTCGGAAACGTACTTGAGAACTTCCGACATGGGCGCGTTCGAAAGCGAAAGCGTGATGCGGGTTTTGTCGCCGAAATCGGTCGGATACAGCCGGACGATATTCATGATGACCTTGCCACCGGACGCCGTTTTGCCGACTTGCACGAGGTAATCGAGCACGGAACTCAGCGAGGCCTCGCGGAAATCGACCGACGGGACGATCAACGCCTGCGTTTCTTTTTCAATCGCGGAACCGGCCCGTTCTTCGGATCGGATCCGGATCAGATACGACGCGGCGGGTTTGTTTTTTGGATCGGCCGTGAGCACCTGCGAGAACAGGACCTTGGCCGTTTCGGTGTCGCCGCCGATGTAGGCACGCACACCGCGCGCGTAAACTTCCTGAACGGTATCAGCGGACGCGCTTGCCATCAGCACCAACGCGAACGCGAGGAGGGGGAACCTTGCTTTCATAAAGCAGAGTCTAATCCGCGAAATGCCAAAAGCAATCGGCCCGGCTTGATCGAAACAGTCGATCTGGTACGTTCCGGCCGTGCGCAGACTCCTCCCCGCCGTCCTGATCCTCCTCATGGCGGCGGTCCTGGTGCCACACGGCTTTTCCCAACTGACCGACGCGGAAAAGCGCGAATTGTTTCTGCGGTCCCGTGAAGGGATTCGTCCGGTCCCTCGAGCCAGCGCCACACCGCGCCCGAAACCCACTCCGGCTCCGCGCGCCACACCCAGATCCACACCCCGGCCCGCTCCAACCCCGCGTGACGATCCTCCGGAACCAGCCGAGACGCCCCGGCCCACGGCCACACCACGCGCTACGCCCACACCAAGACCGACCCCGACTCCGAAATCCATCCCGGCTCCTGAGCCCACACCGGAGCCCAAGACCGAACCGACGCCGGAACCTCAAAAAACCGAACGGCCCGACGCTCCGATCGTCGTCGAAAAATCCGGCAAGGCGAAGGACGAGGGTCTCGCACCACCTCCGAAAAAACCGAAAAAGCTCTTCGGCCTGTTCGGCAGCGCCGGACCGAAATACCGCTACCTGAACGCATCCGTGCGGGGAGCCATCGATTCGGCGAAAGTCAAAAAGGGCCGGTGGAAATACATCATCGTTCACAACAGCGGCACCCGGCAGGGCAACGCCAAGGCATTCGACAACTACCACAAAAAGGTCCGCAAAATGCCCAATGGCCTTGCGTACCATTTTGTCATCGGCAACGGCACGTCGTCCGGTGACGGTGAGATTGAGATCGGCAATCGCTGGGTGCGCCAGATCAATGGCGGCCACGTCGCCAGCGACTACCTCAACAACATTGGCCTCGGGATTTGTTTTGTCGGCGATTTCAACCGGGATGTTCCGACCAAAGCGCAGCTCGCGGCCCTCGAAGAACTCATCCGTTACCTCCGTCGGCGCTGCGGCAAGGTGAGCGGTAAGGACATTATCGTCCGCGGCCACAAACAAATTAATCCCAAACCCACCGACTGCCCCGGCGACCGCTTTCCGTTGAAGTGGCTTGGCAGTGAATTCGGGAATTGATCCCGCCCCATCGTTATGAAAATCGGCATTACCGGCGCGACCGGACTCATCGGCGGCCGCGTGCGCGAACTCGCGGTCGAACGAGGACACGAGACCATCAGCTTCACCCGCAGCCCGGAATCGGTGCCCGCCGCCAACGGCGAAGCGAGGAAATTTTCCACCGCGGAGCCACTCGATCTGGGCGGGCTTGACGCCATCGTCCACCTTGCGGGCGAGTCGATTCTCGGCCTCTGGACGCCTCCAAAAAAACGTCGAATTCTTAAAAGCCGCGTTGCCGGGACGTGCGCCATCGTCGATGCACTCCGCGGTGCCGCCAACGGACCATCGATCTTTGTCTGTGGATCGGCGATCGGATTTTACGGCGACACGGGCGAGAGCGTCGCTACCGAAGCCAGCCCCGCCGGCACGGGATTTCTGGCTGAGGTTGCCGAGGCTTGGGAGGCGGAAGCCACCCGCGCGGATGGTGTGCGCACGACCATTGTCCGAACAGGATTTGTACTCGCGCGTGACGCGGGAGCCATGGCGCTCGTGACGCCCGTTTTCCGTGCCGGACTGGGCGGCAAACTCGGCAGCGGTCAACAGTGGATGTCGTGCGTGCACGTCGACGACGTCGCGGGACTGATCCTGCACGCCGTGGAAAATTCCGAAGTTTCGGGCCCGCTCAACGCGGTGCTGCCCGAGCCCGTTCGTAACTTGGACTTCACGCGCGCCGTTGCCGCCGCCGTGCATCGCCCAGCCATTCTCCCGGCTCCTGAGATCGCGCTCAAAATTGCGCTTGGCCAGCTCTCCCACCTCCTGCTCGACAGCCAGCGCGTCGTGCCCGAGCGCACCGTGGCGAGCGGCTACACGTTCCATTACGCCAACCTCGCCTCCGCCCTCGACGCCACGGTCGGGTGACGTCGATTGCGCTCATCTGAGTTGAATCAATCGGGATTCGCGGGCAGGTCTGCGCCGTCGAGCCAGGCGCGGAATTGTCGGATTTCGCGGGCGGTTCCCATCACGAGCAATTGGTCGCCAGCCTGAAAAACGGCTTCGCCACCGGGGTTCAGCACTCGCGCCCCGTTGCGTTCGACTCCCATCACTTGCACTCCGGTCAGCCGCGGAATCTGGAGATCCGCCAGTGAGCGCCCGGACCGGGGAGAGTCCACTCCGACCGGGACATCGGCCAGTACGGTTTCCCCGAAGTCCGATTCTCCACCCGCGGTATCGGTCTCGACACTGAAAAGCTCACGCGCGCGCCGGAGCGGTCCGTCGGCTCCGAAAAGAAGGAGACGATCGCCGGGGAACAGCGCAAAATCCGCCGCGGGATTCGCGACGACCACGCCCTGACGTTCGATTTCGACAATCGAACATCCGTGCTGCGAGCGAAGAGCAAGTTCACGAATCGTTCGGCCGGAGCACGCCGCCTGTTCCGGCAGAATCACCTCGGCGACCTGGACGTTCCACGGTTCCGCGTCCTTTGTGAATCGGCCCATGCGGCTGCCGCCGGCCGAGTCGACGGCGTGCGCGAGCGATGCTTCGAAAACGCCGTGCCAGCGAATCATCCGGCGACCCATCACGAGTGCCAGGACGATTAACACCGCCGGAACGATAGCGGCAAACCACGGCAATACCGACCGGACAGGGTGCAGCAGCCAGACGAGCAAAGCCAGCCCGAGCACACCGAGCGTTTGAAAGGCCGCCTGCAGCGCCGGACGAAAAAATGCGCGGTGTTCCGCTTTCGACGCGAGAACTTCGGCGTAAATCATGCTGAGCGCACTGAGGCTTCGCCACAGCGAAACAAGCAACACCAACGCGACAAATCCGACCACCACCCAGTAGCCGATTTCCCAGCCCGGAGCGTCGTAACCGAGTCGAACCAACGTTCGCTGGAACGACTCGTAAACCCGAGGCGCAAATCCCAGCAAGCCGGCCAGCAACAGCAACTCGAGGCATGCCATCGCCACGCGGCGGCGCGTCAAGCGCCAGACGTGGTTGCGGGCGGCCGCCGCTCCGGCTGCTTCCAGCCACTGCTGGTATCGTTCGATCGCACGATTCAGCGCAGCCGGTTGGCGGATTTCCAACCATGCTCCGATGGAGCTGGCGGAGCGTGCCAGCAGCGGCGCAAGCACTGCCGTCACGATCGAGGTGCCCACCGCCACCGCGTAAAACGATTCCGGCACCGCTCCGGCCGAGACACCTGTCTGCGCGATGATGTAGGAAAATTCACCGATGGGCGTGACGACCAGCCCACTCATCGCTGCCAGCCGCAGGGTGTTGCCCGTGGCAAGAAATCCCAGCGTGGCCGCCAAGGTGCGCGCGATCAGCGCAAAGGCTGATACCAGCAGGATGAGCGGGAGATTTGCCACGAATTCCTGCGTGTCGATCAGCATCCCGATCGAGACAAAAAAGATCGCGCTGAACATGTCCTGCGCTCCGCCCAATCGTTTTTCGATCCGCGATTTGAACGACGTTCCCGCCACCACGACACCAAACAAAAAAGCCCCCAACGCCACCGAAAATCCCGCTTCCATCGCCACGTAACCCGCGCCGAACGCGAGCCCTGCCAGCAGGATCGAACTCAGGTCGGCGTCGGAGGATTTGCCAAATCGGCGCAGCAATCGCGGCATCACCAGCAGCCCGGCCACCAGCAGCAACACGACGAAGCCGAGCAGCATCACCAGAGTTTCCCCGAGCGAACTGTCCGCGTCCGCCGTCTGAAGTTGCGAGCCGATCAAGGTCAGCATCACGACGGCCACCACGTCCTCCAGCACGGTCACGCCCATCGCATTCTGCGCGAAGCGCTCGTGCGTCAGGCCCGACTCAGCCAGCAACTTCGTGATGATCGCCGACGAGGAAACCATCAGCATCGCCGCGAAAATCAAGGCCGTCGTTGCGTCCCATCCAGCCGCCAGTGCAAAAACCTGCGCGAGTTGAAAGACGATGAGTGCGGTGACGACGGTCGCCGCCACCACGGAAAATCCCATTCGCTGGATCTTTGCCAGGCTCAGATTCAGTCCGACGTAAAACATCAGGAACACCAGCCCGAGCTCTGATAGCGTCTGGATCCGGTCGAGGTCGCTCACCAGCGCAAAAGGGGGGGTGTACGGTCCCACGATCACCCCCGCGAGCAGGTAGCCCACGACCGCTGACAATTGCAATTTACGAAACAGCCAGCCCGCCAGCCCCGCGATCACCAGGATCACCGCAAAATCATGCAGTAGCGACGCACCCTCCATGCCGCGCACAATGGGTGCCGCTCCGCGCGATGAAAAGCCCGTTCCCGCCCCGACGATTTTTCAAGGTTCAGCGGGTCGCCTTTTTTCCGCTGCCGCCGTTTGCGATCCCGTTGAGTGCCCTCCGGCGAGCCTGCCCGTCGCGCGGAGAATCTGCCGGTGACGGGAGTGATCCGAGCTTTTTGGGTTGGCATCGCGCGCGTCTGGATGGATCACAACCCATGGCCTCGCCCCAAAACATCATCGCGATCGTTTACGATTACGACCAGACGCTCAGCCCGACCTACATGCAGGAGGAGGCGCTTTTTCCCCACTTCGGCATCAACGCAAAAAGTTTTTGGGAACGCTGCGGCGAACTCGTGGCCCAGGGCGGCTACGACAACGAGCTCGCCTACATGAAGGTCATGCTCGACTGCCTCGAGATGGATCGCCCAACCAACGCCCACCTGCGTGAACTCGGCGCGAAGATGAATTTTTACGCCGGGCTGCCCGAAATGTTTCAGGATTTCCAATCCGGCCTGCTCACGCCCGAACACGAGGCCCACGGCATCGCGGTCGAGCATTACATCATCTCATCCGGCCTCAAAATTCTGATCGAAGGCAGTCGTCTCGCGCCGTACATCCGCGCCATCTTCGGCTGCGAGTTTGCCGAAGACGCGCAGGGCCGCATCACGTTTCCCAAGCGGGTGATCAGCCACACGCAAAAAACGCAGTACCTCTTCCGCATCAACAAGGGCATGCTCGACATGGCGCAGGACGTGAACGACCACATGCCGCCCGAGCTGCGCCCGATCCCGTTCAGCAACATGGTTTACGTCGGCGACGGGCCGACCGACGTACCGTGCTTCACGGTCATGCGCCGCAACGGCGGCCAGGCCATCGCGGTTTACAATGCAGCTGATCCCACCCGCACGAGTTTCAAAAAATGTTACCAGCTCTGCGTGCACGCCGATCGGGTCAAAAATATCGCGCCGTCCGACTTTCGAGCCGGAAGCCACCTGCGCCTTCTGCTCGAAGAAATGGTCCACGAAATTGCCGACCGCATCGTCCAACGCCGCCGCACCGACATCGAATCCGGAACCGTCAAAGCCCCGAAATACTGAACCGCGACCCGGCGATTCTCCGTGAAATCTTGGGTGATCGAAATGCCGGCCCGACGCGCCGGCCCTGTCAGTAAAGGGACTTCCCTTGTTCCAGCATCTCAATGAATTTTTTCAGTCGTGACGCGCGGGTTTCCGGCTTTTTGGCGGTCCTCAATCGGAACAGAATGGCGTAGCGATTTTTGCCGTTCAGCGTGTGGAAGAATTTTTGCGCTTCCGGGTGGTTTTGCAGTGCTGCCTCGAAATCGACGAGCAGTTCCGAATGACTCGCGGCCCCGTAAGCGCCATCCCAGCGCCCATTGGCTTTGGCGGCATCGATTGCCGCCTGACCCGACGGCTGCATGAGCCCCTGATCGATCAAGCTCAGCGCCTTTTGACAATTCACCTCGGACCAGATGCTGTTCGCCCTACGCGGCGTGAATTTTTGGAGCCAAAAGTCGGCGTCGAATTTTTGCTTTTGTCCATCGATCCAACCGAAGCAAAGCGCCGAATCGAGCGCCTCTGCGTAAGTGACCGTTTGGTGCCCGGAGGATTTTTTTGCCAACTGGAGCCACGTGCCCCGTGATCGCGAATAATGTTCCGCCAGCCACTCGGTCCACGCGCCCGGAGTTTCGAATTTTAACGTTGGCAGGGGATCCGGGGATTCTTTTCTGACGGGCATTTTTCGCGGCGAGCGGCATCATTGCGTGCTCGTGACGTCGAGCAGGGCTTTGACTGGGGCGGCGGGGACGACGCAAATTTCGGGATCATCGTCGACGCGAACCCACGCGAAGCCATCGGAAACTTTGCCGACGGTGAGTTTGGTGACCGGGTGGCGTCCGGCGACCGACTCGGGCGTATTTTCGGAAACCCACGCGTCGAAACGAATCTCGCCCTGCGGAGCTTTCAGTCCGGCTTCGCTTTCGGTCCGGGAATCGAGCGGCAGATAGGTTTTCACCTCACTCGCCGAAAGCGTGTCCACGAGCGTGGCGACGCGGGATTCGGCCACGACGCGGTCGCCCTCCAGCCATTCGGTTTCGGTGCGTTTGAGATCGATTTCGTCGCCGCCATTCCGCACCAGCAGGCGATCAATGGTGTCGAGATTGAGATCGAGCAGGCGTCGATCCCGCAGCGCTTCAGGCGTGATCTGCAGTGCGTCCCACGTGCGGGCGGGCAGGTGGTAAACACTGTCGCGTGCGGTGAATTGCGCGACCAGCACGTCCGCTCCGTCGGCGGATTTGGCGGGATTGCCGACGCGGAGCGCCTGCGGGCGATTGTCGTCTTCGATTTCCAGCACGACTTCTGCTCGGGGTTCGGCGAGACCGTAAGCGCTCAAGTCATCGGATTCATCGGCGATAAAATCGAGGATGGTCGTGTCGAGTAGCGGGGCGAGGAAGGCATTGACCTTGCCCGCATCGGCGCGGGCGGCGAGCGGTTTCACGATCTGCCAGCCGCGGGCCGTGCGCTCGACCGCAATCTCGCCCGTGCCGAGTTTTACAGAGAATCGCTCGATGTCATTGGGCGACAGGTCGGTGAGCCGGCGGTCCCGCAACTCGCGAGGATTGACGAACGCGAGGCGCTGCAAGTCGTCGCTCACGATATACACGTCCTGTCCATCGGTCTTGCGCACGTAGACACGGCCTTCCCTTGAGGCTTCGCGGCCGAAGACGATGCTCGGATCACCGTCGCCGAGCAAATCGATCTCGTAGCGCGCTTCCGCAAGACCAAGGTCGCCGAGTTCGAGGTTGCGGCCCAATTCTCCTGCCCGGATCACGTCGGTGACGCGAAGATTTTGCGCCGCTTCGAGGATCTGCCGCACTTTGCCGGGCGCAGCGCGATCTTTGGGTTGCGGCCCGAGCCACCAACCATCGCCCTTGCGTCGGATCTCGACCGCGGAATCACCGCTCACGATCCGCACGCCGTCCACGTTCGCGGGATCGAAATCCAGCACGAAATCCCGCGTCGCGAGATTCTCGCGCGTGCTCGTCAGGCGGGGCTCGACGACAAACAAAAAGCCCGCCACCAGGACCACCAGCGTGAGCAGAATAATCGTTCCCGCACGACTCATGCCCGCCGCCTCCAGGCCACGATCAACCCAAGCAAGGCCACCACGCCGGGAATGACGACGAGCGTGTAAAACCCGATACGGCTGAGCTCATCTTCGGAAAGACTCAGGTTGAACGTCCGGATCGTTTTTGGCGCGACTCCGGCAACGTCCGATCGCTCCAGCAGGTTGTTCATGACGTTGAGCAGGAAATCGAGATTCGGGGACGCGTTTTGGATCACTTCGTCCTCGGCAAAAAGCCGATTTCCGATGACGACGAGTTTCGCCGATGCCACGTCCACGCTGTCGTCGCTCACCCCGCCGCGGTCCGCCGCGATGGCGAGATAGACCGGCTGGCCGATATCGACGCCGTCGTCATATTTGATGCCTTCGGTCGCATTCTGGTAATTCCGTTCGCCCCAGAATTGCTCCGGCGCGATCACGAGCGGGCGGAGCTGGATGCCTTCGGCCGCGGCGAGTTTTTCGTCCGGAGTGAGCGATTTCGATGCCCGCGGGAAAAAGCCGTTCACGCCCTCGAGCCGTTTGGTAATTTTGGAATTCGGCAGAAAAATGCCCACGATGTCTCGGCCGATGCCGTAGACATTTGGCTGGAAGCGCGACGGGACGGCCGCAAGGACGCGGTTGTCTTCGGGAATGATGGCATTGCGCGCCAGGAAGGCGTCGAGTCGCGGTGTCGCGGCATCCGGGTCAAGCGCGACGACGAGGCGGCCGTTGGCATTCCACTTTTTTTCGATCAACGCGAGTTCAGCTTCGGTCAGGTCGTAGCGGGGTCCAGCCAGATAAATGAGGGACGCGTCGTCGGGAATGGCTTCAACGGTGGCGAGATTCAGCGGTTTGATCACGGCATTCTGCCGGTCCATAAATTCCGCCAGGTACGCCATGTCCTCCATCGGAATCTCGCCGTGGCCCTGGAGCGCATAAATGACCTTCTGGTCGGGATTCAACAGCTCGAGCAGCGCCGACGTAAGCACCTCCTCGCCGCGGAATGCCACGATGCGTCCCGGCTCACCGAGGGCGACGCCGGAGAGGTCGAACTCTCCCATTTCCACGACGGGGACGACCTTCGTGCGGCCGTCGTAAGTGATGATCAACACGTTTTCGCTGCCGGCAATGTTGTGTTGTTCCTGGACCTCACGGGCGCGAACCAAATCCCGCGACGGATCCACGCGATCGACCTCGATCCACTTGCGGCCCGAGAATTGGAATTCCTTCAGCAGATTATCAATGTCTCCGTACAAACCGGCTTCGAGACTGAGCATCGTCGGCGAGCCGAAAAACGTGATGCGCGCTGGCTGCTTGAGCGAACGCAGGACGCGTTTGGTCTGCTCCGCCAGCGCGAATTTCTGCGAACGCGAAAAATCCCAGCGCTGGTAATAGTTGAATCCGACGTAGTTCACGGCGACGACCAGAAGCACAACGCAGAGCGACTGAATCAGCACATTCACGCCAATTCCGAAGCGCGGAATTCCGGCGGACGGGGCAGGTGATTTACTCATGGTTCGATGCCCTCAGCTTTTCCATTTGCGATACTGGAAGACCTGAAACGTGAAGAACAAAACGAGCGCCGTCATGCTCAGGTAAAATACCACCGGCCGCGTATCGAAGATGCCCTGCGAGGCCTGCATCATGTGCCGGATCGAAAACAAATATTCCGACAGCTCGCGCAAAAATGGGCTCACGTTCGGGATCAGCAGCGACAGCAGCCCGGAATAAAACATGAGCGAGATGGCCGCAAACGCGATGATCGCCGCGACCACCTGATTGCGCGTGAGCGACGACGCCAGGCATCCAATCGAAATGTAAAACATGCCAATGAGCAGCAGCATGGAATACGCCCCGGCGTACGCGCCCCAGTCGCCCGTCGCGCCCTGCCGCACCTGCCAGCGAAAGAGCAAAAAGTACAACGCACTCGGTGCCCACAACACGACGTAAAAAAACAACGCGCCGAAAAACTTCGCGAGCAGGACCTGGATGTCCCGCACCGGAGCCGTCATCAACGGTTCGATCGTCCCCATTTTATACTCTTCGGCAAAAAGCCGCATCGTGATGAGCGGGAACGGCAGCACAAATCCGAACCAGAAAAAATACGTGTTAAAAAATCCCTCCACGACCGTCACCGTGCTCGGCCCGCGGTTGAGCGTGCTGATCTCGAAGTAAAAATTGAACCCGGTGAGCAGGAGGAAAAAAAACAGGATGACGTAGGCCGCCGGAGACCGGAAATACAGCGCCACCTCACGCTGCCAAAGGGTGAAAAATTTTCTCATAGTTCGTTTAGGAATTCCCGATCACCCCTCATCCGGGTGGGTCATTTCGGTGAAGACGTCTTCGAGCGTCACGCGGGAGCGGGTGAGTTCGCGGACCGGCCAGGATTTGGCCACGGCGAGCTGATGGATCGCTTCGCGCGGATCGTTGCCGGCTTCGGTCACGAGTGAAAAGAGCGTCCATTCGTCCTCGGTGGCGATTTCGACCGATTTCACGCCGGTGAGGGCGAGCAATTCGTCGCGAGCGGCGGTGGCATCGGGGACTTTCGCTTCGAGGCGGGCGTCGCCGGCGGTACGCAGGTGGGCGCGGAGATTTTCCGGAGCGTCGGAGGCGACGATGTGGCCTTTGTTGAGAATGAGGACGCGGCTGCACGTCATCTCCACTTCGGGCAAAATGTGGGTGGAGAGCAGAATCGTGTGGTGGCGGCCGAGGTTGCGGATGAGCTCGCGGACCTGACGAATCTGGTTCGGATCGAGGCCGATGGTCGGTTCGTCGAGGATGAGCAGATCCGGCTCGTGGACCATGGCGTCGGCGAGTCCGACGCGCTGGCGGTAACCCTTCGATAAATTGCCGACGAGTTTGCGTTCGACGTCTTCGAGACCGCAGAGATCCATCACGTCACCAATGCGCTCCTTCATGCGGCGACCGCGCACGCCTTTGAGTTTGGCGCGGTAACGCAGGTATTCGACGACGCGCATGTCGTTGTAGAGGGGCACGCTCTCGGGCATGTAGCCGATGCGCTCGCGGGCTTTGAGCGAATCGCGGAAAACATCGAACCCGGCAATTTCGGCGCGCCCGCTCGTCGGCGGCAGGTAACACGCCAGCATGCGCATCGTCGTGCTTTTGCCCGCCCCGTTGGGTCCGAGAAATCCGACGATCTCACCTTTGCCGACCTCGAAACTGATGCCCCGGACCGCGGTGAACCCGGCGTAACGTTTGGTCAGATTCTCGACTTTGATCATATGCGGGGAGCCACGTTCCTTACCGCGGACCGTCCGTTCACGCAAGGCCGCGAGGATTCGGGGACTCCCGCGGGCGGGATCGGGATCAGCCGTTTTCGCCGGATCGCAGGTTATTCGAGTGGAAAAAAGAGCGGCCCTCCCGCCGGCTGTTCCGCCGCATAATCCCGCAGGAACACTTGCGCTTTTTCGCTCACGAGGAAATCCGACAGACGGGTCGCGCCGGTTACGTTGGCATCGGGAAATCGCTGCGGATCGGCGGTAATCACCACAAACGGCCGCCGCATCTCGGGGTCGCCCTCGACCAGAATTTCCAGGGAGCCACGGGGTATTTTCCCGGAAAGGACGGGGATGCGGCCGCAGATGGCGTAAGCTCCTTGGGATTCGGCAAAACGGAGGAGGTCAGTTGGAGAATCGCTTTCGTCTTTCAATACCCACTCTCCCACCGGGCGAATCCCGGCTTTGGTCCACAGGCGTTCGCTCACGAGGCGCTTGCCACCACCGTGGGCGTCCACGAAAGGACTTCGCGTGTGGGCGATCCGTCGCAGAGCCGCGGCGCCGTCCTTGAGTCCACGAACGCCCGCAGGATCCGCTGGCGGCCCCATGATGACGTGTTCGTTGCGGGTCCACGGGCGAAGGTTGTTTGCGAGCCCGTCGGCAACGAGCGAAGTCGCCTCGTCGCTGGAGTGCATCGTGAGAAAATCCACCCGTCCCTCCCGGAAGGCAGGCACCAGGACTCCTTTCGGTCCAGTCACAACAAGCTCCACGGGAATGCCCGTCTCGGCTTCGAACACCGCCGCCAACCGTGGCCACATCCCGGTCATCGTCATTCCCCCGATCACCGCGACCCGGACGGGCCGGGGCGTGGAATCCGGGAGCGATGGCCGCTGGCAGCCTGCAAGGATCAGCACGAGGCAAAGAAGACGGCGCATCAGTTGGGGGTCCAGGTGTCGGAAAGACCTGTCTTCCAGCGGACGTCGGGTTGGGATTTTTCTCCGGTCCCGCAGCCGAGGTAATCACCGGACAAACTTTTTACGTGACCGTCGAGGAAAGCGACGTTGGCCCGGCCGCCGTGGCGGGCCACCACGGAATATGGACGTGCCGAGGGGACGGTCGAGGCGTAGCCGCCCGGAGAATCGGCCAGAAATGCAATCTCAGAAAGTCCGCTTAATCGGGTAATGCGCAGCGGCTGCGGCTGGTCCCAGCGCGACAGATACATGTTCATTCCGTAGCAAATAAAATGAGTGTTTCCGTCCGGCGCGACCGCTTCCGGGCAAACAAATACGCTGCGATCTCCGGGCCGCGGCGCTTCTCCCCGCCGGACCATTTCGTGATACGGCGGCAGGTCGAGATACGGGCAAAGCGCATTAAACCAATCCTGACTCCGGTCGATCCGAAAAACCGGCTGCACGCCCTGGCCGCGGCGCGGCAGGTAGCCGTCGTGGTCCTGCACGTAGAGCTGCAGGGCCGTTCCCCACTGCCGGAGGTTGCTCACGCATTCGGCGCTCCGGGCCTGGGTGCGCGCTGCCGCAATCCCGGAGAAAACGAGGCCCGCCAGCAGGACGACCGCGCCCATTGCAGCGAGCAACTCCACGAGTGTAAAAGCCCGCGCTTTCATTCCCGCCGCCTGCGGTGCCACCGAATCACGAAGGCTGCTCCGGCCACCAATAGAAGCAAGGACGACGGTTCCGGGACAGCGGTCACCGTGAGGATCGGACGATTTCCCACCGTTCCAAACGTTCGGGAATTGAAATAATATCCCACGCTGCTGTCGGCGGGCGAAAGCAGCAAACTCAAGGCTTCTCCAGACATCGCGTCGGCCATTAAGCCGCCGGTGAGGTCGAGCGACCAGACGGACGCAACGTTATTGCCGGGCGGTGAATACAGGTAAGTACCGACCGCGTCGGTCGGAGCTGTCAGAATCGAGGTGAGCGACGCAAAACTCACTCCGTCCGTCGTCGGATTGCCGGGATTCCCCGTGCCCTCGGTCCATGTGTCGTCGGACAACCAGGTGATCGCAAAACTCCCGGCGCTGACGGATTTGAAGATCCCGTTGTTGGGCTGCGCGCCCGCCGTGCCGAAATTACTGACCAGCGAGAGCGTGATGCTCGAGATTTGCCATGCGCCCGGGCCGTATTCCGCGTCGAATTGCGTTCTTGCCGGCGCAAGGTCGAATTTGAGAAGCGACTCCGATCTTCCTTTGACCGATCCTGCCGGAGAAATCGCCAACGCTCCGGCGCCGCCGTAGTTGTTGGCGGTCAGATCCGTCCCGGCGGGATTTCCAGCCGATCCCGTCGCGACAAACGCGTCTGCGGTGGGATTACCCGACCAGATGCTCTGCGCCCAACTCGCGCCAGTGGTGAGCGTGAGCAAAGCGACGACGATGCAACCAGGCAGGGCCAGCGATTTCATTCGCGCTATCTAAATGTAAATATAACGAACTCCAAGCCGAATAGGTCGGGAGCAGGCGGGTCACTCGTCCGCCGGGGCCAGCAGGCGGCGCATGCGTTTCCACGGCTCGATCATTGCTGCGCGGCTGGCCACTTCCATCTGGCGATAAAGATCCAGCACCTGGCGGCCGGTTTCGGTGAGTTCCGCGCCGCCGCCGTGCACGCCTCCCCGCTCGGTTTTCACGAGGGGATGGCGATAGCTGCGGTTCATGATTTGCACGAGCAGCCAGGCTTTCATGTACGACATTCCCATGCGTTTGGCGGCCTGGTTAAGGCTGCGCGTCTTTTCCAGGTGATTGAGCAGCTCGGCTTTGCCGGGTCCAAAAGCGATCACTTTTCCGCTGAGAATGCGGATGCGCGGATGAACTTCGGGTTGGAACGCGGCGATCTTTTTTCTTACCGGCATGACGACGGTTGCTAACAGATCCGCGGGTCCGCAGCGAGCCGGGCGCTTGGGCGTTGCACGATTCGGCAAAAGACGGGAATCTGACGACGTTCATGAGCCGGCCCCAACGATCCGACGCCCGCGAGATGCTGCCCCGGAAGTCTCAAGGACGCCGGCGCCGGACGCGGCGACGGCGGGGCGGACTGTTCGCGCGGGTTTTTCTCGTGGCGGGCATCGTGAGTGCGCTCGGGCTGGGGGCATTCGGCGTGTGGCGCGGAGGATTTTTAGAGAATGCCGACGGCGCGTGGCGCGACCTGGCGGGGGAATTCGCCGCGGCGGGTGAGCCGGTCTATTTCGCGGAAGTCGTGCCGGCGGAAGTTCCCGCCGCGGCGAATTTTTTTGCCGACCCCGTCTTTGCGGCACTCGATCTCCCGGATGATCGCAGCGTGCTGAATCGGGCGATTCACCCGGGACGCACGCTGTCAGTGGAAGCCTTGCTCGGCGTATCGCCCGGGACCATTGATCTCGATCGGATTGCCGCGGCGTTCGCCGAGGCCGGCCTGGTCGATCCGAAAAAGGATTACCTCGTCGATGGTGACCGCGTCCGGGCGGGCATCGACGCCCTCGGCCTCGATTTCACCCCGCTCGCTGATCTGGCGGAGCGCCCCGGAGCGCGCTTCGCCATTGATTACACGCAGGCTTTCCCGCCGCTCCCGCACCTTGAAGCCGTGCTCGCAGCCGGCGGCTGGCTGGCCATCCGGGCAGAAGCGCAGCTGACGGCCGGCAATACCCCGGCCGCGCTCGCCGATCTTCTTTTGGTCCGGCGCCTCGCCGAGGCGCTACGCTCCGAACCCTTTCTCGAATCCCAGCGGGTCCGGCGATCATTGTTGTCTCTCTTCGCAGCGGGTGTCGGTTCCGGTCTGGAGGCCAATGCCTGGACCAGCCCACAACTCGACACGCTCGCCCCGATGCTCGCAGAATTTGATCTCGAGGCCGACTTTGCACGGGCGCTTCGCGGGGAACG
This sequence comes from Chthoniobacterales bacterium, assembly GCA_041748215.1. GTDB lineage: Bacteria > Verrucomicrobiota > Verrucomicrobiia > Chthoniobacterales > JAATET01 > JBGTDR01. The sequence goes on from JBGTDR010000110.1 coordinate 27,686, forward strand.
CGCCCAGCTCAACAGCGTGATCGATGATGCGCTCGCCGGACGGAAACCGGAGGCGTCCGACGCCGTCCGGCAGTGGCTCGGTCCCGACACGGTGTCGCTTCGCCGCCAGGAACTTCGCACCCGCCAGGTCGCGGTGAATCGTGCGATCCAAAATCTCATCGACGAAACGGCGACCGACGCCGCTCCGACCGATGATTCTGCAAATACCCCCGACATTCATCCGGTGATTGAAAATCTGCGGACCGAAGCCGAGGCGACGACCGCTGCGCAGTGGGAACTCGTCCGCGTTGAGCTCGCCTGCGCACTCGCCCGATGCCGTTTGGCAGGTGGTATTTTTCCCGATTCGCTGGCGGTCCTGGTTCCGCGCTGGCTCGACGATGTGCCGGATGATCCCCGCACTGGCCAGCCGGTCCTCTACGCCCGGGAATCGGACGGCGGATATTTGCTCGGCGGATCGAACTGACGTTCCCACCACATCGCGGTCGAAATTTCCGCCGGACGCGCTATTAGGTTCAGCCGATTTTATGAGCCTGGATGATTTGCAGCGTTTGATGACCCAACTCGACGTCGCGCCGTGGCGCATTCGACTCGCCCGCTGGGTCGAATCAGACCGCATCCAGCACATCATCATTGGCGTGATCATTTTCAACGCCATCATCCTCGGATTGGAAACCGATGCCGCCCTCATGGCAGAGTGGGGGACCTTGCTCGTGGCGCTGGATAAGGCGTGTCTTGCCGTCTTCGTCGCGGAAATTCTCGTCAAACTAGCCGCTTACCGCCTCAACTACTGGCGGAGCGGGTGGAATCTTTTCGATTTTGCCGTCGTCGGTGTCGCCCTCGTGCCGGGGGCCGGTCCGTGGGCTGTCCTTCGCTCCCTGCGCGTGCTCCGGGTCCTGCGGCTGCTCACTGTGATCCCTTCACTGCGAAAGGTGGTCGCAGCCTTCCTGCACGCCATCCCCGGATTGCTCGGTGTGATGGCGGTGATGAGCATTTTTTTCTACACGGCGGCTGTGCTCGCGACGCGACTGTTCGGCCCGTCCTACCCGGACTGGTTCGGTTCGATTGGAGCCAGCCTTTACAGTTTGTTCCAAATCATGACGCTCGAGAGCTGGTCGATGGGCATCGTGCGCCCGGTCATGGAGACTTACCCGTGGGCGTGGGCATTTTTTGTCCCATTCATCATTATTGCCACCTTCACGATCCTGAATCTTTTCATCGGAATCATTGTTTCCACGATGCAGGAGCTCGCGCTGACTCCCGATCCCGACCACGTGCCTCCCGAGGTGCGGGATTTGCTCAAACGCATCGAAAAGGACATGAAATCGCTCGAATCGCATCTGAAAAAACGCCCGTCCGATCCGGCGTGATCTGCCATCTCCGGCGGTGGTGCCTTTCGGTTGCCATGGGAACGCGACCTGCTGCATAGTGCGCCGCCGTGGTCGGAAAATTCCCGCCCCGCTCGCCGTTCATGAACCTCGCACGTTGCCTCAGCCTGTTCGTTTTTGCATTTCTGCTGACGATTGCGCCTGCCTCGGACGCAGTCGCCGCCGCGGGAGTTCACGGCGCGGAGACCCACCACTTCCCGATGTCGCTCGCGGAATACCAGGACGAGGGGGTGACCAATCTTGGGGCGAAACTCCTGGGGCGCATCCAGGCGGATCCGTTCAATCTGGTTGGCACCATCATCTTTTTTTGCGCCATCGCCCACACGTTCATGGCGTCCACGTTCATGGGCATTTCGCACAAACTGCATCACCGCTACGAAGAGCTCGAGCGGCACGAAGCCGACCCAGCCCACGGCAAAAAATTCGCGATCCGGCGGGACTGGCTGCAGTTTCGGATGACGCTTTTTCATTTCCTCGGCGAGGTCGAGGCCGTCTTTGGCATCTGGCTCATCCCGCTGGCCATCGCGGCATCGATCTTCGCGGGCCTCGGGGATTTTTTCAGCTACGTCGACCACGTTAAATTCACGGAACCGATCTTTGTCGTTGCGATCATGACGATCGCCAGTTCCCGGCCCGTATTGCGTTTTGCGGAATGGGCTCTGGCCCGCGTGGCCAGCTTGGGTGGCAGCACGCCGGCCGCGTGGTGGCTTTCGATTCTAACGGTCGGGCCGCTGCTCGGCTCGCTAATCACCGAGCCAGCGGCAATGACGATTTGTGCGCTTCTGCTCGTCGAGCGCTTCTACAAACTCGAGCCCAGCTACACGCTGCGATATGCCACCATCGGCCTGCTGTTTGTGAATATTTCGGTCGGGGGCACGCTCGATCACTTCGCCGCTCCGCCCGTCGTGATGGTGGCGCAGAAATGGGACTGGGGCCTCATCTTCATGTTCACCCACTTCGGGTGGAAAGCTGTTGTGGGCATCCTCGTGGCGAATGCCCTGTTTTTCGTCACCTTCCGTCGCGAACTCACCAGCCTGCGGGCTCCCGCGGAAAAAGACACGCGCGGTGAACGTGCCGTGCCGTTGTGGATCACGATCACGCACATCCTCTTTATTGCGTGGACGGTCTTTGTCGCCCACCACGCCGCCCTGATCGTCTTTACGTTCCTCTTTTTCCTGGCCTTCGTGATGGCGACCGAACGCAACCAGGACCTCATCAAACTTCGCTCGCCTTTACTCGTCGGCTTTTTCCTCGCCGCACTCGTCATTCACGGTGGGTTCCAGGCGTGGTGGATCGCTCCCGTCCTCGGCAGCCTCGGCGAATGGCCGCTTATGATCACTGCCACTGTGCTGACCGCCTTCAACGACAACGCGGCCATCACGTATCTGGCGTCGCTCGTCCCTGGTTTATCCGACGAACTCAAGTTCGCCGTCGTTGCGGGTGCGGTCACTGGTGGCGGCCTCACCGTGATCGCGAATGCCCCGAACCCCGCCGGGCAGTCCATTCTTCAGAAATATTTCGGCGCCAACGGCGTCAACCCCGGGAAACTCCTGCTTGCCGCCCTCGTGCCCACGATCATCATGGGTGCGGCATTTATGCTGTTGCCGTGATGATGCATCCCTCCTCCGAGTGGCTGCGGTCACGCCTGAACGATGGCTGAATTGCTGGTCCCCGCCATCGCCGCGGTTTTCGTCGCGGCCCTGCTCGCTCCGGCCCTGCATCGCGGCCTCGGCGACCGATCCGGGATCCTTCTTGGCCTCGTTCCTCTCGCGGCCTGCGCCGCTTTTCTGACCCTTGCACCCGGCGTCGAAGCCGGCCAGGCCGTCCGTGTGGCACTGCCTTGGGCGCCGTCGCTGGGAATTACCCTCAGCTTTTACGTCGACGGGTTGAGTCTGCTTTTCCTGATCGTTGTCTCCGCGATCGGCACGTTCATCGTATGGTACGCGGCCGGCTACCTTCACGGCGATCCCGGCCTCGGGAAATTTTACCTTTATCTGCTCAGCTTCATGGGCGCGATGCTGGGTCTCGTCGCCGCCGACAACCTGATCCTGCTTTTTATCTTCTGGGAGCTTACGAGCATCACGTCGTACCTCCTGATTGGCTATTACCACAATGCAGCCAAATCCCGCGCCGCGGCTTTGCAGGCCCTGCTGGTGACCGGTGGTGGCGGTCTCGCGATGCTCGCTGGCCTCATCCTTCTCGCGCGCATCGGGGGATCCTACGAAATTTCCGCGCTCCTCGCGCTGCCGTCCGGGGCACTCACGGGCGATCCGCTTTTCCCGATGGCGCTCGTGCTCATCCTCCTCGGCGCGTTCACCAAATCCGCGCAGTTCCCGTTCCATTTCTGGCTTCCGAACGCGATGGAAGCGCCCGCTCCGGTGAGCGCGTTTCTCCATTCCGCAACGATGGTCAAAGCCGGTGTCTTCCTGCTCGCGCGGCTGCATCCTTTGCTCGACAGCCATCCGTGGTGGACCGGCATCGTTGCTCCCATTGGCGCAATCACGATGGTGACGGGCGTCTGGCTGGGTCTCGGCCAGAGTGATCTCAAAAAGATTCTCGCTTACACGACGTTGTCCGTGCTCGGCACGCTCACGCTTCTCCTTGGCATCGGCACTTCGCTGGCCATCAAGGCGTGCCTCACGTATTTGCTCGCTCACGCCCTCTACAAAGCGGCGCTGTTCATGGCGGCGGGCGCGGTCGATCACGAAACCGGCACCCGTGACGTCGGCGTGTTGAGCGGCCTGCGCAAGGCGATGCCGATCACCGCGGCAGCGGCATTGCTCGGTGCACTCTCGATGGCCGGCACGCCTTTGCTCCTCGGATTCGTGAGCAAGGAATATTTCTACAAAGCCCTGCTCGAAGCGGACGGCCCCGCGTACCTCTGGGAAACACTCGGCGTTGCGGCGAGCATGGCAATGTTTGCGCTCGCGGTGACGGCAGGCATCCGACCGTTTTTTGGGAAACCTTCCGAAACACCCAAACACGCCCACGAAGCGCCATGGACCATGTTCGTCGGCCCGGTGCTTCTCGGAATTTCCGCGGTGGCGTTTGGCATTCTGCCCGGCTGGGTGGGGGATCGCCTCATTGGCCCCGCCTCCCGTGCGGTGCTGGGCGACCCGGCTTTCCAGGCGGATCTCGCGCTCTGGCACGGTTGGAATACTGCGCTCTTCCTGAGCATCGTGACGGTCGCGGGTGGGCTCGTCGTTTATTTCGTCGCCCCGCGCCTCCGCGCCGCCCAGCCGCTCTACTCGGCACTCGCCGCGGTCGGGCCGGAACGCGGTTACGACGTGGCGCTGGCCGGGCTCCTGCGTTTCAGCGCATACCAGACCCGTCTCCTCCAGAGCGGTTACCTGCGGAACTACGTGCTCATCATCGGGATTTTCACCACCGGACTCGTCGCCTGGTGTTTGTTCGATACGCCGTTCGAAATCGATTTTGCACGGATGGTGCCGCCGAGCGTGCTTGGCGTCGGCGCGTGTCTCCTCATCATTGCGGGGGCCGTGATGGCGTGTCTGGCCGATTCGCGCTTCACCGCCATCGTCTCGTTGGGCGTTGTCGGGCTCTGCATCGCGATCTTGTTTTTCCTCTTCAGCGCGCCGGATCTGGCAATGACGCAGATCCTCGTCGAGGCGCTCACCGTGGTGCTCTTCGTGCTCGCGTTCTACAAACTTCCACTGCTGCGCGAGCTGTCGTCCGGAGCCGCCCGCATCCGTGACGCCGTGCTCGCGCTGGGATTCGGCGGGGTCATGACGGCTCTCGTGATGGTTGGATTCCACTTCGACGCCCCCGCGCCGCGCATCTCGAATTTCATGGCCGAGCAAAGTTATCCCGCCGCGCAGGGCCGTAACGTCGTCAACGTCATCCTTGTCGATTTCCGCGCCCTCGACACGCTCGGGGAAATCACCGTGCTGGGCATCGCCGCGCTCGGCATTTACGCGATGCTGCGACTGCGCTCAACTGGAAAGGGGGATTCGTGAAATCGCTCATTCTCGAAACCACCATGCGTGTCCTCATGGGCCTGCTGCTCGTGTTCTCGATCTTCCTGCTCCTGCGCGGACACAACCTGCCCGGCGGCGGATTTGGCGGCGGCCTCGTTGCCGGATCCGCGTTTGCCCTCAAGGCGCTTGCCTCCGGCACGACGAGCGCACGAAGTCTGCTTTGGTTCGACCCGCGCACGATCATTGGATTGGGCCTGCTCGTTGCGTTGGTGAGCGGCCTGTTCGGTGCGCCTTACGGGTTGCCGTTTTTGACCGGACTTTGGGATCTCACGATCTTTCCGGTCGTCGGAAAACTCGGCACACCGCTGCTCTTCGACACGGGCGTTTACATCGTTGTGCTCGGCATCACGACCCTCATCATTTTCACCCTCGCGGACGAGGAGGACGCCTGACCCATGGAACTCATCCTCGCCATCACGATTGGAGTCCTCTACGCCGCCGGCGCTTATCTCCTGCTGCGCCGCAGCATTCTTCAGCTGATCCTCGGCATCGTCCTTCTCGGCCAGGCGGCCAATCTTCTCATCTTCACCGCCGCCGGTCTGCGTCAGGGCGAGCCGGCCTTCGTGCCGCAGGGGGCGCAGATCCTGGACGCGGCCTCCGCCGACCCGCTGCCGCAAGCTCTCATTCTCACCGCGATCGTCATTGGCTTTGGCGTGCTCGCGTTCACCCTCGTGATGGCTCAGCGCGCCGACAAAACCATCGGCACCGACGACCTCGACGAAATGCGGGACACTGATCGCTGATGGACCTGCTGACCCTCTGCCTTGCCATCCCGTTCACGGCCGCGCTCGCGTGCATCCTCGCGTGGCGAATCATCCCGCTGCAGCGCTTTTTCGGCGTCATTGGAATGGTCGGCCTGCTCGCCGCCGCAACCGCACTTCTGGCCCGCGTTTCCACGGACGGCATCCAGGCCGTTCAGATGGGAAACTGGCCGGCACCCTACGGCATCACGCTCGTTGCCGATTTGCTCGCCGCCATCATGGTGTTCGTTTCCGCGCTCATCGGCCTCAGCGTGAGTGTTTATTCGCTCGCCGACATCGACCGGAATCGCGAGCGCTTCGGTTATTACGGATTTCTCCACCTGATGATGCTGGGCGTCTGCGGGGCATTTCTTACCGGCGATCTGTTCAACATGTTTGTCTGGTTCGAGGTCATGCTCATCGCGTCGTTCGTGCTGATGACGCTTGGCGGTGAACGCGGCCAGATGGAGGGTTCGGTCAAATACGTCATCCTCAATCTCATCTCCTCAAGCCTCTTCCTGGCGGCGGTCGGCATCCTTTACGGCAAGACGGGCACGCTCAACCTCGCCGACCTCTCGCAGCGAGCGGGCAGCCTCATGGATCCCGGGTTGCTCACCGTTACGGCCATGCTCTTCCTCGTCGCCTTCGGGGTGAAAGCCGGCATCTTTCCGCTCTTTTTCTGGCTCCCCGCCTCCTATCACACGCCACCCGTTGCGATTTCCGCGGTCTTCGCGGGACTGCTGACCAAGGTCGGTGTGTACGCGCTCATCCGGGTCTTCACGCTTGTCTTCACCGGCGACTTCACGTTTACCCACGGCCTGTTGCTCGTTCTCGCGGGATTGACCATGGTCACCGGCGTGCTCGGAGCGGTCGCCCAATACGATTTCCGCCGCCTCCTGTCGTTCCACATCATCAGCCAGATCGGCTACATGATTCTGGGGCTCGCACTATTCACTCCGCTCGCGCTGGCCGGAACCGTCTTTTATCTTTTTCACCACATCATCGTGAAGACGAACCTCTTCCTGATCAGCGGAGTTGCGCACCGCTACACGGGCACGTCTGATCTGAAAAAAATGGGAGGCCTTTACGCCGCCACCCCGCTGCTCGCCATCCTCTTTTTTATCCCCGCCATGTCGCTCGGCGGCATCCCACCGCTCTCCGGGTTCTTCGCCAAATTTGCCCTCGTCAAAGCCAGCCTCGCTGGCGATTCCCCGTTCGTCACCGGTGGATACTGGCTTGCCGGCGTTGCCCTCGCGGTCGGTCTGCTCACCTTGTTTTCGATGACGAAGATCTGGGCCGAGGCATTCTGGAAAAAACCGGATCCCGCCCACGAGGTGCGCCTTGATGCGCTTTCGACGTCCTCCCGCATCCTTCTGCTCGGCCCCATCGCGGCGCTGGCCGCTTTCACGCTCGCCATCGGCTTCGCACCGGAATTTTTCTTCGACTTCGCCTTGCGCGCAGCCAACCAGTTGCTCGACCCGTCACAATACATCGCCGCCGTCCTCGGGACATCCGCACCATGATCCTCGCACTCAATCTTCTGCTCATGTTGATCTGGGCCGGACTTTTCGGCTCCATCGATTTCTGGACCCTCGCCTCGGGCTTCGTCGTGAGCTACATCCTGCTCCACATCGTTTACCGGAAAAATTCCGATGGCATCGTCTATTTCGGACGGGCGCCGCGGATCATCGGATTTGTCACCTATTACCTTTGGGAGCTCATCCGGTCCAACGTCACCGTCGCCTACGACATCGTGACCCCCCAGCATTACATGAAACCGGGCATCGTCGCCGTCCCGCTCGACGCCAAAACCGATTTCGAAATCACCCTGCTCGCCAACCTCATCTCCATGACGCCCGGCACGCTCAGCCTCGACGTTTCCGAAGACCGCTCCACTCTCTTCGTCCACGCGATGTACGTCGATGACCCCGAAGACATTCGCCGCGACATCAAAGAGAACCTCGAACGCCGCGTATTGGAGGTCATTCGCTGAGCCATGGAACCGTCCGCTTTCATCACCCAGGCCGCTTGGATCGGCATGTGGATTCTCGTCGCCGGCATGTTTCTCGCGTTCATTCGGCTCGCAATTGGTCCCTCGCTTCCCGACCGCGTCGTGGCGTTTGATGCCATGGCCGTGATGGCCGTCGGCGCCCTCGTGCTTGTCGCCATCGGCACGGACCAGCCGCTCTTCCTCGACGTCGCCCTTGCTCTCGCCCTCATCACGTTCCTCGGCACCGTCGCCCTCGCGATCAGCCTCGAGAAAGGGATATTCAAATGATCACCGCAGCCATCGTGACTTTGCTCATCCTGGGCAATCTGCTCATGCTGCTCGCGGGCATCGGCCTCGTGCGCATGCCGGATGTTTTTATTCGCATGCATGCCTCCACCAAGGGCGCTTCCCTCGGCGTGAGCCTGCTCATGATTGCCGCCGCGCTCTATTTCCAGGAGCTGGGCATCTCGACCAAGGCCATCATCACCATCACGTTCGTTTTTCTCACGGCACCCGTCGGTGCGCACATGCTCGGCCGGGCGGCCTACTGCCGCAAAACGCCACTTTGGGAACACACCGTGATCGACGAAGCCAAGGGTCGCCTCGGTCTGCCCGACGTTCCGTCCGAGCCTCCCCGCGAATCCTGATTTCCTCCGCCCGCACTGCGGATTTGCCAAAAACGCATCCCGCCGGAATACTCCGCCGCGAAATGCCCGCGCTCCAACCGGCCTTCCGCACGATTCCGCGCGTGGCCGCGCTCGCCGCTGTCCTCTGGCTCGCCGCCATTCCGGCCGCTCCCGCGCAGCCCGCAACGGCTTCCGATTCCAGCCCGGTTTCCATCGGCGTTTACATCACGAATCTTTTCGACATCTCGCCCGGCGACGAATCGTTCCTCGTAAATTTTTACCTTTGGGCAAATTCTCCAGCCGATCAGCCCGATCCGCTCGACGCCGTCACGTTCCCGCGGGCAAAAAATTTCACCGTGCTCACCTCATGGACCCGCGTCGTCGGCGATACCCGCTGGTCCGTTCGCAAATACCGCTGCGAGCACCTCAATGACTGGGATCTGCATGCGGTCCCGTTCGACAGTCACATTCTCTCCGTCACGATCCGGCCCGCTGCCGATCGCGACGCGCCGCTTCCTTTCCGCATCGACGAAGCCAATTCCGGCCTCTCCAGCCGGGTGAGCCTTCGCGGGTGGCGCTTGTCCGATTTCCAGATCACTTCCGCCGAGGAAACTTATCGATCGAATCTCGGCAATCCGCTTCCCGGGGCCGCCACCAGCTACCAATGGGTCGTCGCCAGCTTCCGCGTCGACCGGCACGGCTGGCTCCTCTTTTTTAAACTCATGGCCGGTGCGTATGTCGCGTTCGCCGCCGCAATGCTCGCGTGTTTTATGAAAACCAACCAGCCGCCCGTGTTTGCCGGCCGCGTGGGTCTGATCATCGCCTGCCTCTTTTCCACCCTCATCAATGCCCGCAATCTCGAAGGGGTCACCGGCGTGCCCGATGCGTTCGATGGCCCCGATCTCATCCACATGCTCATCTACGTCCTCCTCTTCGTCGCGCTGTTCGTCACGCTGCGCTCTCGCGTGCTGAGCGAACGCGGCAAGGACGCTGACGCCATCCGGTTTGAGCGCCGGGCGAGCCTCGGCCTCACCCTCGTTTTCCTCGCCGTCAATATCGCCTTTGTTTCGCTCGCTTTCTTCGCTCCACCCAGCGATTCCCAAACCCGAGTTCACCACTCACAACCCGTCCTCACGCCATGAACGACATCGACCTGCTCATCGACAATAACCGCGAATGGTCGCGTAAAATGACGCTCGACCAACCCACGTTTTTCAAAAGCCTCGCCGACCAGCAGGCCCCGGATTACCTCTGGATCGGCTGCTCCGACAGCCGCGTCCCCGCCAACGAAGTCGTCGGCCTCATGCCCGGTGAACTTTTTGTCCACCGCAACGTCGCCAATCTCGTTTATCCCGCAGATCTCAATTGCCTCTCCGTCGTTGCTTACGCCGTCTTCGCGCTCAAGGTCCGTCACATCATCGTCTGCGGACATTACAACTGCGGCGGCGTCAAAGCCGCGCTCGAGCACGTCAGCCACGGCATCATCGATAACTGGCTCAGCAAAATTAAAGACGTCTACGTGCGCCACCGCGAGGACATCGACTCTCTCACCAATTTTTCGCAACGCGTGGATCGCATGTGCGAACTCAACGTCATCGAGCAGGTCAAAACGCTCACGCACACCACCATCATTCAGGACGCCTGGGCCCGCGGCCAGGAGCTCTCCGTCCACGGCTGGATCTACGGCCTGAGTGATGGCCTCATCAAAGATCTCGGCGTCCGCGTCGACCATCTCGGCCAGATTCCGTCGCCCTATCGGTTCCACGAACTCACCGAAGTTTCGGGGCCCGCCCCCGCCACGCCCGACATTCACTGAGGCCCGCGCCGCGTAGTTTTCCCACTGTCCGCTTGCGGTCGTCGGGCAAATGGCCCAACTTGGCGTCCCTTTTCCGCCGGGCAGGATTGTCCCCGGCACCACAGGATACCTGCATGAACAGTTCTTTCACCGCCCGTTGGAACGAGGCGCTACTGGACGAAAATTACGAGCAATGGCGGCAAAACCCCCGGTCGGTCGATGCCGATTGGGCCGCATTTTTTGAAGGATTCGAGCTCGGACTCGCCCGGCCGGTTTCCCGAAATGGAGCCGCTCCCACCGAGGCGCCCGCGGCGACCACCCCGCCGTCCCGCAACGGATCCGTCGAAACCCGCGTCGAGGCACTGGTTTATGCGTACCGCACGCTTGGCCACACGCTCGCCCACCTCGACCCGCTCGAAGAGGAAGCACCCGCCAACGAACTCCTGTCGTTGAAGGAATTTGGTTTCGAGCCCGCCGACCTCGACCTCACCGTGTCGTCCCGGTTTTTCCGCGACGCCAAAAAGATGAAGCTCCGCGATATGATCGCCGAGCTCGAGTCGATCTACTGCGCCACCATCGGCGCAGAATTCATGCACATCCAGAACCCGCGCATCCGCAACTGGGTGCGCGACAAGATGGAAAACCGCTCCGAGGCGTCCCGGCAGGACAGCACGATCCACCGCGACATCCTCCGCAAACTTTACGAGGCCGAGGAATTCGAAAATTTCCTCCACACGCGCTACCAGGGCAATAAACGTTTCTCCCTCGAGGGCGGCGAAGCCCTCATTCTCGCCCTCAGCGCTGTCTTCGAGCGCTGCGAACGCCACAAAATCCGCGAAATCGTCATGGGTATGGCCCACCGCGGCCGCCTCAATGTCCTCGCCAATTTCCTCGAAAAACCCCTCAGCCTCATCTTCAACGAGTTCTCCGAAAACTACGTGCCCGACTCCGTGGCCGGCAGCGGGGACGTGAAGTATCACCTTGGATACCAGACCGTGCGCAAGCTGCCTTCCGGTCATGAGGTCGAAATCCGGCTCGCCGCCAATCCGAGCCACCTCGAGACGGTCGACCCCGTCGTCCAGGGCAATGCCCGCGCCCGCCAGCGTATCCTCGGTGACACCATCGAGCGCAAAAAAGTCCTGCCGCTCCTCGTCCACGGAGACGCCGCCTTCATCGGCCAGGGCGTTGTTGCCGAAGTGTTCAACATGTCACAGCTCCCGGGCTACAGCACCGGCGGCACCCTTCACATCGTCGTAAATAACCAGATCGGCTTCACCACTTTGCCAGCCGACGGTCGGTCCACGCGTTATTGCACCGACATGGCCAAGATGATCGAGGCCCCCGTCTTCCACGTGAATGGCGACGATCCTCTCGCGGTCATCCATACCGCCGAGATCGCGCTCGAGTACCGCCAGGAATTTGGCCGCGACATCGTCATCGACATCTATTGCTACCGGCGGCACGGCCACAACGAACTCGACGAGCCGTCGTTCACCCAGCCCGACCTCTACACCGACATCAAGGGCCACCCCCAGCTCAGCCAGATTTTCGCCGAGCAAATCGAAAAACTCGGCACGATCTCCAACGACGAGCAGGCAAAAATCAAAGCCGAAACGATCAAGGAACTCGAAGCCGCTCAGGCCGCCGTCAAGTCCGCCGAAAAAGCCCCGTCGAAAAAATCCGGGCTCGCTGGCTCGACCGCCGTTTTCCAGCCGCCCTATTCCCACGAACCGGCCAATACCGCGATCACGCCCGCCACTCTCGAGCAAATCGTGAAGGTGCTCACCTCCGTTCCCGAAGGATTTCGCGTTCTGCCCAAACTCAAACGCATCCTGCTCGATCGTCGGCTCAAGGTCTGGGAGGACGGCGGTCCGTACGATTGGTCCTACGCCGAGGCCCTCGCGTTTGGTTCCCTGCTTCTCGAAGGCACGCCCGTGCGCCTTTCCGGTCAGGACAGCCGCCGCGGCACGTTCAGCCAGCGCCTCAGCGTGCTTTACGACGTCGAAACCCGCGAGCGTCACATTCCGCTCAACAACTTGAGCCCCGATCAGGCCCGGTTTTGCGTCTACAATAGCCCACTCTCCGAATACGCCGTCCTCGGATTCGATTACGGTTATTCCGTCGATTTCCCGTCCATGCTGTGTCTTTGGGAGGCGCAATTCGGCGACTTCGTCAACGGTGCGCAAATCATCATCGACCAGTTCATCGCCTCCGCCGAATCGAAGTGGCAGCGGCCCAGCTCGATCGTCATGCTCCTGCCCCACGGCTACGAAGGCCAGGGTCCCGAGCATTCCAGCGCCCGCCTCGAACGTTTCCTCCAAAGTTGCGCCGAGGAAAATATGCAGGTCTGCAACGTCACCACGCCTGCCCAGTACTTCCACGTCCTGCGCCGCCAGATCCACAGCGGATACCGCAAACCGCTCGTCATCATGACGCCGAAGAGCCTCCTGCGCTCGGATCGCGCCGTCTCGACCACCGAGGATTTTACCAACTCCCGTTTCTACGAAATCCTCGCCGACCACGGCATCACCGATCCCGCCAAAGTGGATCGCGTGATCTTCTGCTCCGGCAAGGTTTATTACGACCTGCTCGAGTACCGCGAGACCCACGACCTGAAGTCCGAAGCCGCCATCATCCGCATCGAGCAGCTTTACCCGCTCTACACGGCCAAGCTCGAACGCATCGTCAAACCGCTCCTCCACGCCAAAAAATTCGTCTGGTGCCAGGAAGAGCCGCAAAACATGGGAGCCTGGAACTTCCTCCTGCCGCGCCTCTCCGGTCTTTTCGGCAAATGGATCGACTACGCCGGCCGCAAACCCGCCGCCAGCCCCGCCGCCGGCTCCATCGCCGTCCACAAAAAGGAACAAGCCGCCCTCGTCGAACACGCGTTCACCGTCTGATCTCCGATGCCAATCAACATGGTGATCCACCGATTTCGCCGCTTGATGGATTCTCCTGATCAACGGCTTCACTTGCGCCGCCCCTTTTCTCCCTCTGTGAAAATCGGCGCAATCTGCGAACCACTCCCCCTCCGATCCCAATTGTGCCATCCGTGAAATCCGTGGTCTCCATTGAACGCAGTTGGTAATTTTTCCGAATTCATCCCATTCTCCCGTCGCGCATGAGCACCGAAGTCAAAGTCCCCGCCGTCGGCGAATCCATCTCCTCCGGCCTCCTTTCCGTTTGGCACAAAAAGGACGGTGATTCCGTCGCCACCGGCGACGTCCTTTTCACCCTCGAAACTGACAAGGTTTCGTCCGAGGTCACCGCCACCGACTCCGGCACCCTCGCGATTCAGGTGCCCGAGGGCGAGGAAGTCAAAACCGGCCAGGTCGTCGCCACGATCGGAGCCAGTGACGGTGCACCCGCCGGTGACGCCAAATCCGCACCGCCCGCTCCGGACAAATCCGCCCCCGAGGGCGCCCAGGCGCCCGCGCCCGCCGAAGACGCTCAGCCCACGACCGACGAAGCCGCGACCTCTCCGAAACAGGACGAAGTCGAAGCGTCCGAACCAGCGGAGGAAACCGCCA
>JBGTDR010000111.1:0-15433 GCA_041748215.1 Chthoniobacterales bacterium
CCCGACAGCGTCTTCGAAGACATGAACGTGAAGGAAGTTCGCGTGCAAATGGGTCGCGAACTGGCGCGTTTGCACCCGGTCGAGGCGGACGTTGTGGTGCCCGTGCCCGATTCCGGCATTTACGCAGCCCTCGGATTTTCCGACGAACTCGGAATTCCGTTTGATCTCGCGTTCGTCCGCAATCACTACATCGGGCGCACCTTCATCCAGCCCACCCAACTCATTCGGGACTTCAACGTGCGCGTAAAATTAAACCTCATTGGCGACGCCGTTCGCGACAAGCGGGTCGTGGTGGTTGATGATTCTGTCGTACGCGGCACCACCGCTCGGGCCCGCGTGGTGAATCTCCGCGAAGCCGGTGCGAGGGAAGTGCACCTTCGCGTGAGCTGTCCACCGCACCGCCACGCGTGTTATTACGGGATCGACTTTCCCGATCCCGAGAAGCTGCTTGCCAATCAGCTCACGCACGACGAGATCCGCGATTACCTTGGCGCGGACAGCGTCGGTTATCTCGATGTCGATGCCATGGTGCGCGCCACCGGTCTTGATAAAAGCGGATTTTGCCTCGCGTGTTTCAACGGGGAATATCCGCTGCCCTACGACGAGGCCTTCGACAAATTTGTGATGGAAAAACGCCGTGGCCAGGCGCGGCTGCTGCCCGAAGAGGTTCAGGGCGGACTTTTCGCCGGCAAGCTTGAATGAAGACCAGTCGTAAAAAGGCGTACGCCGCTGCCGGCGTCGACGTCGATCTCGGAAACGTCGTGAAACGTGGCATTCATCGCCTCGTCAGTGCGACCCACGGTCCCGAGGTGCTCGGAAAAATTGGCGGATTCGGCGGATTGTTTCGTCCCGATTTTTCCGGGATGAAAGATCCCGTTCTCGTTTCCAGCGTTGATGGTGTGGGCACCAAGCTCAAGATCGCTTTTGCCACCGGGCGTCACGATACCGTGGGCCAGGACCTCGTGAACCACTGCATCAACGACATTGCGGTTGTGGGCGCGCGGCCCTTGTTTTTTCTGGACTATCTTGGCGCCGAGCGGCTTGAGCCGGACGTTTTCACGCAGATCCTGAAGGGATTTGCAAAAGCGTGCAAAGCCGGGAGCTGCGCGCTCATTGGCGGAGAAACAGCCCAGATGCCCGGCATGTATCAGCGCGGAGAGTATGATCTCGCGGGCTGTATCGTGGGCGTTGTGGATCGCGCGCGAATGCTCGACGGTTCCCGCGTCAAAGCGGGAGACGCGCTCATTGGGCTTCCCGCGAACGGACTGCATACGAACGGGTACTCCCTGGCGCGAAAAGTTCTCTTCGATCAGCTCGGACTGGCACTCACTGATCATCTCGAGGGTGTGCGCGGCACTCTTGCCGATGAGCTTCTGCGGGTGCATCGGAATTACCAACCGCTGATGGCTTCCCTGCCACCGCGCACCCTCAAAGCCGCTGCGCACATCACCGGTGGCGGCCTGATCGATAACTTGCCCCGCGTCCTGCCTTCGGAATGCGACGCTGTGATCGATGTCGCGAGCTGGAAAGTGCCTGCCATTTTCCAGGCCATCGAGCGGGGCGGAAACGTGGACTCCACCGAGATGTATCAGGTATTTAATATGGGCATCGGCATGGTCCTCATTGTGTCAGCGAAGGATGCCGCCGAGGTGAGCCGTCAGACGAAGGGCCGCGTGATCGGAGTCATTTCGTCGGGTAAAGGAATTGTGCGGCTTCAATAGATTGCCAAACGCTCGTCGTCGCTGATTCTCCCTTGCGTGCGGCGGGATTGGAGGCATCCTGCGGTAAATTTCGTGGGCGGATTTTGGAAAAAGAAACCGGCGCTTGGATTGGGGCTGGGCGTAGGTGTGGTGGGTGCAGTCATGCTGGCCTTGCGTTATGCGCTTCACCATTCGCCGAGACGCCCGATTCCCGATAGCATTTCGCCCGCAATTTTTGCTACGCGGGTGGCGCAGACGAGTCTGGGCGAAGTCGTTTACCACACGTCGGGAGCAGGGGAGCCGCTCGTTTTTTTGCACGGGATTTATCCGGGAGCTTCGTCGTTTGAATGGTCGCGCGTTTATCCGGAATTCGCCGTGGGCTATGAGGTCATCGCCCCGGATTTGATTGGATTTGGCGAATCAGAACGTCCCCGGCAGGGCCTTGATGCGGACGAACACGTCCAGGCCCTTGCGGATCTCGCCCGGAGCGTTTGCGCGCCGCAATCACTCGTCGTCGTGGCTTCCGGGTTTGGCGCGGCGATCGCTCTGAAACTTGCGGTCCAGCATCCCGATCTGGTGAGACGTCTGATTCTTCTCGCGCCGGTAGGGCTCGACGCCGCGGTGCGGCGAGTGCCGGCGGGCCTCGCAATGCTCGCCCGCGTTCCCGGATTAAACACCTTCGTTTACAAAAACTACCTCGCCCGAAAACCATTCGTGCGTGGCTGGCTGGCGAAATTCGGGTTCGCTGACGAAAATTTAGTGACGGACGAAATTGTGGAAATTTTTGTCACGTGCGCCGGCCAGTACGGTGCCGAACACGCGATGCTGGCCTTCCTGCGCGGACGATTGCTTTACGATGTAAAGTCCCAGTTGCCCCGGGTCACGCAACCGGTTGCGGTGCTCTGGCCTTCCCTGCCGGACCGGTTTCCGGAGGATCTGGCAGCGCGGCTGAGTGGGGCGATCCGCACCTGCCAGATTGTGCCGGCGGGCGTTCTCGGGTCTCTTGGTGCGCTCGAAGCACCGGAGCGGGTGCGGGATCTGATTGAATGCGAGCTGGCCAAGGATTTGCCGCTTTCCGGAGCGGCGTGAACCGTTGCATTTTCCAGTGGCCGCACCCATAAATGCGCGCTCTGCCGTGAACGTTTCCGACCTGCGCGAAATCCTTCAGTACGTGCCCCGCTTTCGGGAGCGCATCTTCGTGATTGCTGTCGACGGCGGCGTCGCGGCATCGGAAAATTTTCCGAATGTACTGCTCGACCTCGCGGTGTTGCGGTCTCTCAGCATCAAAGCGGTATTGGTCCACGGTGCGAGCCAGCAAGTCGAAGCTTTGGCTGCCAGCCGCGGCCTCACGATTTCAAATGCCGATGGCACCGGAGTGACCGATGCGCAAACTCTCCAGCTCAGCATCGATGCGGCCATTCGCCTTACCAACGGCATCATGGAAGGTCTTTCGGCCGTGGACCTGCGTGCCGCCTACCTGAATGCCATCATCGCTCACCCGGCGGGCGTGCTGGGGGGCATGGATTATCTTTACACCGGGCGGGTCGAACGGGTGGATACCAAGGCGCTCAAGCTTTTGCTCGACGAGGGCATTGTGCCGGTGGTGCCTCCGTTGGGATTCGATGGGGAGGGCCGCACCTACCGAGTCAATTCCGACGCGGTCGCCGTCGAGGTCGCCGAGGCCTTGCACGCAACCAAAGTGATTTTTCTCGGGCCGTCCTCGCTCTTCGCCGGATCCGCCTGGCTTCCCAAGCAGAGCTCGATCACCGAAACGGAGGACTTGCTCAAAAAACACCGGTCCGAAATGTCCGCCGGCCTGGCGTCGAAACTGGAGTGCGCCGCACGCGCCTGCCGTCAGGGTGTGCCGCGCGCTCACCTTCTCGACGGCGCGATCAACGAGGCCCTGCTGACCGAGATCTTCAGCCACGAAGGATTTGGCACCATGGTGTATTCCAACGAATACCAGCAGGTGCGCCGCATTTTTAAGAAAGACGTGCGCGGGGTCATGTCCCTGATCCGGCAATCGGTGAACAACGAGGAGCTTGTCCGCCGAACACGAAACGAAATCCTCGAGCACATTGAGGACTACTGGGTGCTCGAGCTTGACCGGACCCCGGTTGCCTGCGTCGCCCTTCACGCTTATCCGGCCGAACACTCAGGCGAGCTCGCCTGCCTTTACGTTAGCCGAGCGCACGAAAACCAGGGTTTCGGTCGCAAGCTGATGACGTTCGTCGAAAACCTCGCCCGCGAGAAAGGCCTCACGCAGCTGTTCGCCCTTTCCACGCAGGCGTACGCCTACCTCCAGCAGAAGGGCGGCTTCACCCCCGCCGAGGCTGACGTGCTGCCTGCGGAACGCCGGGAGCGTTATCTCGCCAGCGGCCGAAATTCGAAAATTCTCGTCAAATCACTCGCCCCAGCAGCCTGATTCATGGGCGAAGTTCACTCGCATTTCACTCTGCTCGACTGGGCAATCCTGATCGGCTACCTGCTGCTGACGACGTTCGTCGGCCATTGTCTCCGGGGCAAACAATCGACGATCAAGGATTTTTTCCTCGCAGGCCGATCGCTGCCGTGGCCGGCGGTGTGTGCCTCGATTATTGCCACTGAAATCAGCGCACTTACGTTCATTGGCGTGCCGGGAATGGTCTTCGCGGCAACCGGCAATTTCACCTACCTCCAGTGGGCCATTGGATCGATTGCAGCTCGATTCATCGTCGGCATCTGGTTCGTGAAGGTCTTTTACGAACGGGAGATTTACAGTCCCTACGACTACATGGAGAAGCGCCTGGGGCCGGGCGTGAAGACGCTCACGACGGCCATGTTCACACTCGGCACCATCCTCGGCCAGAGCGTGCGCGTCCTGGTCACGGCCCTTATACTCAAAACCGTCACCCCACTCGACATGCCGGTGAGCATCGTCGTGATTACCATTTTCGCGATAATTTGGACGCTGATGGGCGGAATGACGACCGTCATCTGGACGGATGCGATGCAGTTCGGTCTTTTCATTTTCAGCGGTCTGCTCGCTCTTTTCTGGATCATCTCGGGAATCCCGGGAGGTTGGGGTGAAACGTACGACGTCGCCTCGAGCGCGGGGAAATTGACGCTATTGAATTTTTCCACGGATCCCGATGTGCAATTTACACTTTGGGTGGCGCTGATCGCGATGCCGTTTCAGAACGTCGCCGCGTTTGGAACCGACCAACTCAACGCCCAGCGCATGTTCTGCTGTCGCAATGAGAGCGATGCTCGCAAAGCGATCATTTTCAGTAGTTTATCTCAACTGATCACGATCCTGATGCTCATGGTGGGAGCGGGTCTTTATGTCTGGTATCAAGTTCACCCGCCGACCCCCGCCGAGGCTGCCGCTTTTGCCGCGGATTCGGACAATGTTTTTCCGGTCTGGATCACGACCGTCCTGCCTCCCGGAATCACCGGTCTGGTGCTGGCAGGCGCATTTGCCGCGGCGATCTCGAGCCTGGACTCAGCGTTGGCGGCCCTGGCTCAGACGAGTCTCTCGGTCCTGCATGGCCACCGTTCTCTCGATGAGGGAGATACCCCGCGGTTGCTGGCGCAGAGCCGCATCGCAGTCGTTGTCTGGGGAGCTGCGCTGGCGGCGGCAGCTTTTGTGCTCTACGCGATCAAAACATTTGGGAACATCGACATCCTCAGTCTCGCTTTCGGCATGGTCGCTTACACCTACGGTCCGATGCTGGGCATATTTCTGCTGGCTATCGCTCGAATTCCCGCCCGCATCGAAGGACTCTGGCTGGGCGTGGGATTGAGCATCCTCCTCACGGCTGCCGTGCGCCCGGATTTTTACGTGATCCTCCGCAGCATGGGTCTCATTTCGCCCGAAACGATGGTCGCAATCCGGCCGGCCATCAGTTTTGTCTGGCTTTACCCCATCACCTGCCTGCTCACGATCTCCTGCGGAGCGCTGATCAATCAGCGCCCGAAAACTAAAGCCTGAGCGTCGGCCGCCGCCGCTGGGAAATGCATTCAGAAAAGCGATCGCCCGCCAGCCTAGCGGCCATCGGAACCTGCACTTGGGTCAAGCAAATTTCGGGAAGTTTGGGGCCTTTTATTTTGACGGTTTCGTCACTTTTTCCTTGAGGCATTCCGGGGTGATTTTTAGCCTCACGGCAGTTGCGGCCCGCGGGGGAAAGCCCTGTGAATAACTTGTGAAATGTTCCTCCCTCCACCTGTCCACTTGTTCCACGCCGCCGCTCAACCGGTTTCGTCTGGTGCGCACGCCGAAATTCCCGGCCGGAGAATGACAATTCCGTATATTTGATTTAAACCGTTGGAAATGAGAATTTTAGAACGAAAAATCTGCACAGGAGTGAGCGTTTGTGGGCGTCTGCGATTCGTCGAGACGCTTGCTGATGAAAGATTTGTGACGTTTTCGAAACGATTTGGCACTGCGGCAGGCCGTCGAAATGGGATGTGCATAAGTTGCTTATGACTCAGGATTTTGGACAGATGTGGACGGCGATTTCCGCCCTGATTTCGGCTCGCGTTAGCGAGGATGGTTTCCAGCGATGGTTCAGTGACGTGCAGGTCGTTTCCGACGATGGAAATACCCTTGTTCTTTCGGTGCCAAACCCGATCCATAAGTTTTTCATCGAGAGCAATTATCTGGCGCTCGTGCAGGGCGCCGTGGCCGAGGCCATCGACGCCAGCCGCATCGTTCAGATCGTGGCCCGACAAACGGACGACACGGACGCGATGCCTCCGATGAGCGATTCGGACGAACCGCCTCCGGTCAAGAGCCTCCGTGAGCGTCCGACGGCGGGCATGGTCTCGACCGGCATGAATCCGCGAAACACGTTCGACTCGTTCGTGGTGGGATCAAACAACCAGTTTGCCTACGCGGCCGCACTCGCGGTGGCCCAGTCCCCGGCGAAAACCTACAATCCGCTTTTTGTTTACGGGGGCAGCGGTCTGGGAAAAACGCACCTCCTCCAGGCCATCGGCCAGCACGTCATGGCTGCCCGCAAGAGCGCCAAGGTTTTTTACCTCTCGAGCGAGCAATTCGCGAACGAGTTCATCGATGCCATTCAGCACGGCACGCTCTTCAAGTTTCGGAAAAAATATCGGCAGGCCGACATTTTGATGATCGACGACATCCAGTTTCTGGGCGGTAAGGAGCGATCACAGGAGGAATTTTTTCACACGTTCAATTCCCTGCACGACGGTCACAAACAGATCATTCTGTCCAGCGATCGACCGGCGAGTGAGATTGAAAAACTCGAGCAGCGCCTTGTCTCGCGCTTCGAGTGGGGAATGACGGCCGAACTCCAGCCGCCGGACATGGAGACGCGGATCGCCATTCTTAAAAGCAAGGCCGCAAATCTCAAGATTCAGCTCGAGCCCTGGGTGATCGAATTCCTGGCCGACAAAATCCGGAATAACGTTCGCCGGCTGGAAGGGGCGCTGATGCGCGTTGCGTCCTACAGTTCGTTGAGTGGACGCCAGGTGACACGCGAAGATATCGAAACGCTGCTTCGGGATATCTTTCAGGAGCAGGCGCGGCGGGCTGTCACCATCGATCAGATTCAGCGCAAGGTGGCCGAGACGTTCGACTTGCGAATTGCTGATATGACGAGCAAACGGCGGCTGGCGAGCATTGCCTATCCGCGTCAGATCGCGATGTATTTGTCCCGCGAAATGACCAATTCCACTCTCACCGAGATCGGCGATCTGTTCGGTGGTAAGGACCACGGGACCGTCATCCACGCTTGCAAACTCATCAAACGCCGGATGGACGAAGACGAGCGCACGCGGCACATGGTGCGCTCTTTGGAAAACCAGCTTGCACGCTAGGTGTGTCGCCTTGGCGGATTGTTTTGACACAGTCGACCGGGCACCGCTAGACACCACCCAACCCGTTCATTTCTCCCGGAAGAGCTCGATTCCATGAAGTTCAGCGTCACGAAAGAAAACCTGCTCGAAGGTCTCCAAAAAACTCAAAACGTCGTCAGCAGTCGCACTACCCTGCCGGTGCTTTCGAATGTTCTCATCGAGACGACCGACTCGGGCATTCGCCTCAGCACGACCGATATGGAGGTAGCGCTTCGGTGTGATGTCCCGGCCATCGTCGAAAAACCTGGCACCACAACGTTACCAGCTCGGCGTTTGTTGACCATCGTCCGCGAGCTCCCGTCCAGTGACGTTCAGATCGAGACCGACACGAAAAACATCTCGGCCATCCGGAGCGGACAAAGTTTCTTCAAAATCTACGGGCTGGCGGGCGAAGAATTTCCAGCCTTCCCGTCATCCAAAGATGCCCGGACGATTCAGCTCAAGCAGAGCGTTCTCAAGGATGGCCTGCGCAAGACGTCCTACGCGATCTCGATGGACGAGACGCGCTACGTGCTGAATGGCATTCTCTTTTCATTCAAGGAGAGCGCGCTCAAGCTTGTCGCGACGGACGGCCGTCGCCTCGCTCTGTTCGAGGAGGCTGTCGACGCCGAGCTCGCCGGCAAGCTCGATATCGATTTCATCGTTCCAACCAAGGCGATCAACGAACTGCAGCGCCTCCTTTCCGATGACGGCGACATGACGCTCGCTATCAGCGACAATCTGGTGCTTTTCGAACTGAACGGTTCGTTGTTGGTTTCGAAACTCGTCGACGGAAATTATCCGAATTACAAGCAAGTCATTCCGGCTACTGAGGATGTGAAGGAAATTATCGCTCTCGAGCGCGAGGCTTTTCACACCTGTGTCCGCCGCGTTTCTTTGCTGAGCAGCGACAAGACAAGCTCCATTCGATTGAATTTCACCAAAAACAACATTGAGGTGACATCCAACACGCCCGAAGTCGGAGAGGCCAAAGAGTCGATTGCGGTCGCTTACCGTGGACGCGATTTTTCCATCGCGTTCAATCCGGAATATCTGATGGATCCGCTTAAAAACCTTCCGAATGACGAGGTCTCTCTGAGACTCATCGACGAGATGAGTCCAGGTGTAATCGAGATCGGTGGAGGTTTTCTCTACGTCCTCATGCCAATGCGGGTTTCGGCTTGATCCCCGATTTCAGCAAAATTCCCTCGCGCGACGTTCGGTTTGTAGCGTAGGTAAATCCGTGAGTTGCCGAGCTCACAAATTTCCGCCGGTATAGCACAGTGGTAGTGCAGCTGATTTGTAATCAGCAGGTCGTCGGTTCGAATCCGACTGCCGGCTCACCTCGCATTAGTCAGCGATACCCGGGATTTTGGCTTGCAATATGTGAGTTGCCTGCCGACATATTTATTCACAATGGTGCGCGGATCATCAACAGAAGCAATTTAGACGCTCACCATGCCCACAACAGTTGTCTCCGACTCCCTGAACGAAGGGCTCCGCGCAATTATTGGCACCGAGTTTCCGAGGAGGTGCCCGGAGTGCCACGTGATCTACCTCACTGCGGAGCAGTTTTTAAAAGAGACGGCCACGGTCGAGCGTCCGGTTGGCGAATCGCTGAGTGAAGGAGAAGCGAAACAATTTGGAATCGAACGCCAGTGTTCCTGTGGTGCGGTGATTTCGGTTTTTTGCACGGATCGACGGGACTGGTCGCAGGCTGGGATCGAACGTCGGTATCTGTTTGGGATGCTATTGGACCGTATGGAAGAGCAGGGTTTGGACCGGGAAGTGATTCGGAGAGAACTTCTCGAGGTGCTCCTCGGTCGCAGCAGTCAGATGCTGAATGATTTGGGATTGCGATTCGATTTGATTTTCCCTCACTGGGAAGAACCGACCAGCGTTTGACAGGGCTGAAGGTTCTCGGCTGGGAGTAATTCGCGAAAAAGATTGTCAGCTCCCAAAATCCCGGATTTGGTTTCCCGGCGATGTGGCGTTTCGGGAGCAAATCGGAGAATAAAAAAGGCACACAGGCGGCGCTCCGATTTTTATTTTTCATCGCGCTAGCGGGCTGCCCCTTGATGCAGCAGCTGCGAGCACAGTTCGAGGACCTTGGTGGCTACGCTGACGAAGAGCTAATGCTTGAAGAAGCAGAGCCGGGGCGGACTGGGCGCCCGGAGGATGACGCTCCGCTCCGTCAGGATTTCAACACGGTCCTGCTCCAACCTTCTTATTACGGACAAGGTTCCTCGCGGGCGACTCTTGCCTCGACATTGGTGGGCCCCTCGAGTCCGGGTATTCGGTCCGGTGAAGGGAATTTTATGCTCGGCCCCGTTTCCGCGCAAATTACTGCTGGGTTCGGCATGGAGTACAACAGTAACGTCACTCTCTCATCGGATCCGGTAGCGGACATTGCCTTGGTTCCCTCCATTGGTCTGAATTTTATCTGGCCAATTACTCAGTTCAATGTTTTGTCGGCAACGATCGGATTTGATTATTCGGCGTATTTGATCAATCCGGACCTCTCGAGTGGTGGTCCAACGATCGAACCGGGTAGCCAGCTTGAATTTCGCGCACGGGCGGGCGATTTCACGTTCACGATCTACGAGGCGCCATCGGTTTCCCGGTCCACTACGGAAAACCCCGGACTGGCTGACACCGTGCGATTCGGTCAGTTTCAGAACGTTGCGGGAATTTCGGTTCAATGGAATTTGAACCGTCTCCTGTTCACCCTTGGGTACGAACGCGGGGACTTTTTTTCTATCACCGATACCTTTGATCAGTTGAACGGGAATTCGAACTCCGTCGTCGGCGGGGCGTTATACGAGCTGACTCCGACCGTCACCGTGGGTGTTCGAGGAAGTATTTCGAGTACGACATACACCGGCGATTCATTGAATAATAACGTGAATACTTTGTTCGCCGGGCTGTTCGAGGCACGTCTGAGCACGAGTACGAGTGTTCTTTTGGAAGCCGGATTGCAGACCTTTACATTCTCGGATACCGGTAGTGAGATCGATGAACTCGACACTCAATCGCGTCAGACCAACATTGACGGAACCCTAGGCGGCGGGGACGTGACCAGCCCCTATCTCCAAATTGGCGTCGCAAACGTCATAAATCGATATTTCACCCATGCCTTGAATGCCGGCTACCTGACCGCTGCTGGCTCAGTTTCGGATTTTACGTCGGGCTATTACGTAAATTATGCGCTCGCCTGGCGAACCAATCGTTGGTTGACAACTGCCGTTGGCGTATCGTACAGCCACGGCACAGTATCGGGGGAAGGGGGCGGCACCTACAACGAGATAGAGCCAGTCATCGAGGCTTCATTGGATGTTTTTAAAAATTGGTCTCTTACCCTTCGATATTCAATCGCCGCAGAGGATTCAAATTATGGCCAATCTTACTTCCAACAACGCATTTTCGTTGGCACGAAATATCAGTTTTAAACTTTATCGGACGTGTGTCGCCACAAGTGTCATCGTCTGCATTGGTGGATCGAGTATCCTCGCTCAGCAGGTTCGAAATACTGACGAGTCCCGCCAGCCGTCGCCGGCGGCTGCAGCAGCCAGGACGAGTTCGATGGACGTGCTCGACAACAGCCGTCCTTTGGCTCCGGGGGATCAAATCAGTTTTCGGATCGTCGAGGAGCGGGACGCCCCGATCATTCTTCCGATTACGGTTGGCGGGGAGGTGGAAATCCCGATGATCGGGCGGGTGAACGCCACGGGAAAAACGTGCCGCGAACTTGCCTATTCGATCAAGTCGGCGCTCGAGAAAAATTATTACAAACAGGCGACGGTCATCATTGCGCCGGAAGGTTACGGCGATCTCGCGACGGGCAGGATTTTTGTCTTTGGACAAGTCGGACGCCAGGGCGTGCTCGAGTTGCGGCCGGATGAGGAGATGACCCTTGGTCAGGCAATTTTACTTTCGGGCGGCTTCGGTGATTTTGCGGACAAACGCAAGGTTCGCGTAATCCGTCGGAAGGCCGGGGTTAAAGAACCCGAACGCATCAACGTAGACCTTAAAGACGTTCTCGAGAAGGGACGGATCGAGAAAGATATTAAACTCGAGGCTGGTGATTATATTTTTGTTCCTGAGCGGTGGTTCAATTTTTGATCACCGACGATGTCTTCCAACCAATCAGCAAACGAAGGCGGCGGTCAGAAAGAACTGATACGTAGCCGCGCCATCCGCTACCGGGCGGTGGCTTTACGCCATTGGTGGATTCCATTGTTGGCGATCATTGCCGGAGTTGCTTATCAGGGGTGGAGCACCAGCAAGAAGTCGATTTCCTTTCATTCCAACGCCCGAATTATCTTCACGGGACGAATCGCTCTTCCTGAGGGTGGAAGTGTAATGAATGAGGATGCGGCGACTTTGTTTGGAAACCAATCGGAATTGATTCAGAGCTCTGAGGTGCGAAGACTCGCAACAGAGCGGGTCGCACGGGAGTTCCCGGACTTAACGCCGGTCGATGTGGGTATTTCTGTCTCGGTCATTCCGCGAACGGACATTATGGCCCTTGGCGCCGAGGGGGCCGAACCAAAATACGTGCAGGCTTACCTCAATGCCTTGATCACAGAGTATATCGAGACACGGGGCGGGATGAGGGAACAACGATCTCGCACCACGGCGGAGGCAATCAGCGCTGAAGCGCAAGCACTCCAGCAACGTTTACAGCAAGGCGAGCAGGAGTTGCTGGACTGGCAGAAGACGCATAATCTGGTGCTTTTGCAAGGTCAGGGAAATGAAGCTGCCAGCCGATTGACGACTCTTAAGCAGGAAGTTTCGCTTCTCGAAGAAGAGCGCAAAATTATGGATCGGTTCACGCTCGATCAGAATCTCGAACGGGCACTCGATACGACGACCGCGGCTGCATCCGCCACAAGCAATCCCGATGCCCCCGATCTCGATGAGAAATTGCTCGTGCGCGCCGAGGCGGGCCTTGGTGGGGATGAAAACGCAGCTTCTTACCTCGAGGCCAAGCAACGGTTGCTTGTTCTCCAAGCGGAGATGCAGCAGCTTCTGGAAGTTCGCAAACCAGAGCACTTTCTTGTCGTTGAACTCCGGGAAGATATCAACAAGCAGGAAAAGCTTCTCGAAATCCTGCGCCAGCAAAATGTGGCGCAGCTCGAATCGCAAAAGGAGGCGCTTGATAGCCAGATCGCGGCAAAAAAGGAGCAGGTAACAGTCTTGGAAGCACAGTCTCTTGAAATGAGCCAGCTCACCGCAGAGTTCGATGCCATCAAAGCGCGAGTCGATCGAGAGAGGGCTCTCTACGAACGTCTCGTCTCGGGAGTCCAGTCCGTCACTCTAGGTGCGAATCTTCCGCAGGACGGAATTTCTGTCCTTGAGCGGGCAACCGAACCATACCCGATCATTCCGTCCGTTCGCCGGGCGATGATCATGGGCGGAATCGCGGGTCTTGTTCTCGGATGCGGCGTTTTGTTTCTGCTGGGCATTGCAGATGATCGTGTGATGTCGGTGCTCGAGATGCAGAGCACGGTTCCGATTGGTGTTGTGGGTTTGATTCCGACAGCAGGATCGCGAGAAGAAATGGGACCTTCGGCCAAACGGTCCAACACGGACGATGAGCCGATGGTCGAAGCATTTCGCAACCTTCGTTCGTGGTGGTTGTTTACTTCGTGGGAGGGCTCACCGCCGAAGTCAGTCGTGATCACGAGTTGCATCCCACAAGAGGGCAAATCGACGATTGCGGCAAACTTTGCGGTTTCGTTGGCGTATGGCGGTGCAAAAACTCTGCTGGTGGACGCGGATTTGCGACGAGGCAAGTTGCACAAAACGTTCAAAGTGGAAATCGAACCGGGACTTGGAAATGCCCTGCTCAGTCACGAACTGATGCTAGAAGATGTGTGCCGCGAAACCACGGTTGCGAATCTCACGCTTGTGCCGCGAGGCCGAATCAAAGTCCCATCCGGCGAAGCATTGTCCGGTGTGGGAATCGATCGCTTCATCGCGGCAGCATGCGAAAAATTCGATTACGTGATTTTCGATACCAGCCCGGTGCTGGCGGTCGACGATGTTTCCATGGTGGCGCCCAAAGTGGATACAACACTCTTTGTCGTCAGGAAGAATGTCTCGAGTGCTCGCTTGATCCGGAAGGCTATTGCCACGCTGGAGGATCGGCAGGTCGCCATTGCAGGCCTGATTTGCAATGACATACGCCCGGCGTCCAGTGAGTTTCCGTATTACAAATACGGGTATCACCCGGACGATGACGACGAAATTGAGAAGGCTTGAGTCGTTATGGAGAATTCGGGTAATTTCGGGGTGGCCGCGGGTGAGAAGCCTTCCAAAATTAGGGCGTCCCGACTGTACGCGGACTTTTTGAACAGTCCGGTTCTTTGGAGTATTTTACTGCCGCTTGCCGATCTTATCTTCCTCGCTGCAGCGGATTACATTTCGACTTTGTTGCGATTGGATTCGTCAATGTCGATGTGGAACCATCCAACACGAGTTGTCCCTAAACTCGCTTATTTCGGATGCATCCTGGCCTCTATTGCCGTTTTAGGAGGTTATCGCCCCCAGGAAGCTGCGCGACGGCTTTACGTCGCGGCAGAGGTCATACTCGCGGTTGTGATTGGGACGATAGCGGGTGCATTTCTGATCTACACCGTGATTTTGAGCAGCGCGAAATTCAATTTGGAAAGCAGGTTGGTCTTGCTTTTGATTTCGGTATTTTTCCTGCCGCCCGCTTTATTATTGCGAGACTACTTGATTCGCCGACGTGATCGACAGAGGGCGAGTCGACCGTTTCTTATCGTTGGAGATGTGGAAGATTTCCGTGAATTTGACCACACGTTTGCGCGAATGGGATCGCAGAATCCACTTGTTTTTGTACCGCTCCACGAAATGGGAGAAACACTTGCCGCGGATCTCGGCGAATCCGGTAAGGTGACGATTCTTTCTGCGGAGGCCATCCCGTGGGATGATATCCGCACTCAATATGAAGCCGTCATCGTGCCGGATGACGCCAAAGTGTTGGACAACGAATGGCTTGAGTTGCTGGTGCAGCTGCACTTCGACATCATGCCCGTTTACAGTTACAGTTCTTTTTACGGCACGATGTGGCAGCACGTGCCGCTCGGAAAATTGGACCTGTCATGGGCTTTGCAGCAGGAATCCTCGCTGGCTGAAAGGTCGTCTTACCGACTGATCAAGAAGGCGTTCGACTTGGGCGTTTCGGGCTTCCTGCTCTTGAGCGCGCTCCCTTTGTTGCTTGTCGCAGCACTGTTAGTTCGCTTGGACAGTCCAGGCCCGATCTTCTTTTCTCAAAGTCGAATCGGAAAAGGGGGCCGCAAATATGAGATCCTCAAGTTTCGGACGATGTATCATGAGCGTAAAGAAGAAGGCTCACTATACACGGGCAAGGTAGATCGCCGGGTCACACGGATTGGCTATTGGTTGCGTCGGTTGCGGATCGACGAATTCCCCCAGCTGATCAACGTTTTCCGGGGGGAAATGAGTTTGATTGGACCCCGGGCGGAGTGGGATCGCCTGGTGGATACTTATGAAAAGGAGATTCCGTGCTATCACCTCAGGCACTTGGTGAAACCTGGCATCACGGGATGGGCTCAGCTGAATTACCCGTATGGTGCGAGCCTTTACGATGCGACCCAGAAGCTCAAATACGATCTCTACTACATCAAAAATTACTCGATCATTCTGGATATCGAGATTTGCCTCAAGACCATTCTGACGATGCTTTCGCTCGCCGGGCGTTAGCTAACAGGGGGTGGGCATTCGCGGATAACGCGGGCCGGATTTCCCGACGCGAACACGCCAGCGGGAATGTCCCGGGTGACCACAGAACATGCTCCGATCACGGAGCCTGACCCGATGGTGACCCCGGGGCAGAC
>JBGTDR010000112.1:0-41136 GCA_041748215.1 Chthoniobacterales bacterium
CGCCCGTCTCGCGGTCCGCCACGAGGTAACAGGCCGTTACCAGAAGTGGTTCGTCGATGTTCCGAAGAATCGCACGCAGACCGAGATTGAGGCTGGTGAGGAATTCAGCCGGCTGATCCGCCTTGCCCTTCATTTCCTCAACCAGGCCGCGCACGATGGCGGTGCCAAGCGCGGCGCGCAGACCATGACCCATAATGTCGCAAATGAGCACGCCCACACGGGTGTCGGAAACGGGAATGATCGTGAAAAAGTCACCGCCAATCGCGGCGGCAGGCCGGTAAACCGAGGAAAAGCGAATTCCCGGCGAACCGGGCGCGGCATTCTCCGGGAAATACGCACGGCGGCCGGGCAGCATCGCTTCCTGAATGCCCTTGGCCATCACCAGATCCTGCTCGAGCTGGAGATTTTTCGCGGCAAGTTCTTCGCTGAGTTCGCGCAGGCGGTTGCGTTCACATTCCACGGCGTCTTCCAGCAACTTCATGGCCGTGACGTCGTGCGAAATGCCGAACGTGCCAACGATCTCGCCGAGACTGTTGCGCAGAGGGAGTTTCGACGTCAGCACCCAACCCACGGTTCCGTCCGGCAACGTTTCCTTCTCAAGTTTATCGAGAATCGCGAGGCCGGTGCGGATGATCGTTTGTTCATCCTCGAGTGCAGGCCGCGCGTGTTCGACGGTAAAAAAGTCGTGATCGCTTTTGCCAATCGCGAGGCCGGGATCATTCAGGTGAAAAATGTTCGCCATTGCCTTGCTGATGCGGACGAAACGACTTTGGAGATCTTTGAAATAAATCCTGTCAGGCAGCTGGGCGAGCAGGCTGCCGAGCATTTCCTGCTCACGGGCGAGACGTTGTTCGACGTGGGAGCGTTCGACGGCGTTGCGGATCGTGCGGGCGAGTCCGCGGGCCGTCAGCTCCGGAATGATGAGGCAGTCCTGAGCGCCATTTTTGATCACGGCCAGTTCAACGGCTTCGTCGGATTCGTCCCGAAGACCGATGACCGGCACGGGATTCGCGATCTCCAGCACCTGCCGGAGTTGCTCGGGAATGTCCGGCGCGTCGAGATCAAGGAGCACGACATCGGCAGTCTGGCCGTTCACGGCGGGCAGGTCCGACAAGGGACCGGACGAGACTTTCATGAGATAACGCCCACGCATGCGCTCGCCAAGCAGGGCATTCATTTGCGATTCGCGGGAGGCGGTCGCGGTGATCAGGACGATCCGGTACATGGGAAAATTCAGGCGACTGGGAAAGACAGGAGCTTCAAAAACGCTGGAGAATTCGCAGCCGACGGGAAGCAGTGTTGAGAATTGGTCACAACCTTTCCAGCAACGTGGACGCGGTAGCGTGGCAATTCAATGCTTCTTTCAGATTGCTCCGGTCCGCGGTCAGCGTGAACGAACGTCCCGACGCAGCAGGCGGCCCCGGCCGGGAGTGCCCACATATTCCCCGTCGCGCACCGCCACCTCGCCCCGGACCGTGACCGACGTCGGCCGTCCCCGGATTTTCCAACCTTCGAAAGCATTATAATCGACAGCGTGGCTCTGCGTTGCGTGGGACAAAGTGCCCTCGTAGTTCGGATCAAAAATCACGAGATCCGCGTCCGCGCCAACCTGGATCGCACCCTTGCGCGGGAAGAGTCCGAATTGTTTCGCCGCGTTCGTGCTCGCCACCCCGACGAACGTCTGGAGATCGAGCCGACCGGTGCACACTCCGTAGGTGAACAACAGCGCCACCCGTTCTTCGAGGGACGGGATGCCGTTCGGGATCTTTGTGAAATCGTCGATTCCCATTGGTTTCTGCGTGGCAAAATCGAAAGGCGCGTGATCCGTGGCCACCGTTTGGATCAGACCACTTCGCAACGCGTGCCAGAGCACGTCCTGATTGGCCGCTTCCCGCAGCGGTGGTGACATCACAAATTTTGCCGCGTCGAATCCACCGCTTTCGGCATACGAACGGTCGAGAACGAGATATTGAATCAGCGTTTCAATCGCGACATTCACTCCGCGAATTCGCGCGTTGATCGCCTCGCGCAACGCCTGCTCACAACTCAGGTGAACGATGTAAATTTTTGCTCCGGTGAGCCCTGCAAACGTCATCAGATGATGCACGCCCTCCGCCTCGACTTCGGGCGGACGACTCAGGTAGTGGCCCTCGGGGCCGGTGATGCCGGCGGCGAGCAATTCGCGCTGGCGTTCGGCGATGAGTGTTTCGTTTTCGCAATGCGCGCAAACGACGACGCCAAGTTCCGCGGCGAGTTTCAGCGTGCGATAGAGTTCGGTATCGTCGATCCCGAAGGCACCCTTGTACGCGAGGAAAATTTTGAAGGACGTGATGCCGCGCGCAACAATTTCGCGGAGTTGCGTTTCGCTGCCGGCCTCAAATTTGGTGACGCCCATGTGAAAACTGTAGTCGCACACGGACCGGCCTTCGCTCTGCGCGCACCACGTTTCGAATCCAGCCATCGGCTCCTCCGCGCGGGACGGGCAGCACATGTCGAAGATCGTCGTTGTTCCCCCGACCAGCGCCGCGCGGCTCGCGGTCTCGTACGTATCCCGCGCATGCGTGCCCATGAACGGCAGGTAAATGTGCGTGTGCGGATCAATAAATCCCGGGAAGACGTATTTGCCCGTGGCATCGATAACCTCGGCACCCGGAGGCGGCGCGATGTCGCGGTCGATGCGCGTGATGGTTTCTCCCTCGCACCAGATGTCCGCCACGTAGCGGGCGTCGGCGGTGATGATTTCTCCGTTCTGAATCAACAATCCCATAACGCGGGGAGCTATACACCGTTTCGCCGGACGGGGCGGCGCAATTTCTGCGAGCCGATTTCCGGGGTTAAGCGGGACACGCCTTGCGACCACCGCGCGGGATCCGGTCGGCTTCGAGTTGCGATCCGAGCGCGAGTTTTGCCATCGCCACGGAACGCGCGCAAAGCTCGCGGGCTCCATCGTGCAATTCCTCACTGCCCCGGACTGCGGCAATGTTGTTTTCCATGTCTTCCGCCGTCCAGCCGCGACTGTGCGCGATGAACGGGAACTGCGGAAACAGGAACCCAAGCTCGCCAAAAAACATCTGCATCTGCCCCGCGACGGTCTGGATGTTATCTTGCCCCCCGGTGATGAGGAACGCGGCGACCTTGTTATGAATCATCACGCGGTCGCGAATCGTGACCTGATTTTGCACGCAGTTCATGCGCTCGATCATCTTGTAATAGAGCGAACTGGCGTTGCCCCAGCGAATCGGCGTCGAGACGAGCACAACGTCCGCCCAAAAGATGATCGCCTCGTAGACCTGGTCCATCTGGTCGTTCCGGTCCATCTGCGTGATCGAACACGGCCACGTGCACGCGGCTGCAGCTTTCGAATAATACCCTTCGCACGGGCGGAAGTTCAGGTCGTTCAAGCGGATGAGTTTCGACTCCGCGCCGAGCGTCCCGGCGTGGTCGAGCGCGGTATTTAACAGGTCGTCCGACGTGGAATAGCGGGGAAACCGGGCGTCCATCGCCGTGGTCGAAATTCCGAGCACACGCACCGGCCCGGGCTCGCGGCCAAGGTCGCGCGTCAGAGGGTGCGGAGCGTGAGGCGCGTGGTTGCGCTGCGTCGCGGCGGTGAGATTGATGAAGAGCCGGCCGCCCTCGGTCTTGAGATCATACCGCGGCACGCGGTCCGCCTCGAAGCCCGGTTCACCCTCGCCCGTGGTCCGGTGGAATTTCCAGTTGTGCCACGGGCAGACTACGTATTCGCCGTCCAGATTCCCGTCACCCAAGGGGCCGCCCACGTGGTTGCACTGCCCCGAGATCGCCGCGAACTCGCCGTTCGCGAAGGAAAGCGCAATTTTGGTCGAAGCGACGGTTATCCCCTGCAGCGGAATCTTCGTGAGCTCTTCCACGCTGCCGAGATCGTGCCAGATCACCTCGTCCATCCCGGCAGGCGTAGTGGATTGCGGGACGAAAATCAATCCCGGCAGGACGGGATTGCCGTAGAACCTCCGGTGTGCTAAAGCCGCCGCGCATGCACCAGTTGCTGATTTGCTCCTACGGCATCGCGGCAGCGTGTTTCGCCATCCTCATCGAGCCCTTCGGCAACCACCCCGATTATTGGGATCATCATCCGGTCGTCGCGGTCCTGCTTGCCCTCGGCGTGCCCAGTGCGCTTGGTGCCGCCTGGATTTCCGAGCGCCGCCACCTCGCCGAAAATCCGAGGATGTGCGACCGCCTCATCTTTCTGGCTCCGATGCCCGGCGCCGCCGGCATCATCAGTTTTCTCTTCCTCATCAGCGTGCCCGTCGGCGCCGCATTTTTGGTCGGCATGCTTGCGCTCGCCGGCATCATGATGCGGCTGCGTTAGCCGATCGGTACCCCGGTCGCCCGGGTCAACTCCGCGTAACGTTCCATCAAACGACGCGTGACCTCTCCGGGCCGTCCATCTCCGATACGTCTTCCGTCCAGCGCCGCGACCGGAACGATTTCCGCCCCGGTGCCGGTCAAAAAACACTCGTCCGCGGCGTAGATGTCGTGCGTCGTGAGGTTGGCGACGGCCCCGGGAATGCCGAGCGTTTCCGCCATCTGCAATGCGACGCGTCGCGTGATGCCGTCAAGCGCGCCGGCCGTCGTCGGCGGGGTAACAACGCCGCCGTCGCGCACGACAAACAGGTTCTCGCCGGTGCATTCGGCCACGAGGCCCTCGGCATTCAACATGAGGCCCTCGTCGGCCTCCGCGTTGTTCGCCTCGATTTTTGCCATGATGTTATTGAGGTAGTTCATGGACTTGATTTGTGGGCTCAGCGCGGCGGGAGAAACGCGCCGCGTGGCGCACGTCACAAGCTGGATGCCGGTCTCGTAACGATCGGCCGGAAACATGCCAACCTCACCGACCACGATGATCACGCCCGGTCGTTTGCTCGAGCGGGGATTGAGTCCAAGATTTCCCACCCCGCGCGTGACCAGCGGGCGGATGTAAGCGCTCGTCATCCCGTTGGCCTTCACCGTGCGCCGGATCGCCGTCGAAAGTTCCGCGGGCGAAATCGGCACGTCGAGCAGGATGGAACGCGCCGACCGATAAAGCCGTTCCACGTGCGCCTCCAGCTCGAACACCCGACCATCGTACGCGCGAATGCCTTCGAACACCCCGTCGCCGTACAGAAATCCGTGATCGAAAACGGAAACGCTTGCCGCCGCTTCGTCAACAAGTTCGCCGTCGAGATACACCTGTCGCCCGAGGCGCGCAGCGGATTGCGCGGACGCCCCGCGCAGGCCGGCCAGCCCGGCTGACAGCCCGGTGAGCAACTTCAAAAATCGTTGACGGGAAAGCGGGGTCATTGGGCGGAAAAATCAAGGTCCCGGGCGGGGTCGAAGCGACCGCGCTTGAACGTGAAAAATTTCACCTCGTCGATCCAGCCGTCAAAAAAATGCCCGGTCATCAGCTCGCCCGACGGTTGATCCATTCCCGTCGCTCCCACCATAGTTTTTCCGTCCGGTCGAAGGGGGGCGATTTGCCGGGCGGGAACCTCCTGACCATTCACGAAAAAGCGGTTCACCCCTCCGGCCCGCACGTAAGCGAGATGCACCCAACGCCCGAGGGGAGCCGGCGTCGCGGCGATCGTCTGGTGTTTGGTGAATACCAGTTCGTAATGGGTCGGCGTCTGACGGAAACCGAAACCGTTGGCGAGCGGGAAACCATTGTAAACCACCAGCCGCCGCCCCTCGCCGGACCCGGCGGCGGTGCGGGCTTTCACCCACACCTGAAAACCAAAATTGTCCGACGCGGTAAGCGCAGGTTTTTGCGCGAGAAACCCGGATTGATTGCCCGGCACGAAACGCATCGCGAGCGTGCTCCCGGCGGTGGGTGCCGCGACGCTCGAGTACCCCGGCTTCCCCACCCGCTCCAACGGGCGCGGTGATCGGCCCAGGTCGGCGGTCTGCGGGAGGCCGACCCAACCTACCCGGGATCCCACGTCGGCTTCGCCCAGCGGGTAATGATGCACGATGCGCGTTTCGGCGTGGACCGCGCCAAAGAAACCAGCGGCCAGAAAGCTCAGCATGAGGCGGGCGCGCGGACTCACGAGGATCGTCATACTGCTTGGACGCGCTCCGGGCAATTCCGGAGCGATAGCGTTGAGAGGAAAATTTTGTTACGAATCGTCTCATGAAAGTCCTCGCCGCTCCGCTCGTGATTCTTGCGTTCATGGTCAGCACCGCCGTTGCCGCTCCGGTGGACAAACACCCTCTCGCTGAAGTTCAGCGGGAACGGTACCGGGCAATGATCGATCAGAATCTGCCCGCGTTGGAGGAAGTTCTCGGGCGTGATCTTGTTTACAGCCACTCCGACGGAACCGTCGAAAACCGGGCCGAATTTCTCCGAACGATCCGACGCGGCGTGATCCGTTATTTCGACCTCGAGGATCTGTCCCTGAAGGTGCGCGATCGCGGCGACTGGGCCATCCTCAACGGAACGGTCAAGATGGATTGCGTGCTCGGCGACCGTCCGCGCGGTATCGTGCACCTCAACTTCACCGCCGTTTACGAAAACCGCGACGGGCGCTGGCAGCTCACGACCTGGCAAACCACCATGGCCAAAAAGCAGCCGCCAATGAAAGCGACCGACTGAGCGTTCGCGTCAACGAGCCCAGACATCGCCCTCGCCGGGCGCGAACCACCGCGTCGTGGTGACCTTTTGCTGGGTGTAAAACGCAACGCCCTCGCGGCCTTGCAGGTGGAGGTCGCCGAAAAATGATTCGTTCCAGCCGCTGAACGGAAAAAACGCCATCGGTGCGGGCACGGCCACATTCACGCCGACCATGCCGGCATTGATCCGGTGCCGGAATTCACGCGCGGCGCGGCCCGAATTTGTGAAAATGGCAGCGCCGTTGCCGTAGGCGGATTGATTGGCCAGCGTGATGGCCGAGTCGAGGTCGTCGGATCGCATCACGTTGAGGACCGGGCCGAAAATTTCCTCGCGGGCAATCGACATGCCCGGCTCGACGCCGTCGAGAATGGTCGGACCAACGTAAAACCCGCCGGGTGCGTCGGAAACGCTGGCGCGGCGCCCGTCCGCCAGCACCCGTACTCCGTCGCGTTCGCCGGCATCCACGAGGCTGAGCACACGGTCGCGATGCTGCGCGGTGATGACGGGACCCATTCCGACGGTCGGATCACGAAAAGCCGCGCCGACGCGGATCGCGCGAGCGGCGCTGACGAGGTCGGGCAAAACGCGATCCCCCGCTTCGCCAATCGCGATGGCGGTCGAACCAGCCATACAGCGTTCTCCGGCGCATCCAAATGCCGCCTCAACCAAACCCCGCACTGATTCCGTGACCGTGGCGTCCGGCATGATGAGAACGAAATTTTTCGCCCCGCCGGCGGCCTGGACCCGTTTGCCGTGACGCGTGCCGGTTTCGAAAATGTGGCGGGCCACCGGCGTTGAACCAACGAAAGAAATCGCACGAATCAAAGGATGCACCAGCAGGGCATCGACGACCTCGCAACCACCGTTCACGACGTTAAAAACGCCTTTCGGCAGGCCGGATTCGTCGAGCAATTCGGCCAGGCGCATCGCGGTAAGCGGGACTTTTTCGCTCGGTTTCAGGATGAACGTATTGCCGCAAGCGAGCGCGAGCGGAAACATCCAGAGCGGCACCATCGCAGGAAAATTGAATGGTACGATTCCAACGCAGACCCCAAGCGGCTGGCGCACGGTGTCGCAATCAATGCCGCGCGCAATGTTTTCGAGCGACTCGCCCATCAGCAGTGACGGCGCGCCGCACGCGTATTCGACCATCTGAATGCCGCGCCGCAAATCCCCGCGCGCTTCGGGCAGCGTCTTGCCGTGTTCGGTTGAGATGAGCAACGCGATCGCTTCGAATTCCGCCTCGAGCCGCATCTTGTATCGGAACAAAACGGCCGCGCGATCCACGGGCGGGGTTTCCCGCCAATCCGTCAGCGCCGCGGCAGCAGCCGTCGCCGCCTGGTCCACGAGCTCCGCGCCAGCCAGGGGCACTTCGGCGATGATTTCGCCGAGCGCTGGATTAAACACCGGCGCGGTCACGGCCGCCGCAGGCTCGATCCATTCTCCTCCGATGAAACTGCGGCAGATCGTCATGACGTCAAACGAGCTTGCGAGCCTGCGCCTGAGCTTGCAGACAGAGCTCGGCGGCTTTGAACGCGTGGGTCTGAGTCATCGCGGACTCAGTACGATTGAGGCAGTCGAGAATGAGTTGGCCAAAAAATGGATAACCGACCCGGCCGGCGCACGGAATGTGGTGTTCGCCTTTTTCATCAATGAGGTAGAGATGATCGCTCTCGACCTCGGGGGCAGCAATGTCGATGTATTTGCGCAGCTCGATGGTGCCTTTCGTGCCGAGAATGATCGTCCGGCAATCGCCCCAGACGCGCAGACCAGCGGGAGTGAACCAATCAACCCGGTAATATCCGGAGGCTCCGTTGTCAGCCGTCAGGGATGCTTCCCCAAAGTCCTCCAACTCAGGGTGCGCCGGATTGTCAAAATTGCCGACGGCACTCGTGTTCACGATCGCGTCTGTGGCGCCGGTGAAATACAAAAACTGTTCGCCGTGGTGACTGCCGATATCGCACAGGATGCCGCCATATTTTTCCTTCTCGAAAAACCACGCGGGTCGTGACGGAGCACTCAGTCGGTGTGGTCCGGTTCCGATCGTTTGCACGACCCGGCCGATGGCCCCTTGTTCGATGAGTTCGCCCGCAAAAACCGCGCACTCGACGTGGAGGCGTTCGC
The DNA here is from genome assembly GCA_041748215.1 of Chthoniobacterales bacterium. GTDB lineage: Bacteria > Verrucomicrobiota > Verrucomicrobiia > Chthoniobacterales > JAATET01 > JBGTDR01. Next base: position 8,747 of record JBGTDR010000112.1, read on the forward strand.
TGAAATAGACCATGTATTTTCCACCGGTCCGGGCGACGGCTTCCTTCGCCGCTGCGAGCTGGTCAAAGGACGTGAACGGCGTTTTGTCGGTGAAATAATCCTTGCCCGCCTCGAGCACGCGGCAGCCGAGCGGACCCCGGTCACACGGCACGGCGGCCGCGGCGACCAAACGGATGGATTCGTCTTCGAGAATTTCCTCGAGGCTCTCCGCGGGGCGTACCTGCGGATACCGTTTGACGAACTCCGCAACTTTCGCGGGATCGGGATCATAGACCAAACGCAGGTCACCACCGGCTTCGACAAGACCATTGCACTGGCCATAAATGTGGCCGTGATCCAGCGCGACGGCGGCAAAAGGAAATTCTCCGGGTTGGCAGACCGGAGCAGCCTTACCGCTCGGCGCGTAATTCATTCCATCGGATTTCGACATGGCGGTATCAGGCGATGAGTTGGGCGGAAATGTATTCGAAACTCTGCTGAATCGAGTCGAAGGGGTCACCGGGGCAAGTGTCCTGTTCTACGATGAACCACTCGCAACCGGACGCTTCCGCGGCACTGATGATCCGTGGAAAATCGAGCGTGCCATTGCCGATTTCGCAGAACGTCGGCGTGCTCTCAGCCGTCATGCGGTAGTCCTTCAAATGCAGCAATGGGAGGCGGCCGGACAATTTTCCGCACCAGGCAACGACGTCGCCCCCGCCGAAATGCACCCAGTACGTGTCGAGCTCGCCCTTGAGTGCTTCGGGTCGCGTTTCCGCGTAAATCCGATCCAGCGCGGTGACGCCGTCGATTTTGAAAAATTCGATGCCGTGATTGTGATACGTGAGCGTCAGTCCAGCGGCGGCGAGCACGCCGCCCGAGTGATCCAGCGCCGGAATGAGACGGTCGACGTCCGCTTTTTTGGAAAGATCCAGGCCGGCCGGGTGCGGATAGGCCGTGAACTTGCAATTCAGCTTTTGGAGCCGCTCGACGATGGCTTCGGGTTCTTCGAGGATGCGCGTAGCGGGCTCATGCGTCGCGCAGCAAACGAGCCCCTCCCCGTCGAGGATCCGGTTCAACTCGGCCTCGTCGATTGCTCCCATGCCGCTCACCTGAACGGCTTCATAACCAATGGCGCGAACGCGCTTGAGGGTCGTGGCAATATCGTCGGGCGTGCGGATAAAATCCCGCAGGGTGTAGAGCTGGATGGCGACTTGGGAGAGCTTCATAAACGATCCTCACACTTGCCGAAAGCCGCCACCCCGGCAACGGCTAAGCTGCTGCGCGACTGCGGATATCGTCTGACAGGCCCGCGAGAATGCGGATGATCTGCGTGCGGTGGATGCCGAGATGGATTCCGGCAAGCGCGTGCCAGTTTGCTGCGTCCAACGGACCAAACCACGGGTGAAGGTATCGAACCGCGGTTTTCAAATCGTTCGCTGCCCGCACCTCCGCGAGCAAATCCGTGCACGACTGATCGAACGCGGCGACCACCTCCAGACCCGCCTCCACGCTGGGTTTGACCGCAGCGGTGCTGGCTTCGCCGTCGGGAACCACTCCCCGGGTGAGTGCGCCGATCACACGCGCGAGCTCGAGATTCACGATGCGCAAATGGTCCAGAGTCATAAAAATCGACCAGTTACGGCTGCTGTCTTCCATGCCGGGCAGTCGGCGGATCAGGACGCGTTGCGAACCAGCCTGAGCGTTGACAGACCCCACGAGTTCCAGAATCGAGTCACGTTCGGACGCGATCCGCTTATCGAATGACCGCCGGTTGCCCGTCAGACATTGAATTGCCAGCACCGCGCGGGCGACGATGCGCTCAACTTCCGGCAGGCCAGCGCCCGGCGGCGCAAGCTGGGGATCGGCATTGCGCGTCATGATACCGCGCTCACCGATCAACAGATCGTCTCTCCGCACCGGTCGCGACGAACACGACCGGGCGGAAGATTTGCACCTGCCCGACGCTCGCGATCAATGCGTGAGCGGCTCGAGTTTCCAAATGTCGCGAGCGTACTCCGCGATGGTGCGATCACTCGAAAATTTCCCCATGCGTGCAGTGTTGAGGATGGCCATTCGAGCCCAGCGCGCCTTGTCCTTGAACACTGCATCGACTTCGGCCTGGCATTTCACGTAGGACGCAAAATCCGCGAGGCAAAGGAACGGGTCACCGCCGAGCAGATTGTCGCGCAGCGGACTCAGGACACCAGGAGCCTCGTCGGGAGTGAAAAAATTCGACCCGACCCAGTCCACGACCGCGCGGAGTTCTTCGTCGGAGTTGTAATAATCGCGTGGCCGATACCCTTTTTTCCAAAGCTCGGCGACTTCCTCAACCGTGAGCCCGAAGATGAAGATGTTCTCATCGCCAACTTCTTCGCGGATCTCGACGTTTGCGCCGTCGAGCGTGCCGATGGTGAGTGCACCGTTGAGCGACAGTTTCATGTTGCCGGTGCCCGACGCTTCTTTTCCAGCGGTCGAAATCTGCTCGGAAAGATCGGCAGCCGGAACGATGCGCTGCGCGAGCGAAACCCGGTAATTCGGCAAAAACACCACCTTGAGTTTTCCGCCGATGCGATCGTCGGAATTGATCTTTGTTCCAACGGCGTTGATCGCCTTGATGATCGTCTTGGCGAGGTAATAGCCCGGGGCGGCCTTCGCGGCGAAAATGAAAACGCGCGGAGCAATGTCGAGGTCGGGATTCTGCAGCAGGCGGCGGTAAAGCGCGAGGATGTGCAGCAGATTCAGGTGCTGCCGCTTGTATTCGTGGAGACGTTTGATCTGGACGTCGAACATGGCGTCCGGGCTCACTTCAACCCCGCACTGGTCGAGAATGATCTTCGCGAGATCGACCTTGTTCGCACGTTTGATCGCCATGAATTCCTCCTGGAATTGCGGATCATCGGCGTACGGCTCCAGCTTGCGCAGTTCGTCGAGATTGGTCGGCCACGTGTTGCCAATCTTCGACGTGATGAGTTTGCTCAGACGCGGATTACACGCGAGCAACCAGCGCCGCGGCGTAATTCCATTCGTCTTGTTGTTGAACTTTCCGGGATAGAGCTCGTCGAATTCCGGGAAAAGATTCGCCTTGAGCAATTTCGTGTGGAGGGCGGCCACGCCATTGACCGAATGACTCCCGACCACCGAGAGGTGCGCCATCCGCACGCGCTGCGTGTCACCTTCCTCGATGAGCGAAAGTATTTTCTTCTTCTGCACGTCGCCGGGCCAGCGGGCCTCGACCTGCTCGAGAAACCGTTTGTTGATTTCAAAAATGATCTGCAGATGCCGCGGCAAAACTTTTTGGAAGAGGCCAACCGTCCATTTTTCCAGGGCCTCGGGCAGAAGCGTGTGGTTGGTGTATGCAAAGGTCCGGGTGACAATTCCCCACGCCTTGTCCCACGGAAGTTTGTGCACGTCGTGCAACAGGCGCATGAGCTCGACGATGGCGATGGCCGGGTGCGTGTCGTTGAGCTGGATGGCAACCTTGTCGGGAAAAACCTCCCAATCGGTATTCTGCTTTTCGAATCGGCGGATGATGTCGAGCAGCGAGCAGGCGGAGAAAAAGTACTGCTGCACAAGGCGGAGTTCCTTGCCGCTCTCGGTGTTGTCATTCGGGTAAAGCACTTTCGAGATCGTCTCGGCGATGTTCTTCTGCTTCACCGCCTCGTCGTAACCACCGCGGTTGAAGGCTTCCAAATCGAAATCCTCCGGCGCTTTGGAACTCCAGAGGCGCAAATAATTTACGGTGACCGTGTCAAATCCGGGAATCGGGATGTCGTACGGGACACCGACGATCTTGCGCGTGGCGGTCCATTTCGGCACGTAGTTGCCGAGGTCGTCGAAAACGTTTTCCACGTGGCCATAGACCTCGATCTCCATGGAATGTTCAGGTCGGACGATTACCCACGGCGTGGTGAAAACGCGCCACGCATCCGGCAGCTCAACCTGGTAGCCTTTTCGGAATTCCTGTTTGAACAGCCCGTACTGGTAATAAATGCCGTAGCCGATCGCGGGCAGGTCGAGAGTCGCGAGCGAGTCGAGGAAACACGCCGCCAATCGGCCAAGGCCACCGTTGCCGAGCGCCATGTCGTATTCCTCGTTCCGGATTTCATCGTCGTCGAGACCCAGCTCCTCGAGCGCCCGGATCATCTCGTCGTGCACGCCGGCACTGTAAAGACTGTTGGAAAACAGCCGCCCCATCAGAAATTCCAGCGACAGATAATAGACGCGCTTGCTGTTGCTCTGATGATACTTCGTCATCGTCGCCAGCATGCGTTCGATGATCAGGCTCTGCGTCGCCTTCGACGTCGCCAGCCACCAGTCGCGATTGGTCGCCGTCGAGGCATCGCGGGCGAAACTGTAATTCAGGTGATTCTGAACCAGCGACTTGAGGCCGGAAACGGAGGTGTCGAAGGAGGACTGAAAGCTGGAAGATTCGGACATAACAAATGGGGTTTTTTCTGGTGGTCTGAGTGAAGTCAAACGGCTTTGAGCAATAATTACGCCAGATTGCCAGTTCGCGGCAGTTGCGCCGCGGACGATTTCGCATCACTCTCGATCATGAATTTGTGGCCATTCCGGCTCGCATTCTGGTCGGAGATTCCGCCCTTCTCCGCAGAGAAATCGATGTGGGGATCGAAACGGCAACGCGCCGGATGGCTCGATCAAAAATGCGTGCCGCCCGTTCGGTCTCTGCCGCTGACGGGTGCAGTTCAGCGGTGAAACGTCAAACGATCCGAACGTGGGCGGCCGTCACCCTTGCTGCCCTGACCACAATCACACCGGATCTGCGGGGCGCGGAGGCATTCGGAATCTCGTTTTGGGTCTGGCACCGCACGAAGGAACTCACCACCGCGGAACAGCAAAAACTCAGCGCGGCCGGTGTGAATCGTCTCTACTGGCACGTGGGCGATCTACGGCGGGAGGAAAGTGCCTGGCAGGGCGAATTGCGAACCCCGCCGAGAGTCGAAGCGATCGAAGTCGTCCCGGTTATTCGCCTCGGTGCCGGACCAGAAACGGCCCGTGACGAGGCGACGTTCGACGACCTCGCCGAACTCCTGGCAGATTATGCCCGGGCGACAAATTCGACCGAAATCCAGATCGACTACGATTGCCCGGACCGGCTGCTGCAAAACTACGCGAAGCTGCTGCGGAAAACTGCGGTATCACTGGAACCAGTGAGATTGAGTGCGACGGCGCTGGCGGGCTGGCCCGACGTGCCGGGATTTTCCGAAGTCGCGGCTGCGGTCGATGCTCTGTTTCCCATGTTTTACGATCTCCGGACCGACCATCCTGAGCAGGTGCGAAGCGGTGTGGTCGAACCCATTGTTTCCGCTGCCACGCTGTCGACAAAAATCCCCCGGTGGCAGGATTGCGGCGTCGAATGGTGGGCCGGGCTACCCGCTTACGCCCGGGTTTCCATCTTCGACCCGGATGGGCGGCTCAGCGGACACCTCCTGAATTGGGATTGGGACGAATTGATTTTTCATCCGTCGCTGCGTCTGCGCGAGAGCTCGCCGACAGGAGTTTCGCTGCTCGATGTATTCCGCGACGACCGGCTTGGTGATGCGGCGATCACGGCAGAACAGACCGTCGCGATCCGCCTGCCGGACGTCGCGGCGCTGGCCGCTGCGGCAAATGCAGCGCGGTCAGCTGGAGGCCGCGGGATTGCGTGGTTCCGCCTGTCGGACACCAATGCTCAATCGATGCTCAAGATAACCGAATTGACCGCGATCTCCGACGGCCGCCAACCCGTTGGGGAACTCGGCCTTTTCTCCGACGACCGCGGTCGACTCGTTTTAAAAAATCAGGGCGACGGGACGTTGCTGCCTCGCTTCCAAGGGTTGGAGGGACCGAATGACCGCGGTCGAAAATTGGACGTCGAACTGGTTGACGGCGGCACGTTTCTCGTTGGTTCGGCCGGGGAATTTCTGCGGGTGGCAGGACATCGCGGCGTTCGGTCACCCACACCCGAGCGAGTCCCACCGGATCGAGCGGAACGGCTTTCGTTTTGGTTCGCGGGACTTGGCGCGGGAGAGAGCTTGCGCACCGGCGTAATCAGGCGGATGAATGATTCGTCGCGCCTGCGCTGGCGGGTGGACGACGGTGCATGGCAATTTCTCGACGATTGATATTTTCGCTTGGCCTGGCGTTGGGCGTTTCCACCGTTCTGGCCTGCGGACCATTTTTTCATCAGGCACCCCCGCCGCTCGAGCGTTATCCCGACCGCTCAGGAATGAAAACCTGGCGCGAGATTTTTCCGGAGAAATACCCTTCGCCGGATGGCGCACCGACCGTCGAGGAACTCGAGGCAGCCTGCCGCGAAGCGGTGACTGCAGCGCGCATCGGCATCCTGTCACTGGACAAAATCGATCAACTGCTCGAAGCCAACCGGACGGGCGACTACCGCGTGCGATACGCAAATTTTCTCAGTGAATTGCGGGAGCTGACGGCGGCTCAGATTGACCCCGAGGCGGTTGAAATGTTTCTCGATTGGCGGGTGGACCGCCTCCGCGAGGACGACGGATCAATCCGTCGGCGACCCGAGACGTGGCGGCGTTACGGGAATTGGTCAGACGATGACCTCGCGGCCGCGCAAGCAAAATGGGACGCCGAAACACAAAAATCGCGAGAGCAAATTGACGTCGAATTGGAACGGGCTCCCCGCCCACTTCGGCCTCACTGGCTGGTGCAACGCGGCGCGGCCGCTTTTCGTCGCGGGGATTTCACGCGCGCCGCGGAAGATTTCGACGCGGTGCGCGCGGAGAATCCTGACAACCCACGCGCGGAAGTCGCCCTCGTGATGCGTGCACGCTGTGCGATCGAACTCTCGCGGGAAGCCGTCACGCGGTCCCAGAAATCTGAGAGTTTCGCGTTTCGGCGCGAAGCCTGGGATTTGCTGAGATCGTATGAAGACATATTCCCGGCGGGGCGGTTTCTCGCCGACGTGATCGGCTGGCAGGGTGCGCTCGAATCCGACGCGGGCGACTTTGGTGCGGCGATCAAATCGTACCTCCGACAAATCGACGTAAAACCCACCCAGGAGGTCATTCGCTCCGCCCTGCGCGAATGCGACCGCTGTTTTACGGAACTTCTCGATCGGCGAGCGTTGAATCAACTGCCCGTCAAAGAGATCGCCCGCCATCCGGCGGCCGCCATGAGCCTCGTATACCATTGCCTCGACAACGGTGCGCGCCGTGATTTCGAGCGCGGATTCTCCGACGACTTTTCCGGCGGTCGTGAAATTTTGCGGCGCATCGAAGAACGGGTCGTGCGGCCGCGTGAAGATGCCACCGACATGCTGCTTCGGCTCGGACGCGAAGTCGCGACCGGGCGCGGCAAGTACGACACCGCGTCATGGCGCAATTTTTACCTCAGTATTCTCGCATGGGTTGCCATTGAAAACGGCGAATACGAACAGGCGGTTCTCATTGCTCAGCGCGAAGAAACGTCGCCGATCAGCGAGGATCTCGTCCTGTGCCGGTCGGTGGCACTCGAGCGCTCGGGCCGATACGAAGAAGCCCTGGCCGGTTATCGCGAACTGAGCGAACGGGATCCGACGGGAGCACTCGCCGTTGACCTGCCGTACCGCATCACGATGTGCCTGCGACAGCTGGGACAAGGAGGCGAGGCCGCCGCGGAAATTCAACGTCTGCTCGCCCCAAATAGTGGTGCCGACGCAGACGCAGGCCCGCGCTTTCCCGTGTTGCGGCTCGAGGGCGAAGTCGAACAATGGGCGGACGCCCTCCTGCAGTTTGCCCCCCTGCCGGAATTGGAAGCCGCGCTGACGAGCGGAAATCTGGCCGAGGCTCCGGCGCGTCGCATTCGTTCGATGATCCGCTGTCGCGCCCTCGCTCGGGAGGATTTCCCGACCGCCGAACGGTGGTTGGAACCTGAAATCGCAGATCCGAAACCGGAGTACTTCGCGCTCGAGAATTGGGCCGCCATGGACCGGAATCGCTGGCGCGAATACGTCGAACCAGTTCGTCAGGCCCGGCTGAAAGTTCAGGACGCCATCAACCCCCAAGACCAGGCAGACGCTCTCATCGCGCTCGGGAGTCAGTGGGAATTGGCACGGGGAAAAATCACCGCTCCGTCGTTGGATCCTCGCGGAATCTTTGGCTCCGAGTCCGAAATCGCCGATCTCCAACGGCGCAAAAATGCCCGCCTGCTGGGTCTCGATTTCCAACAGGCTTCGGAGGAACTGGATCGTCGTGACGAGATGTGGCACGCCCTCCAGGCCTACCTCGCTGCGGCTTCACTACCTTCCAACGATCGCACTCGCGCGACCGCGCTGGCTGCCGCGAATCGCTGCCTGTTTCGAATGGCGGAATTGACGCCGTATCAGGCGGATCGTTCGGTGGAGCTGGGTCACAGTGAACTCTCGCGGGGAATCTTCCGGCGATTGCGTGCGGAATATCCCGGATCACCTCAAGCTCGCGAGGCCATCTTTTACACGTTTGAAGTGGGACCGGAGCGCGGACCCTGGATGCCGGGCAACTATGCGCCGTGGATTTCCGAGCTTGCGATCGCTAACTCCATGTCGCTGCAGAACGAGTCCTACTCCGAAAATGATCAACCTCGGCGCGCCGCCGTTGCGCGATTGCAGGACCTCGCCGGACGCGCGGGCGAAATTCCGGTCGAAAACATCCGATCCGAACTGGCCTCGATCCGGCAGGAATTTCTGCCTCATTTCAAATCGGCGAATGACGCCGGCGTCATCAACGATCTCGACGACCTCGAACTCTTTATGGCGGCGCCAGGCGTCACTCCGCAAATGCGCGCCGATTATTTTCGGTGGCGTCTGGCGAGACGGGTTGAGGGCGTTGAATCGACCGCGTGGGCTCCGGCAGCCGACTTTCTGTCGTTCCTTCGAAACATCCAGCCGTTGCCCGACACCCAGGGATACCGGCCCACCCTGACCAACGACACGGTCGCCGGTTGGGAGGAGTTTTTGCAAAAATATCCGGAAAGCCCGAAAGCGGAAGCCGCGCGTCTCCGGATGGCGCGACTCATTTATCGGACCTACCGGACTCGCGTCGGCGTCCAGCCATTCTTCTGGCCCGAATCTCCCATCTGGAACGGATACAAACGAGTGGTCGTGAAGCGCGGTCAACCCTTCAACCAAAGGCGGGTGCTCGCGGCGCTTGACGAATATGACCGCCTCCACCCGGATGGCCACTACGCTGCCGAGGTGAAACTCATGCGGGGCGGCGCGGCCATCGAGTCTGGAGACTATCGCACAGCTCTCAACTGCCTGACCGCGGTGCTCGATGATCCGGCCAAGCGGGATCTGCATCTGGACGCATCCCTCGAGCTCGCGGAACTATTCCTTCGACTTCTCAACGATCACGATCGGCCGAAGCTCCTGGCTGCTTTTGCCAGCGTCCCGCGGTCCCGCGTGTATCTGGATCGTTTCATCGACGGCGACACCTGCGGAGCCCGATTGCGTCCCCTCCGAGCGTTCATAAACGAATTCGCCGCAAAACAATCGCTGCCGGGGCGCTCGTGAGATGTCCCACGCGGCGCGAGCTCAAAGACAGCCATCGCGCAAGCTTTTCGGTTGCGCCGGGTCGAAAAATCACGGACTCTGCCCCTCCGCTGGTCCCGGTAGTGAAGCGGTTATCACAGTTCCCTCTCACGGAACAGTCAGGGGTTCGATTCCCCTCCGGGATGCGTTTCCTTCCGTTGCGAATCCGCTAACGTCTCGAGATCGCCTTCGATTGCCCCATGAAACTTTACGTCAAAATCTGGTGTCCCTGGTGTGTCGATGCCATCGCCTGGTTGAGAAACCGCGGATACGCGTTCGAGCAATTCGACGTGCAGGCCGACCGCGCCGCGTTTGATCGCATGGTAAAAGTTTCCGGCCAGCGACTCACGCCGACGCTCGAAACGGACGACGGATCCGTGCTGGCGGACTTTGATGTGCGCCAGCTTGAGAAATTTCTTAGCGACCATAAAATCGCGCCGCAATGATCTCGAACGTCCTGATCGTCGCCGCCGCCGTGGTGCTGAGCATAGCTCTGCGGAGCTACCACCAGCCCGTGATCCGTCGGGCGGGGACGATCGGCATTTTTGTTTCGTCATTTCTCGCCGGCTGGCTGATTGGCGGCCACGTGCTCATTGGCGTGGCGTTCGCGTCGAGCTGGCTGCTGTTGCCGTGGCTGGAAATTCTCACGCGCGTGCGGAAGTTGCGTTTGCCGATGCGCCGCATTCTGGAATCGCGACCACCGCCGCCGAAATCGGTCTTCCCGGACTTCGAAGAATTGACCGGCGAGATCGAGGCGGAGCAATTCGAACACGTCGAAGACGTCGGCTGGGAACACGACAGCCAGCAACAATTCTTCCGCGTTTTTTATCAGGATGCCAGCAGCACGGCATCGGCCATCTGCCTCGTCGAGCAGGAGGAAATCGGATTTTCCTACGTGTCGGTCACCTCGCGTGGCGCGGATGGCGCGACTTACATGACGTGGAATTACCCATTTTCGTACGGTCTGCGACTCGCCCCGAACCTAAAACTCCACCGCGTCGCGCCGGGCGGTACGTTTTCCGAGATTCTCTCCGAACACCGTCTTTTTCTCGACCGGCAGCACGTCGGGGTCGATGCCGTCGCGCCGCAGACGTCGACCAGCCTGCGCTCCCACATCGAGGACGACATGTACGACCAGATCGTGCACAACCTGGACCGCGGACTGCTTGTCAAAACCGCCGACGACACGATTCGCTACTCGGCCCGCGGCATGGTTTTTCTTTGGTTTCAATTTCTCCGCGATCTCGTGCGTCTGTCATGAAGCGGGGCGCCTCACCGCGGCCCGTGATCGACCAGGTAATGGCGGAGGAACGCGCGGCCGCCTTCAGCAAACGCAGCATCAAAGGCGACGCCAAACTCGCGGGACTGCGTCTGGTATTCTCGATGATGGATCTCACCACGCTCGAGGGTAAAGACACCCCGGGTAAGGTGGCCGCACTTTGCCGCAAGGCCACGCATCCCGCGGAGGCTCGCTACGGTGTGCCGCCCGCCGCCGCGGTCTGCGTTTATCCCAATCTTGTATCTACAGCAAAAGCGCACACGCGCGGATCTTCCGTCAAAGTTGCCGCCGTCGCGACCGCCTTTCCTAGCGGTGCGATGCCACTCGCCGTGAAGCTGGCCGACGTGCGATTCGCGGTGGAATACGGTGCGGATGAGATCGACATGGTGATCGACCGCGGAGCTTTTCTTTCCGGAGAATTTGCCCGCGTTGCCGACGAAATTTCAGCCGTGAAAGAAGCGTGCGGCCGCGCTCATCTGAAGGTCATTTTCGAAACCGGGGAGCTCCAGACCTACGACAACGTGCGGCTCGCGAGCGATCTTGCGATGCATGCCGGAGCGGATTTTATCAAAACATCGACGGGTAAAATTTCCCCGGCCGCCACGATGCCGGTCACGCTCGTGATGCTCGAGGCGATCCGGGATCATTTTTACGAAACCGGAGTGCGCATCGGCATGAAACCCGCCGGCGGCATCCGAACCGCCAAGGAATCGCTCGCGTACCTCGTCATGCTCCGGGAAACGCTCGGCGCGGATTGGATGACGCCAGACCTTTTTCGATTTGGTGCGAGTTCGCTCGCGAACGATGTGCTGATGCAAATCGCACGGCTGGCCGACGGAAATTACCAAAGTGCCGATTATTTTTCGCAGCCATGAAAGCCAAACGCTCTTCGCCCGCCCGTCACCCGAATGCCACCGCGCACGCGGCGGTCATCCCGGCCGGCGAACGTTCGCTGCGATTCGACGGTGGCTGGGACTACGCGCCAGCACCAGAAACGACACCGGTTCGCATCGACGCGACGTACGACCTCTTCATTGACGGAAAATTTACTCCCGCAAAATCGGGCCGAACGTTCCCCACCCTCAATCCCGCCACCGGCAAAAAACTCGCCGAGATTGCCGAGGCGGGTGCCGACGACGTGAACCGCGCGGTCGTCGCCGCGCGCCGCGCTTACGACAAGGTGTGGGGCCGCATGCCCGGTCGCGAACGCGGCAAATACCTCTACCGAATCGCCCGCCTCATCCAGGAACACGCCCGCGAACTCGCCGTGCTTGAAACCATGGACGGCGGCAAAACGATCAAGGAGAGCCGCGATATCGACCTGCCACTGGCAGCCGCCCATTTTTTTTACCACGCCGGCTGGGCGGACAAACTCGATTACGCTTTCCCGGGCCGCCGACCCCGCCCGCTCGGCGTCGTCGGCCAGGTCATTCCGTGGAATTTCCCGCTTTTGATGGCCGCGTGGAAGCTGGCTCCGGCCCTGGCGTGCGGCAATACCTGCGTGCTTAAACCCGCCGAGACCACGAGTCTCACCTCGCTGCACCTTGCGCGCATTTTTCAGGAAGCCGGCCTGCCCGACGGTGTGGTCAATATCGTGACCGGCTCAGGGGAAACCGGGGCCGCGCTGGTCTGCCACCCCGGCATCGACAAAGTTGCGTTCACGGGCTCGACCGAGGTTGGTAAACAGATTGCCACCGCCCTCGCGGGCACCGGACGCCCGCTCACCTTGGAATTGGGCGGCAAAGCGGCCCACATTGTCTTTGAAGACGCTCCACTCGATCAGGCAGTCGAGGGCATCGTCGCGGGCATTTATTTCAATCAGGGCCATGTCTGTTGCGCCGGATCGCGCCTGCTCGTGCAGGAGGGAATTTATCCGGAAATCATCCGCCGCCTGCGCGACCGAATCGCCACTTTGCGCGTTGGTGACCCGCTCGACAAAAATACCGACATCGGCGCCATCAATTCCAAGGCGCAGTTGGAGAAAATCCGCGAGCTGGTAGCGAGCGGCGTCAGCGAAGGAGCGGAGCTCGTCCAGACGAAATGCCGACTGCCCGCAGCTGGCTGGTGGTTCCCGCCGAGCTTTTTCACCGGCGTCACCCCGGCGCACCGCATCGCGCGGGAGGAAATTTTTGGACCCGTGCTGAGCGTGATGACGTTTCGCACACCGGAGGAAGCCATCGAACGCGCCAACAACACGCCATACGGTTTGAGCGCGGGCGTGTGGACGGACAAAGGCAGCAAAATTTTCAAGATAGCCGCGCAGCTGCGAGCCGGCGTCGTCTGGGCCAACAGCTACAATAAATTCGACCCGGCAAGTCCGTTTGGCGGCATGAAGGAAAGCGGTTTCGGCCGCGAAGGAGGCATCCATGGTCTCCGGGCGTACGTCGCTTTTTGACGATCCTTGTCCGCGGCTTCACAAACCCAAAAGGGTTGCCATTTCGCCGGGGGCGACCTATCCGACGTTTCGGAATGAAACCCCTCGCACTCATCATGAAATCACCCGACATCACCAAGCTCACTCTTCGGAACTTCATCACCGCCCGCACCCTCTGCGCGCTTTTGCTCGGCGCCGTGGGATTCGGATTCGCCGCCACCGCTCAAGCCCAAACGGCCGAGCTGGAATATCGCGTGATCAACGCCAAGCTCCAGAATCAGCTGCTGGCCAACATGCTCAACCAGCAAGCCGCCCAGGGATGGGAACTCCTCCAGATCGAGCGCGGCGTCGCGATTTTTGTCCGGAAGAAAAAATAATTGGTTGGTTGGGCGCTGTTGGCGCCGTCAACGGCGGGTCGGCAGTTTGCCTTCCCGCTCGAGAATTCGCACGATCTCGGCGAGTGCCTCCGGATGCCGGAATGCACCGTGGCCGGTCGGCACGACGACCTCGGATTCCGCATCGGGCAGGTGCGCGCTGCTGTAGGGCACGACCCCGTCGGAGCTCGTCGCGATATCCCCGGCACCGCGCGTCCCGATGATCGAATGCACGGGCACCGCTAGTGGTGAGGCATTCAAAACTTCGAGGAACGGAGAGCTTGGGGAAAGCCCGTGAATACTCGTCGGCAGCCGGCGGCCGGGACCGATGAACGGCGAACCCACGATGCTCGTCAGCTCGGATTCCACCCAGCGCGGCAGGCGAATCAGCCGGATTCCCAACCCCGAAATACCGTGATTTGCCAGTTCGCTGCCACGGTGTGGTGTGGCGATAAAGATGACGCGCCGCACGTCGCGGCGTGGCTCGAAGATGAGCGCCCGCCGCACCACGTGATCGACCGGCAGGGCGGATACGCCGGGTAAAATGATCTCCGCCTGGGCCGGCGAAATCCCGGTCACGAGAGCGCGCGCCAGCAGACCGCCCATGCTGTGACCGATCACCACGACACGCTGACGAACGTTATGCTGCCGGATGGCCTCGTCGAGGGCTTCACGCAACAGGAGCGCCGAAAGCGGCACCGGCTGGCCGGTCGGGTAATAAAAGAACCAGAATTGAAAACGCCTTCTGAGCTCCGGATCGGCCAACAATCCCTTGACCGTGGACTCCCACATACGTGGCGTTGACATCAGCCCGTGCACGAGCACGACCGGTATCTTTTTTGGATCGTACGGCTCGAGAAACGTCAGCCGCGGATTCGTGAAACGATCCGTGCGCAGCATGTAACGCAGTCCGGAAAACATGCCGGGACCCACCGCGCGGGTTTCGTCGAGCGCCGCTTCGAGATTTCGCGCCACCGGCAACTCCCGCTCTCCCAGCTCGACCCGGGGCACGTCGTCCGGATCGACGGCCGTCACCAAAAATTCCGCGCCCGTGGCTCGCGGCGCGGCCAGCACCGTGATGGGCAAATGAAATCCCGTGCGCGGCGCGTTGGGTCCGCCGGGATCAATCGTCCCAACCGCTGGCAATCCCACCCCGGCTGCGTGCAATCCGGGCGTTTGCACGACGGGCCGCAACACCGGACTGATGTCGCTGAATCGGTCCAATGGCCACGCGCCCCCAGCATCGACCGTTGAAGCAACGAAGCCGGGGACGGTTTCACCCGCGTGCAACTCCGGCGTAACGTCGGCGAGAATCCGGCGGTAATTTTCCTCGGCACGCTTGATCTGACGCGGCGTGCTTTCTTCCGCCTCCAGCACATCGACCGCCCGACCAAGGCGCACCGACGCCGTCTTGAGCTTCGAACCACTCTGACATCCGGTGAGCACCAGCACCAAGCTGGCGGTCGTCACCACCACGGCCCGCACGCCCATCCGCCAATCCGCCCGCCTCGTCATTGGCGGCATAAAACCAGCCGTTCGCGGATTCATCGCAAGCCAAATCTTGCCTTTCGCCCGTCCAATGGGGATTTCTTGGCCATGAGCAGCACCGTGAGTTCCCCCGATCTGGCCAAAGGACGCATCTGGTATTCCCTCGGAGGCACGCTTTGTGCGCTCGTTGGCGCGGCCGCGATCGCCCGACCCGGCATTGCGTCCGTGGCCATCGCCGACATCATCGGAATTTTTTGCGTCGTGAGCGGCGCCGCGCTGCTGGCCTCGGCGCTTTTTGGCCGAGCGAAACAACATCGCCTGCTCGACTTTTTCTCCGCCGCGCTTCGCGTGATCGTAGGCGTCCTGCTCATCGTCAAAGTTGTTCAAGGCGTGATGGCTCTCACGCTCGTGCTGGTTGCAATCTTTGTGGCCGAGGGGATTTTCGGCATTTTGTTCGGTCTGAAGATGCGGGGAAAAAATCCGGCGTGGATCTGGATGGTCCTCAATGGTCTGGTTGCACTGGTCCTCGCCGGCCTCTTGCTGGCGAAATTCCCTTCCGATGCTCCGTGGGCCATCGGCATGCTATTCGGCATCAACTGCCTCTTTCTCGGATTTTCGCTGGTCGCATTCGCCATATCGATGCCGACCGCCAGCGAAGTGTAGGTTCACAGAATCTTTCACCGGCACCGACCGGCGCCGCGCAAGATGAATTCTGCCCGCCATGCGAGTAAGTTCGACCGATGTGCAACCGCTACGTCCAACAGGGGAGTGAAGTCCGGCCGGGGCAGAAAACCACGGTATTGATGCGCGGACCGGGCGGTGAATTCGAACTGCCCTTTGACGACGCCGTCTTTGGCGGGCCCGCCCGCCGTGAGAGCCGCAGCTACTGGATTCGTCGCGAAGGTGCCGAAGACGTCCTCGTTCCCGGCATCGAACGTTTCGGCGAGAAGGACAAACGCACCGGCAGGCAAAACTGGGCAACAGTGCCTCCCAACAGCACGCTCGAAGGTCTGCTGCTGCCGCCGCCGCCCGGCAAATCGTATCGCCTGCTCAAAATTGTGACCCAACCCGCGACGGCCGAGCAAGCCGACCGCCTCGGGAACGACCGGGTGCCCGTGCTGACCGGCGTCTCTGCCAATGCGATCACGTTGCCTCCCGCCATTAAATCTTCGTCGGAGAAAACCGTAAACAACGATGAACCGGAACAGCTCAACCTGCTCGACTGAACGCCAACACGATCCGACGGTTCCTTGACCGAACCCTTAGATCCGATGTCCGACAGATACTCCGCGCGTGACACGTCCCGGGCCGCGTGGAAGCCTGCGGGCATCATGAAACGTCTGCTCCCCATCGTCGCCGCCGCCCTTTGTTTCCCGCTCGCTTTTTCTCCGGCCCTTGCCGCCGAGGAGACCGCTCCAGCCGTCGAGGAAGTTGCGATCATGGACACGAGCGAAGGGGAAATCGTGATCGGCTTCTGGCCCGACGTCGCACCCAAGACGGTCGCAAATTTCAAAAAACTCGCCTCGGAGAAATTCTACGACGGCACGGCGTTTCATCGCATCCTTGCCGGATTCATGGCGCAGGGCGGCGACCCGCTCACCAAGGACGAATCGAAGGAAATGATGTGGGGCACCGGCGACCCCGGATACAAAATCGAAGCGGAATTTAACGACCGCAAACACGAGCGCGGTGTGATGTCGATGGCGCGTTCCAACGACCCGAATTCCGCAGGCAGTCAATTTTTCCTGATGCTGGGAAATGCTCCTCACCTTGATGGCGCCTACACCGCGTTCGGAAAAATGATCAAAGGCGAAGAGACCCTCGCGAAGATCGCGGCCACGCCCGTCGTTCCGAATGCCGGTGGAGAACCGAGCAAACCCACCAAACGCGTCGAGATCAAATCCGTGCGCATCGTTCCGAAATCGGAAGTGGAATAAATCCACCGCACACCCTCGGGGCGCGCCCGCCCCGAACCGGAGGCTCGATGACCATCCCCCACCCCCGCGTCATCACCGCAGCAATCCTGCTGTGGCTCGGGCCGGGCTCCGCCGCGTGCGCGTGCATCAATTGCGCCCACTTCACCCACGCGGGCACGCTGCCGCCCACCGCGGTCAGCAATTTTGTCAACGCGCCCGACGAAACGTCAGCCCTCACATCGGCGCTCACGGTCATCCTGAATGCTGACGCCGGACTCGCGGCAAATCCGGCCGCACTCGCCGCTTTCGAGCGAGGAGTCGCCCAGTGGTCCAGCCGACTCGCCTCCCCGGTCACGCTCACCATTGACGCCGGACTCGGCGCGCTTGGCTCGAACGTGATCGGATCGACGAGCAGTGTCGTTCTTCAGGGCACCTACGCCGAGATTCGCGACCAACTCGTGGCCTCGGCCAGTCCCGAGGATACGCTGACGGCGTTTCTGCCGACCGCGGAGGAATTCAGCGCCACCGTACCGTTGGGCTTCGCGTTGAGCGGCGACATGATCGCGACGAAGGCCAATTTAAAGGCGATGGGATTTATCGGACTCGACGAAGAATTTGGCGCCAGCGACGCGACGATTACGTTCAGTTCGGACTTCGCATTTGATTATGACAACCGCGACGGTGTTGATCCCGACAAGATCGATTTCGAAACCGTCGTCGTGCACGAGATCGGGCACGCACTTGGTTTCATCACGGCAATTGACTCCATCAATGATGGCGCCACCGATATCGCCGTCACGACGTGGGATCTGTTTCGCTTCTCCACGGCGCATTCGTCCGCAAGTCTCGCGACGCCGGACGGGATTCGCGACACCCCGCGCCTGCTTTTTCCCGGACGCGCCGCTTTCACGCCGGATTTGCTGGGCGGAGGATGGAATCTCTCGACCGGCCTCACGAGTTCGTTTCCCGGCACGGATGGGCGGCAGGCCAGCCATTGGAAGGACGTCGACCTCACCGGCGATCTTATCGGCGTGATGAATCCCACGCTCGCCTTCGGTACCTCCTACGGGATATCGGACGCTGATCTCCGGCTGCTCGATCTGATCGGTTGGGACGTCGTCACCGCCGTGCCGGAGCCCGCTGCCGCGATTGCAGTTTTCTCCTCCGCGATCCTCCTGCTCGCGGTCTTTCGACGCCGCGTCCGCCGGGGTTGAAAAGCCGCTTTCGCCACCGGGCGAATTGTGTTTAGTCATGCGCCCATGTCCAAAGGTCGCAAACTGGTCACGATTGCCCTCGTTCAAAACCGCTGCACGGAGAACGCGGAGGAAAATTTCGCCGCCGCCGAGCGGGGCATCCGCGAGGCCGCCAGCCGGGGCGCAAATATCGTCTGTCTACAGGAGCTTTTTCTTTCGCTCTACTTCTGCCAGAGCGAAGATCACGCCAATTTCGAACTGGCGGAACCGGTTCCCGGACCGGCGACCGACCGTCTCTGTGAGATCGCGCGCGAATTGGGCGTTGTCATCGTCGCTTCGCTTTTTGAACGGCGGGCTCCCGGCGTTTACCACAACACGGCGGCAATCATCGACGCGGACGGGACCTACCTCGGCAAGTACCGTAAGATGCACATCCCGGACGACCCGCTCTTTTACGAAAAGTTCTATTTCACACCTGGCGACCTCGGGTTCCGTGCGTGGGATACGAAATTCGGCCGCATCGGTGTGTGCGTGTGCTGGGACCAATGGTATCCCGAAGCGGCCCGACTCACCGCACTGCGGGGTGCGCAAATCCTCTTCTACCCGACCGCCATTGGATGGCATCCCACCGAAAAGACAAAATACGGTGCCCGCCAGCACAGCGCGTGGGAAACCGTGCAACGCGGCCACGCGGTGGCCAACGGATGCTACGTCGCCGCGCCCAACCGCGTCGGGTTGGAAACTCCCATCGGCGGCGACGGGATCGAATTTTGGGGCCAAAGTTTCATCTGCGATCCTTCCGGAGAAATTCTCGAGAAGGGACCCGCCGACGCTGAAGCAATCGTGCTCGCGGAGATCGATCTCGACGCCGTCGATACCCAGCGCACCCACTGGCCCTTCCTGCGCGACCGGCGCATCGATGCCTACGGTGAAATCACGCAGCGCCTGATCGATTAGGTCATGCCGCCGCCCCGTCCGATCACCTACTCGCGCGCGCACGACTACCGATTTCTCATCCGTCGCTGGCGGCTGATTGCCCGGGAACAAAAGTTATCCCTGCGATCCTACTGCGAGGCCGATGGTTACCACCTTTGGTACCTTGCGCCCCGGCGCCCAAATCCGACGCTGCCCTGGATTTACATGTCCGCCGGAATCCACGGCGACGAACCCGGAGCGACCGAAGCCCTGCTCGCGTGGGCCGATGCGTCCCCCGCCCTGATGGCACGATTTAATCCCTTCTTTTTTCCGTGTCTGAATCCTTGGGGCCTCGTCAATAACAACCGCCTTGATTCCGCTGGGCGCGATCTCAACCGGACCTACCACGACGACGTTGTGCCGACGACCGCTGCCCACAAAAAGCTCCTCGCGGATCGACGTTTCGCGCTCGCCCTCACCCTGCACGAGGATTACGACGCCAACGGCATCTACATTTACGAAATCCCCCACGTGAAACCCGTCTGGGCCGAGTCCCTGCTCGCGGCGGCCGCCCGTCACATCCCCATCGACAGCCGCAAATCCATCGAGGGCCGGACCAGCCGCGCCGGCATCGTTCGCCGCACGATCAATCCCTCGATCATGCCGCAATTTCCCGAGGCCTTCATTCTCCACTTCGACCACGCCGACCGCACCTTCACCATCGAGACTCCATCCGAGGCCGCCATCGACGCCCGAGTCGCTGCCCAGCGCGCCGTGATCGATCTCGCCGTCCGCAAATGCCTCGCCGAAACCAAATCGGCTTGATCGGCATTCGACCGACAATCGGAAAAGATTCCGCAAAACCGAAGTCCGCCCGTCGTCAATCCGTCAAAACCTCCCGGCAAACCACGCTTGCAATCGCGATAGCCGACGATACCATTCTGCCCTCTCCCCAAAAGGCTGGATAGCTCAGTTGGTAGAGCAGAGGACTGAAAATCCTCGTGTCGGGGGTTCGATTCCCTCTCCAGCCACCACTCTTTATCACCCGTAGAGCCGCTTAAATAGAGCTTCTACGGGTTTTTCGTGTAATTTTTGCCTTTCGACAGGAATCGTATGGAAACGACGAGAAACGCCTCAAAAGTGTCCGCAAATTGTCCGCTAGATTCCGAAACAGCTCCCTCCCTGGGTTTTTGACCGCCACGGGGCAAACTTCCCCCATCGCCCTTCGAGGGTGCCCGGATGCTCTCAGTCATCATCAGCAAGGCATTCCTCCTCGCCCGAGACACGAGAATCACTGACCCGACGATCCTAGCAGATCAGGTAATCAGCTACCCACCACCGTTGATTCGGTGATCGACACTGCTCCCAAGGGGGAGCAGCGCTGCGAGCAATTCCCGCGATCTTCGTGGCATGCAACGCCACGCACCCCGCCCAAATGGTGCTCGATCTACCAAACATGAACCCCTGCACGCCTTCGTTGAAGCGCACTTTACCGCTGACGGCCGGCGCCCACGCGGGCTCGCGATCATCGCACACCGACCGGGTGAGGTCGCCCGCCGCTACGCTGGCAGCGGGCAATGAACCCTTCCGGGACATCGGTTGAAACGGACCAACTCCGCGCGATCCCGCTTACGGAGCTGCTGGCGTGGCATGGCTTCCGGGTCAAGGCGGAGGGTCGCAGCGTCCGGGCGAAAACGGATCGGTACAACATCGTCGTGACCGGCCAACGTTGGTTCGACAACAAGGCAGGGCTCGGTGGCGCGGGCGCGATCGACCTCCAAATGCACCTCGGCGGTGAGGATTTTTCGTCGGCCTGCCAAAACCTCACCGCTCGCCTTCGCCCGGGCATCGCCATTGTGCAACGCGCGGATTGCACCCCGCCGAACCCGCAATCGAAGCGGATACCGTTCGCCGATCTCATGGCGAGGTACGCGAAACGAAGTGAAGCCAACTGGCCCGCGGCCCGCGCCTACTTGGTTGAAACCCGGTGCATCGAGGCTGCGCTGGTGGATGAGCTTCACGCGGTCGGGTCGATCTACGCGAACGATCATCGATTCAGCCCGAGCCTTGTCTTTCTACATCGCACCGAATGCGGCAAGGTGACGGGAGCCTCGCTCCGCGCCACACGCCACGGTTCCACCTTTCGTCCCTGCCTCGGGGAGAAACTCACGGCGTGGTTTGCCGTCGGCCGAAACCTCCGGGATGCGCACGCGGTCGTGGCGGTCGAGTCTCCCATCGACGCGCTGAGTTATTACGCCCTCCCCGCCCATCGCTCGGACTCGCTCGCCGTGGTCAGTTGCAGCGGATCCTTCGTGCCCGCGCCGTTAATGGCGCAGGTCTACGCGCGACGACAACCCTTCATCGTGGCGTTGGACCGTGATGCCGCGGGAGAACGCGGGTGGCTCAAAGCATGGAACGAAACCGCCGACTGGTCGGGTTTCGCCATCACGTCTGAACGCCCGTGCGGCAAAGATTGGAACGCCGATCTCGTCGCGCTTCGCGCGCCCAAAACGATCGGCCGCCTTGATCCCGGCCTCAACGCCTCGCCGAATCCGGTTCGAAAAGACGCCCTCGGCCGGATCATCAACACCCCCGCTCACGGGCCGCGCCTTTGAGCCCAACCCACCCACGCCCATGCCTGCCGCCATGCCCAACCTCCATCCCACGATCCTCGAAACGTATTTCTTCGCCTACATCGACCGCCGCATCGGGGCCGATGAAACGCCGTTGTTCACCCGCGACCTTGACGGCGAGCCGCTCGCCGCCGTCATCGCGCGGGATTTTGGTCTTCCCCTCGCCTACGCGGAGGCCGCCATCGACATAGCTCGCATCGAGGTCGCGTTATGAGCCGGGACATCTACCAGGCGATCACCGACCGGTTCATCGAACAACTCAAACGGGGAACCGTGCCGTGGCAGAAGCCCTGGCTTTCCGCCCAAAACGTCGTTTCACGGAAGCCCTACCGCGGCATTAACGCCCTTCTTCTCGGGTCCGCGCCCTTCGGTTCGCCGTTCTGGGTGTCGTTCAAACAAGCCCTCGATCTCGGCGGGCATGTCCGGAAAGGCGAGAAATCGACGCCCGTCATTTACTACAAATTCCTCGAGAAGCGGGACGCGGCCGGCAATCTCGTTGTTCGCTCGGACGGAACGGAAGCCCGTGTTCCCTTCATCCGCTGGTCGAACGTCTTCAATCTCGACCAGACCGAAGGCATCATTCCGCCAGCGCTGGCGCTCGATCAAAATCGCCAGCAACCCTGCGAGAAAGCCGCCGCGATGGTGGCCGAAGCCAAGCTCTGCCCGGTCCGTCACGTTGGGTTTGCGGCCCTCTATTCCCCGGATCGAGACGTGATTCAGATGCCCGCCCCCGGGACGTTCCGCACGCTGGAAGACTACCACCACACGCTCTTCCACGAGATGATCCATGCCACCGGGCATGGCTCGCGCCTTGATCGCGAGGGCGTGACCAAGCCGATCAAGTTCGGTTCAGAACGCTACTCCCGCGAAGAATTGATCGCTGAACTCGGCGCAGCCTTCCTGTCGAACGAGGCCGGAATCTTGGACGAGGTGCAGTTTCAGAACTCGGCGGCCTACCTCGACTCATGGATCAACAAGCTGGAGGACGATCCCCGCTTGATCGTCTCTGCGGCTGGTCAGGCACAGCGTGGCAGCGACTTTGTTCGCGGCATTCAGCCCACCGAGGGTTTGTCGGAACAAGAGCCCGTGTTCGCCGTGGAAGCGCCCGACGAAACGCTGAAACCCGAACCTCAGCCCACCGCACGAGTGGCGGAGACGAGTCCGGCGTCGCTCGCGAAGTCGACGATGCGAGGGCTTCGGTCAGCACGAAAAGCGGAGTCGTCCGTTCCTCATCAGGCCAGGTTGGCCCTCTAGGTCCCCCTCGGGAACTGCCTCGGAGCCGACGATGCGCTCATGATGCGCTCATCCGTTCGGACGCTGCGTCCGAGCGGATCAACGCAAGATTTGAAACGATCGCCGCTTCGGGTCGTCCGATTGGAGGAGCCGTTCGCTTCGCTCGGCGGCCTCCTCCAAACCGACGACTTTATCGCACGGAATCGCCGGATAGCGGCCTATGACGGGATTCAGGGGGCACTCGCCAGGCGCCCAGACCCTCGCTCATCTGCAGTTTTCGGTAGGACAGTCCCTCGCTTTTCCGCTCCCGCTTCGGAGCAACCGTCGCGTGATCCCCGGCCATTCTCCGGGCGTGATCAGACGACCCCATCGCCACCACATCCGCACCCGCGGTCGCGTTGCGCTCATTCGGCCGGACTCTTCGTCCGACCAAATCAGCGCGACCTCTCGGGCGACGAACGCCCAAGCCGCCCGATTGAAGGAGCCACCCGCTTCGCTCGGCGGCCTCCTCCAATCCGGCGGCCGCACCTCGGCGAGCCCGCGTTCTACCCGACACCTCACCATCGGAATCCACGCTCCCGCTTTCATCGCACCGGACGACCTTGGCCAATTCCGCGCTCATTTGCCGGAACCGCTGACGGACCCAGGGGCGGCGCGAGCTTGCCCCGCGGGCCTACCGTCTCCGTCAAATCAGCGCACCGTTTCCGATCAACTTGGATGGAGTCGCCCATTCAATTCGTTCTCGCGCCTCCCTCTGGTCGGGCTCCGAGCGGCTCGAATCGGCGACGAGTATCCCTCCTCATGCCGTGGAAATCGCGACGTTTTCGATTCCTTGGGCTCCGTCAAACCATGCGTTTTTTCCGCCGGGCTGACACGCCTGCCCGCCTCCGAAAGCCCCGCATTCTCGGCTCCCTTGGGCATTTGGCCCCTTCCAAGTGCCATAGAGCATAGTGATTTCCCTTGGAAATCACGGTTCCGCTTTTTCGCGGCGCGAAAAGGCTCCGTTCTTCGCGGGTCAGGCCCGCTCCGAAGCGCAGTCGCTTTTGAATTACTTAACGTCATTAAATAAATGCCCCGACGCTCCCACCCCGGCACCACCGTTTTTTCGGTCGACATCACCGAACGGTCGAAAACGCGCTTCGCGCTTCTTCACGAAGAATACGGATTCAAGACCAAAACCGAGACGTTCGAGGCCATTGTTTATGCGGTCTCGACCGAAGGAAAAATCGATCCCCACGCGCTCGAACGCATCGAGCGAAAACTCGATCACCTCGCGGAACACCTGGAGGATTTTGCGTGAAGAACGGAATGATTTTCCCGTTCAAGAAGACGTGGCGCTCGTGCCTCGATCTCGACTACCTCGACGAGACGTCGGCACGGAAACGATCCGCTCGCCACGAAACCCCGGGGGAACGTTCGGATGCCCGCCGGAAGTTGAAACAATTCGCGGACTACGCCTCGAAGGAAACGCTTGGCCAGGTTCACGCCGGCGGATTTTTCCACCACAAGATCCTCGCGAATCCCGACGGCACCCGTTGCGCGCCCTCTCAGCTCAGCAACGAAGAGCGCAAGCACCGCCTCTCCGAAGCGTGGTTCGCTCACGTGCGGAAGTTTCCCTCGTCGTCGGAGAACCCCGTCCTTCAGCACCGGCTTGTTTTCACGATGTCGCAACCTTTCCACGACCGGCTTGTCGCTGCCGGCATCAATCCCGACCGTGTGCTCCAATCCACGATGAAGAAGATCATGCGGCGGTTCGCCGAGCGATTCCATCCTCACGACGCCATCGGCTACGCCTACGGCATCCACCATGACACGGACAACCTTCACGTTCACGTCGCGCTGTGCCCGCGCACCGCGAAGGGCGCTTACGTCGGCTGCAGCATGTCGCGCACGCACGTGTCGGCGAACAAGAACCAGATGGTGTTTCTTACGCGCTGCTTCGAACGGGAAAACGAACGCTGGACCGAACTTCTCGACGACCCGGAGCAACTTCATCGTTTCCTCTCGCGCCGTGTCGACGCCGACAAGATCGTCTTCGCCCCTCGATTGAAGGACTCCCACCTCGCCGCACTGCGGAGCGCTCAAACGGCGGAGGCGATCCGCCTCCAACAATCATTCCAAAGCATCCGCAATCTCGAAACGGCGATTGCCGGCAAACGCCGCGCTCTGGCCGCGCAGCGCAACGCGAACTTTGTTCTTCGCCTGCTCGGTCGCCGCAAATCGAAGTCCGAGCGAACCGTCGAAAAACTCGCCGCCGCCGTCGACCGCCGATCCCTCCGCGAATTGCAGACGTTGCTTTTCCGCATCAAGCGCGACTACCGCGCCGCGCACAAACGCTACGCCGACACGCACGGCTTCGACTCCTATGCCCATCGAAACTCCCACGCGCACGCCCACCAGCACGGGCAGCAGAACGGCCTCTGAGTTCGTTCTCTGCGAGAACCTCGTCTTCCGTCCCGATCACGTGGATGGATTCTTGCACCGCACCTACGAGGACGGCTCCGCGGTCACGATCGTGAACTTCAAGTCCTACACCCAGACCGTTCCCGATCCGGAGCGCCGCTTGTTCGAGTTCCTGATCGAGAAGATCCGCCCACGCTCGCCCGATGAAGCCGCTTGATCTGCTCACCTTCGTGCTCGGCGTCGCAGGCGCTCTGTCGGGATACTTTCTCCTTCCGCCGCCGATCTCGTTTGTGGTGGTGGGCGCATGTGCCGCGTTCGCGGCGTGGGCGCTCTTCGCGGATGCTCACCAAGGTCCGACCGTCCTCCGCCTTGGCGGCCTTTCGTGGTCGATGGAAGATTTCGTGCGCGGCTGGCTCATCACGGGCCGCACGGGTTCGGGGAAAACCCAGAGCGCGATCAACGTGATTACGTTTCAGGTTTTCCAAAACGTGAAGAACTGGGGCGGCGTCTGCCTCGATCAGAAAGGCCTCTACTGGGAAATCCTCGTGCGGATGGCCGCGCATTTCGGACGCAAGGACGACCTCGTCCTGCTGCAAACGCGGCCGGTAGGAAAAGATGCGCTTTGGCGGCCACCGCACACGATCAATCTCACCGGCAATCCCCTCGTTCCGGCGTCCACCTACGCGAAGGTGATCGTGGACACCGCCATGTCGCTCACCGGTGGTCGCGGCAACAATCCGTTTTTTCCCACGAAAGCACAGCTCGCGATCCAGACCGCGTTCGAAATTCTCCGCCACATCGAGGCCTACGTCACGATCCCGAACATCCATCGACTTCTCCTCAGCCCCGAGGATTCGGACGCGACCATCGAAACGCTCATGAACCGCGGGGACCAACGCTCCCACGAATTGCTCACCGCCTTCCGCGGTTACCTCGACCAGCCACCCGAGCAGCTCGGCGGCGTGCAGGGCACGCTCAGCACGTATTTGGAATTTTTCCTCAACCCCGAAATCGCCGAGGTGTTTTGCGCGAACGAACCGACGTTCTCCGTCGCCGAGATCGACGCGGGAAAAATCGTCTGCCTCGCGATGCCGCAGAAGTTCCAGTCCGAGCGGCTTTACATCAACACGATCCTCAAACTCTCGTTCTACTTCCACGCGCTGAGCCGCTTCGACAAATCCGCCGAGGAGCGCGCGAAGGACAACCTCATCATCCTCTTCGCCGACGAGGGTCAGGAGATCATAACCGGGGCGGAGTCCGCGTTCGCGGACCACCGCGCGGCGGGCGTGATCCGCGAGGCCCGCGCCACCATCGTGCTCGCGACGCAGGCTTACACTTCGATCCACGGCGCCCTCGATAAACGTTACGCCGACGTGCTCATGCTGAACTTGAGCAACGAATTGATCTTCACCGCCGCCAACCACGATTCCGCCGTCATCGCGTCAAAAACCATCGGCGAGCGCGAAGTGGTCGAAAAATCGTGGGGATTCTCCGCCGGCAAGCACTCCTCCAACTATCAGCGAAAGATCAAACCGTTCTTCGAGCCCTACCAGCTGCGAAAGCTCCCGAAGTTCACGGCCGTCATTCGCCACTGCGAGAAACCGTTCCGCAAACGTTTCGTCCCGCCGATCAATCCCGACGGCACCTACCCCGCATGGTTCACCCAGGCCCGCCCGGACTACGCCCTCCGCCAATGGTTCGCCAAATCCCGCAACGCAACCGCCCATCCATCATGACCATCGATTACCCCGCCGTCGTGCAACGCCTCTCCGGCCTCGAATCGCATCTCGCGTCCCGCATCAAAGGCCAGGAGCACGTCATTCCGCGCGTCTGCTCCGTGCTCGAACGCGCCCAGCTTGGCTTGCAGCCCGAGGCAACCCCGCTTGGCTCGTTTCTTTTCCTCGGACCGACCGGCGTCGGCAAAACCCAACTGACCATCGAGTTCTCCCGGTTCCTTTTCGGCGACGATGCGCTCTTTCGTTTCGACATGTCCGAATTCCAGCACGCAGACGCCGTGAAACTTCTGCTTGGCGACGTAAACGGATCGCCCGGTCGACTCGGACGCGTTTTCGCCGACCACCGCCGCGGCGTCCTGCTCTTCGACGAAATTGAAAAAGCGCACCACCTCATTTGGGATTTGTTTCTCCAGATGACCGACGCCGCGCGCATCACCCTTGGGGACCACCACACCTACGACCTTTCCGGTTTTTTCGTCGTGTGCACCAGCAACGTCGGGTCACAACAACTTCTCCGCCCTACTCGGCTTCCGTTCGCCACGCTCGAACGAGCGGTCTTCGGCGAATTGCATCGCACGTTTCGTCCGGAACTCCTTGGCCGATTCGACGAGAAGATTGTGTTCAAGCCCCTTTCGCCCGATACGCAGCGCGAGATCAGTCACATGGTCGTGTCGGAAGAAGTCGCCCGACTCCGCGCGCGCGGAGTGGAACTCGTCGTTGGCGACGACACCTTCGAATTTCTGGTCCGACGAGGGATGAACAAAACCTTCGGCGCGCGACCGATGCAACGCACGGTCCAGCGATTGATCGGTGACGCCGTCCGCCAGGCCCTCAAATCCGGTGGCCCGGTCAGTGGCTCGCTTGTGGTTACTTCATTCGGCGATCAACTTTTAATTGAGGCGAGGCAACGGTTCGACTCTGCCGATCTCGTCTATTCACAACGAATCGAGAGCCGAAGCGACAGCCAATAGGAGTTAAAAGGAGGGCATGGTGTGGCACTAGCGGCAAGTGTTCTTCTCCTTGTTGCCGCGGGACTACTAGCCATCATCGGCAGCAGCTCTCTGAGCGGGTGGCGAAACCGGGGGCGTGCGGAGTAGGCCGACTTACTTGAGCGAGGCGCCGATGGTGCACAAGAAAGCCCGCTCCGGGTGGGAGCGGGCTGGAAGGGATTTTTCGGCGGAGTCGATGCGGAGGGCCTACTGTTCGTAGGCGCCGCGGTCGCGGGCTTTGCCGGCGGGGCGTTTTTTGCCGGTGAGATCGGTGGCTTGGGCGACGTCGTCGGTAGCGCTGTCGCGGCCGGGGCTGCCGCGCTTCAGGCGGAAATCGGCTTGGCGGAGGTCGCGGTGAATGGAAACGAACTGCGGATCGGCGACGAGATTGTTCGGGCCTTTGAAGACGTCCTGAGGGACTGGATACATGTTGTAGTCCCAGCGGACGTCCTTGTTGCGGTTGTCGGAGGTGATTTTGCCGCCCGTGCGGGGGACGATAATGTTGTTGAGGATGACGATATCCTCGGAGCGATTGGGAAAGAGCTCCTGGTAGCCGACGATGCCGCCGTTCCAGTAGGTGGTGTTGTTGACGATATCGACGTGTTTGGTGCGAAACGTGTGAATGCCGGAGCCGCCGTTGAAGGCGCTGACGTTGTTGGCGATGAGCGCGCGGCCTTTCCAGACGGGGCGCTGGGGGTTGAGCGCGGCGGCGTTGGGGTCAGGGAGGACGGTGCCATCGGGAGCGACCGGTTTGTCGGCGTTGGGATTGGAGGCGCCGCCGCTTTTGCCGTCGGTGACGTCGAGGAGAATGCCGTTGCCGTCGCTGAGTTTGCCGATGGCGGCCCAAGGCACGAGGGTCTTGTTGTTCCAGACGAGATTGCGCTGGATCACGACGTGGTAGCCCGGAGCGTCGTCAAAGGCCCAGTTGTTAAGTGTGGTGATGCCGGAGCCGCCGTAGCGCATGAACCACGCGTTGTCGAAGACGAGGTTGTCCTCGAAGGTGAAGTAGTCGGCTTCAAGAGCAGTGAGGCCGCCGCCGGGGCATTTGGAGATGACGCAATTGCGGATGACGACGTGATGGGGTTTGGCGTCGGGAGATTTGTGGCGGCCTTCGATCACAATGCCGTTGGTGTTGTAGTAGGGATTGGCCTTGGGCTGCTTGCCTTCGTTGATGGCTTCGAGGAGGACGATCGAGTCGTTGTCGCCGGTGACCGTGAAGCCGTCGACGACGATATAGGAGGTGTGAATGGAGATGCCGGCCCACGAAAGAGCGCACGATGCTTGTCTGCGCGGATTCCGCGACGGACGAGCCGGAGGCGCTCGACTTCCTCGATTTTTTGGCGTCGCTCGATTCAACCGAACTCCGCGGACTCGAATACGCCGTGCTCCGCGTCGAAAGCATCCCGCGTCCGGGGTCTTCCGACTTCAGCGTCGGGATCGATCGTCTCCTCGAGCGGCTCGGGGCCAATCGGCTCGCCCGCCGCATGGATTGCCCGCCCCACTTTCGCGATCACCTCCACGTGTGGGCGGAGACAATGGCAACCGTGCTCGCTTTGCGGCGGGAAAATGTCGTCGTGTAGGACGTCGGCTCGAGCACTTCATCTAACGGCGGGAAGGTCCCGGCGGTCATTCGACCGGCGGTGGCCACCCGTCGTTGGTTCGTCGGTCGAAAGGGCACCGCCACGACGCGCGATTGATTGCGTCAACCGGGGACGACGGCAAGGGCGGCTTTGGCGTCGTCTCCCGCGATCCGGCCGCCCGATTGATCCCGCCGGAATTGACGCATCCAGGCGCGGTGCGCAAAACAATTGAAGACGAAGTAGGCGGCGGAGATTCCCGCCATCGGGTAGGCCTCCCGCGAGAAAAACAGCCCCGTGGCCAGCACGGTCGAAACGCTCCACGCCGTCCAGCATTCCACTTTTTTCCGCATGCACAGAAGGGCCGCCGTGACGGCGCTGGCGGTCGCGAGGCTGTCCCAATACGGGTGCGCCGCGTCCGTGTGCAAACTCAACAACCGGCCCGCGACGGCGGTCACCAGCAGACAGCTGGCCACGGCGGCGATCCGTTGACCCGTGGTCAAAAGGGTCACGGGCAGTTTTTCGCCTCGCGGGCCACCGTGCGCCCACATCCACCATCCCACGATGCCGGAAACGAAATAAAACGCCTGGAGAGCGACATCGGCGTAAAGTTTGAGGTGCCAGACCAGGCACCCGGCGAGCAGCGCGTAAACAAGCCCCCACGGCCACGACCACATGGCACGGCGATAGCTGCCCACGGAGCTGATCACGCCGCAAATCACGGCGACCCATTCCAGCGCTTTCCAAAACTCCGGCGTGAACGTCATGGACCGCGCAGCAAGCAACTCCCGTTCCCACTAAAGATCCCCGGGCGCTCCACGTCGGACTGCAACGGCGTAAAACCTGCTTGGGTGCAGCGGGATGGTGCCTCCCGCGCTTTCTCACGCCGAGCAGGCGGTCATCGCCTACCCGGAATATATCGACCAATTGGCGGTGCTGGGCGCGACGGGCGTTTCCGTGCTTATGGGAGACTGGCCCGAAGAGGTGGAATACCTCGACGAAGCCGTGAGCCGCAGCGTCGTGATCTGTCTCAACACCGAACCGCCAAGATGGCATCGCATCGATAACGGCGACGGCTGGCAGCTTCGCCGCAACCCCCGGCGTGACTACCATTTTTTTAATCCGGCGAGGCGGCCATGCCGGTTCCAAAGCCTGGGCCACAACCGCAGCATCGAGGTCGGCCTCGACGAGTCGTTTTGCCGCCGCGTCCTGGACGACGCCGGAATCAAAACGAGCTCGAACTTCGAGGCCCTCGCCAATGTTTGGGGTTACGACGACTTTCTTTCCGCCACTTTGCGCGAACTCGCGCGTCTGGCCCAGAATCCAACCAGCGCCGATGCCGTTCTTGCCGATCATCTCGCCCACGCCCTCGTGCTTTATCTCGCCCGACGGATGGGGGCCCGGCCGCCAAAATCCGCCGAGGGCCACCGACTTTCCTTTCGGCAAATGCGCACGCTGCGACTCGCCGTTGAACCACGGCTCGGCGAACCACTCACCCTGCGCGACCTCGCCCAAGCCGTTGGTCTAACCCCCACCTACTTCTGCCGCGTGTTCAAACGGACCACCGGTGAAACTCCGGTGCGCTGGTTACAGGGCGTTCGCGCCGACCGAGCGTTGGCCCTCCTCTCAACGCCTGGCCGTCCACCGGGCGACACGGTTGCCCGCGCGTGCGGATTCGCCAACCGACGCCATCTTGCTCGCGTCCTTCGCCAGCGGCACGGGCGTGGCATCATTGGGCCCACGGACCTGGGATCAGGATAGTTTCAGACCCCCAAGGCAAGGCCGAGATTGGTCAAATTCCGCCATTGCCGCTGCCCCGCTCGCGCGAAATCCTCCCTCCCTCCCACGGCGTCCATCGTCCGGAGACCTTTTGTTCAAGGGCCTGCGCGGCCAATGACGTCATTTGGGTGCGCCCCGTTGGCACGCAAAATGAATCACCCTTCTCGGCTGCACCATGAAGCAGCCATCCCATTCCAACCACCCGACCGCCCGAGCCTCGCGCGGAAGGCAGAACCAGACCCCCTCCCCGCGTCGCCGACGATTCGCATCCGTCGTGATGTTTGCCGCCTTCTCGGCCATCACCACGTCCTCCGCCGAAACCTTCACGCTCGAGGAAGCCACCATTGACCAGATGCAGGCCGCCATGGCCGCCGGAGCGGTCACCAGCGTCGAACTGAACGCGCTTTATCTCAACCGCATCGCGGTTTACGACCGCAACGGAATCAAGATCAACTCGGTCGTCGAGACCAACCCGGCCGTCTTCACCGAGGCCGCGGCGGCGGATCAGCTCCGGGCGGAAGGCACCGTGCTCGGACCGTTTCACGGCATTCCCGTGCTGCCCAAGATGAACCACGCGGTGGAGGGGCTTCCGCTTAACCTCGACTTTCCGGCCTACCGCGACGTCGTCGCCACGGCCAGCGCCGAAAACGTGATCCGCATCCGCGCGGCGGGCGGCGTCGTTCAGGGACTCGCAAAGTTCGACTCCTACTACACCGACGCCCTGTATGACCCGGAGGGGCCAACCTTCTACGGTCCGGCCAGGAATCCTTACGGGCTCGACCTTTACCCGGGCGATTCGAGCACGGGCTCGGGTGCCGCGCTCGCCGCCAACTTCACCGTGGTTTCGCTCGGTGGGGATACCGGCACCTCCAATCGTTGTAACTCCGGCGTCAGTGCATTGGCCACCGGTCGCTCGACCTACGGATTGCTCAGCCCGCGCGGCGTGGCCCCGCTCGCGCCCACGCGAGACCAGGCCGCGCCGATGGCCCGCACCAC
>JBGTDR010000113.1:0-12992 GCA_041748215.1 Chthoniobacterales bacterium
GTGCGAGCGGCCCGCCGCGGTCGCAAACACCGCCATCGCCCGGTCGAGCAGGATCCACGGGAAATTGAGCTCGCGCAGAGGCCCGACCCGCAGATCCCGACCGGCGACTTTCTGGCGGCCGATGAGTTCGCCCAGCGCCCCCGGCAGCTTCACTTCGAGATGCGGACGGCCCTTACCGGCGAGCCACGCACCCGCCCCGCCGAATAATCCGCCGCCGACCGCCGCCGCACCCAGCGTATGGAAACCGAGCAACAAATCCACTGCAGCCCCGCCGACCGCTCCGGCGACCGCCGCCGCGACCACGAGTTGTTTTTCGTCCAATCCGCCGAGCCGCCAGACGTCTTCGCTGAAAAGATCCATCTCCGTGAGCGCACCCCCCGCGCTGCCCGGCACCAGCTCGTGGTGTTTGAAGGTCCGAATGATCTCTTCGTGCGCCCGGCGTTCGAGCGAACGTAATGATTCCCGAAATTTTTCCACCAGTGCCGCGGAGGCCTGCCGGGCATCTTCGCGCAGTCCGATCATCGCCGTCTCGCGGTGCTGCACGGCCTCGATCAACAGCTCCGCCATCACCTCGGCGGCCTCGTCGCGCCGCGCTGCCCAGTCGTCTTCATAAAGCGCGACCGCCCGCTCGAGCGCACCGCGCCAGCTTTCGTGAATTCCCATCAGCGCGTGTAAAAGTGCCATTCGTGCGCGGTAATCCGCCGCGTGCGCATCGAATGAACGCACCAGATTGAAGTGCTGCCCGAGCCGGGCCTGCCAGACCGCCGCATGAACCGGATCCGCCGTCGTGTTGATCAATCCAAGACGCGGACGGCCGCTCATGAGCAGGATTTTCATCTCCGCGTCATTGATTTCCCGGAACGGTTGCGACGCATCAACGACGTAAAGAATACCCGCCCCCTCGACGAGCGGACCGAATAATTTGCATTCTTCGCTGAACATCGGATCCGTCCCGAATTGGACGAGGAATTTCCGAAACGCGTCGAGCGGATCTCCGGCCGGGTCTTCAAGCTCGCGGAGTCGCGCCAGTGCGCTTTTGGCATTCTGAAATCCCGGGGTGTCGAAAAACCGTACGATTGGCTGGCCGCCGAGTTCGACCGTGAAGGTCTGGACCTCCGTGGTCGCACCCGGCCAGTGCGTGATGCGCAATTGGTCATCCTCGATCAGCGCCGCAATCGTGGACGTCTTGCCGGTATTCACTGCACCGACGCAGGCAAAAAATGGAACGTCGCCGCTCATGATCGCACCCCCCGTTCGACGCGGAGATACGGGTCGGCCAGCTCGGCGATCCGTTTGCGCCACGCTTCGTCGTAATCGAAGGCAGCGCCCCCACCGTCCACGGCGACGACGATCATCTCCCGCTTCGGTCCGCTCGCGTGGCGCACCTGACGCAGAAATTCGAGGATCGCCTTGACGGGTGGTCGCGAGCCATCGAGGACCACCGCGACCGGCCGACTGCCCCCGACGAGCCGGGAATACACCGTCGCGTTCGCCTCGGCGCAATCGACCTCAGCCTCCAGGCTTTCGCCAATCTCGATTCCAATCGGCCTCAAGATCTCCGCCATCTGGTCGGCAGGCATTCGCAGTTCGTGCGAAAGAATGATGGTCGCCTCGCCACCCGGGCCCGCAACGGCCGCAGTCACCGCGGCCCGTTCCCCCGGCTCGGCCGGCGGAGCGTCGCCCGCCACAACCACCGGCTCGAGCCGCCTCAGCAGGCGGGCGCAATCCGAGTGACGAAAATCCAGCCGCGCCAGCGCCCGGTGTTTCAAGAAAACCGAAACTCCCAACAACACCACCCGCGGCAGCAGCCCGTAAAATGCCACCGCGTAAACGAGGAACGGCCACCATGCCACCAGCGCGACCGCGTCGTAATTGCCCTCGCCGCGCAACGCGATCCGGCTGCCCGCAATCTCAGCCAGCGACGGATGCGCCTGCGGCAGCGCCGACCATGGCCAGGAAATCACTTCCACGATTCGCAGCATCGTCTCCGGGCTCACCGCAAGCGTCGTCTCCCAACCGAACGCGCGGTTCGAGATCGCCACCAGCACGAGCGTCATCGCAATGATTCCCACGTTCAGCGCAACCGCAAAAAGTTGCGCGGGGATCGCGACCGGCCACACGAGGACCTCGCCGTAAATCATTCGTTTCGCCCGCAGCGATCCCCACACCGCGGCAAAATCCGTGCGCCGACCGCCGTCAGCAACGAGTCCCGAATTTCCCAGCCGGGTCAACGCCCACCCGATCAATCCGGCCAACATGCCGCCAAGCGGCCGCCGGCCAGCGACCAAAGCGCCGGCCACCACCAGCCAAAGAACAACCTGCCAGACGACGGTCGCCGCAAAAAATACGGTTACGCTAATGGGCCGGTCGCCGTGAAAAAACAAAAGGCCCGCCGCCAGCCCGGCTCCGGAGCAAAGCCCCAGCACGATCAGAATCCCTGCCAGCGTTCGCGACGCAGCGAGATACGCACTGCCCGCGACCGGAGCGTCCGGGCCGGCCCGCCGCGCTTCGAGCCACAGGCGCACTTTTTCCGGACCCGTGAGCACCCGCACACCCGCCGCCGGTCGCACGATATTCGCCGCGATCGCACGATCCCGATTTTCAATCGCCGCATCGTCCCCGTCCGCGAGGAATACCGCCTCCAGGTCGAGGAGATCGTGCAATTGCCAGCGGGGAACACGCGCCATTCTGACCAGCCTACCAAAGGCATCGCGTCACCGCGAACTTCCAACTTCCAACTTCCAACTTCCAACTTCCAACGCTCAACTCTTCCCAGCTTCACTCACGCGACTTCTCAACCCTCCCGCCCATGCTTGCCGACATCCGCCGCGTTCTTTTTCACGAATCCACCATCCTGAGCCGCCTCGATGAGCTGGCCCACGAAATCACCACCGACTACCGTGGCAAGGACCTCACCGTCATCGCCATTCTCAACGGCAGTTTCATTTTCATGGCCGACCTGCTGCGCCGGGTGCCGCTGCCGCTCCAGGTTGATTGCCTCAGCGTCTCGAGCTACCACGGCACCGAAACGACCGGCCGCGTGAACTTTCGCCAGACCGACCTGCCCACCGTGCGCGATCGCCACATTCTCCTGCTCGACGACATTCTCGACAGCGGTCACACGCTCCACGCCATTCGCGCCCGCCTTGGGGACGGCGGCGGAGCCATCAGCATCCGAACCTGCGTTCTGCTGCGCAAACAGGTCGAGCGCGCCAAGGAAATCGACGCCGATTACGTCGGCTTCGACATCCCCAACGAATTTGTCGTCGGGTACGGCCTTGATTACGTCGAGCGTTACCGCAATCTCCCGTTCATCGGAGTGCTCAACGACGAAGCCATCGCGCGCCAATGAACATCAAGGTCGAATTTTATTCCCTCCTCCGGGACATCACCGGCTGTCACGAGCTGGAGGTTTCCCTGCCGCCCGGAAGCAAGATCGAGGTTCTGCTCGGCGGGCTCTACGTCCAGTTTCCCAAACTCGCGGAGTGGGATGCAAAAATTTTGATCGCCGCGAATCTCGATTACGTCGACCGCCACCACGCGGTTCAGCCCGGCGAAGTCATCTCGATCATGCCCCCGGTTCAAGGCGGGTAACGCTCCGGCTTGCCGTAGTCGCAACGCAGGCGGGACGGGTTCGCGTATTGTTCTCCGTCCTACGGCGCCGCCTTCATCCCCACGACGTCACCCGCGTATCCCGTCATTTCGAGGTAGCCCGTTCCCCGCACCGGCACCGCGCCGCGCATTCCCTCCGCACCGATTGATCCCTCCCAGTAGGAAATCGGCGCGAGTCGCAATTCCTGATCGTCCACCCGCGCGGTGATTTTGATTTCGAGCCCGAGTTTCGGCACGGCCAGCCGCCAGTCCACGGGATAGTCCGCGCCGGTCTCCCGGCTTTTCCACCTTCCGACCGGCTCGAGTTCGAAATCCGCGTCGGCAACCGCGGTCGTTCCACCGGACGCGTCGACGAACGTGCCGCCCGACCAGCGCTCCCGGCCACCCGTCGCCGTCCGGATCTGAAAAAGCATCAGCTCGGTGCCGTCGTCGAATTGCACGCTGAACCAATCCCAGCCGACCTGCCCGGCCGCCAGCTGATTGGTCGCCCATTCGTGGTCGAACCAGCTCAAGCCCGTCACCTCGTGAGCCGTCCCGCCCAACGTCACCGTGCCCGCCGTTTCCATCCGGGTCAGCGAATAATAATGCGACGCCCGCCCTTCGCCATCCGCCTTCTGGCTCACACCGTCGGTCCCGTGGATCACCGGCGGTTTTACCGGTCGCAATCGCAGGTCGATTGCTTTTTTTTCGTCCTGCGCCCTCAACCGGAACGTTCCGTCCGACTCGAGCCGAAGTTCACATTCCTCAATCCACGCCAGCCGCCCGCCGTCGTCGAAACCCGCCTCACCAAATGTCCCCCGCGCCAGAAACTGCTCAAAAACAAACTCACCTTTCGTCACATCGGTCACCGCAAAGTGCGCAAATTTCACATCGCCGGTGACAAATCGTGACGTCGTTGGGATCCGCGCCGCGGGTGGGGTGATGCCCTGACGGAAAAACGTGAGCTGATATCCAAATTCGCGCCCCTCCGCGCTCCGGAGATTGCCGGTGAAATACCACCACTCGGTTTTGAAATCGGGATGGTTGCCGTGGTCCCGCGGAAATTCGTAGGTCCACCCCGGCCGGGAAAACTCCCAGTCCGCGGCCTGCCCGGACGACAACGCCAGAACAAACGCAGCGAAAACTCTGAGCGCCGCCGACCTAATAAATAAACAGCTCCTCGGGCGGGTCGGTCTTTTGCACATCGGTCGCTTCCACCACCGGGATACGCCGGCCATCGACCATCGGGAACGTCGCTTTGCCCGAAATCTTCACCCACGTCATTTGCGGAAAATCCACTTCACCCGGCGGCTGCACCGTCACCGCTGCCGGTCGCGCATCCGCCGCACAACACACCATGAACATGCGTACCAGATTGAAACGGCTGCCGTCCGCGTTGGCGGATTGGGCCGGCATCACCTGGCCGATAATCTCAATGGATTTGTCTTCGAAGTCCGGCCGCATGGACGGCTCTTGCGCCGCATAGAGCAAATCGATGACCTCGGCACGGATTTCCCCTTTTTCGTTGCGCGCGAGATATTCGCTTACGCTCGCCGATTCCTGAGTCGCCTCCTCTCCCGGGAGCGCGGGCTCCGGAACGTTCACCACCACACCGGGCAGTTCGGCCACGCTCTCAACGTAACCCCGGTTCAACACCGTCGAAGCTCCAAATTGATCCGGCGACGACATCACCGCCAGCAACAACGGCCCGATCAAGACCAGGGTCGCCAGCAGGTGACCCGGCAATGATCCCACCATCGATCCTTCACAACCCGACGTGTCCGCCCGCTCATCGGCGGGAAACATCATCAGCAAAAATGCCAGCAGCACGAGGACGCAGCCCGCAATGGCCGTGTAGATGCGGAAGCTCGGGTGCAAATACGCGCTGATTTTTCCGCTGAAATACACCCAGCACAGCACGGATCCCCAGACCATCAGGACGGACGAGGAAAGCAGGCGGTGAAGAGCGGCGGTCATGGCACGAGGAAAATCACCTGAAGGCGGACGCAAATCAATCCGATCACCACAAAAAGACCGATAACGAGACCCGCGAGGAAGCGTTTTCGGAAGACCGAGGTGTAAATGAAGATCAACTTCAGGTCGACCATTGGTCCGAAAACCAGGAAGGCGAGTTTCGAAACCTGCGGAAACGACACGAACGTCGCCGCGATGAACGCGTCACTCGTGCTGCACAATGACAAAATCGCCGCCAGCCCCATCATCGATGCCGTCGCCAGCCACGGATCGACCGCGAGCGGAGCAATGATTTCCTGATTCACCGCCGTGCTGAAAAGCGCCGCCGCCGCGCAGCCCATGGTGAAATAAACCATCATGTCGAGGAAGTCGCTCACCGAGACCTGCAACGCCGCAGCCAGCCGGAAACCCACCCCGCCACTCCGTCCCGTGTCGAGGCCGCGGGGTTGGGCGATATCCGCCAGAATGCTGGGTTTGAGCACGGTCCGGAGTGCGAGATTGTGCACCGCAAACCCCGCCAAAACCGCCACTCCGTAGCCCAGAGCCAGTCGGAAAGCCGTCATCACCTCCGGTGACTGACCCCTGAATGCCGCGTACGTGCTGAGCGCAACGACGGGATTCAAAATCGGAGCCGCCAGCATGTAAGCAATCGCGTTCGAAGCCGGCAGCCCCTTCGCGATCAATCTTCGGATCACCGGCACGACCCCGCACTCGCACATCGGGAAAACAATCCCGAGCAGCCCGCTCACCGCCGCCCCCGCGTAGGCATTCCGCGGTAACAGGCTCGTCATCAACCGCGCGGGCAAAAATTGATCGATCAGTCCCGACATCAACGTCCCCAGCAGCAAAAAGGGAACGCCCTCGAAAAGAATGCTCAGGAAGGCGAAGCTGAAATCCTGAAAATTGAACGTAAACCACGAGATGTCGTCCGGCATGACCCGGCGGAGCCTACACGCAAATTCCCGGCGCGAAAGATGCTTTCCTCACTGGGGAAAGTTGCGTTCAGTTCGATTGACGAATTGTCATGACAGTGGGATTCCGATTACTTCGAGACGGTTTATGAAATTACTCGTCGTGGACGATCAAGGTCAGGTTGGCGAAATCATCGCTCGAATTGCGCGTCAGGAACGTTGGGACGCCGCGCACGTCACGTCGTCGCACCGGCTTGCCGACGTCATCGGGGTCGAAAACGTGGACGTGCTGCTCATCGATTACG
Organism: Chthoniobacterales bacterium; assembly: GCA_041748215.1. Taxonomy (GTDB): domain Bacteria; phylum Verrucomicrobiota; class Verrucomicrobiia; order Chthoniobacterales; family JAATET01; genus JBGTDR01. The sequence goes on from JBGTDR010000113.1 coordinate 6,782, forward strand.
TGCTCGAGGGCGATCCGTATTCAAAAGTGAATGGTCTTTCCGCCATCGCGGATTTGCGCAGCCGCGGCATTGGGATTCCCGCCATCCTTTTCACCGGCTGGGGCGACCTCGTGAATCAGAAGGAAGCCCAGAAACTCGGTGTCACCCGCATTTTGCAAAAACCGATGGACGTGAAGGAGCTTCGCGAAAGCCTCGTCGAAGCCCGCAAGCTGGTCGCCTGAGTTGGGCAAATGGCGAGGTGCGTGCCCGCGACTCGCGGCACGAAAGAGTCAGCCCCCGCGCTGCGGTGATGGTTTGAGCGAGTCCCGCACCGCTCGGACCAGAGCAGACGGAGCAAATGGCTTCGAAAGAAACGTCGCGCCATCGAGCGGAAATTGGTCGTCGTCCGCGGTGACAAATCCACTCATGTAGATCACGGCAATCCCGGGTTTGTCGCTCCGCAATTGATGGGCGACATCCGTCCCGGTGAGATCTCCTGCCAGCACGAGATCGGCAACCACAACATCGATCCGCGCTGGATCGGCATTCCAAAGGGCGATGGCGTCCCGTCCGGTCTCAGCGTCCATTACGAGAAAGCCATTTCGCTCCAGAATGTCGCGCGTGAGCGTGCGGACCCCGGCGTCATCCTCCACCAGCAACACGGTGTGTTTGGAGCCATTGGTCTGCGGCTCCAGACCGGCGGTGGCGGGAGGCACCGGCGCCGCGGGGCGGATCCGCGGGAACAACACCGTGAATGCAGTGCCCCGGTCCACCTCACTCACCAGATCGATCCGGCCGCGGTGCGACCTCACAACCCGGTCCACGGTGTAAAGCCCCATGCCGGTGCCGCCGCTCGCCTGGCGCGTTGTAAAAAAGGGCTCGAAAATTCGGTCGCGCAATTCCGGCGCGATCCCGCAGCCAGTATCGGTCACCGTGATGGCCACGTATTCGCCCGCCTCGAAATCGTTCAGCAATTCGCGATCGGCCACCGCGCGCACCCCGCACGAAATCGTGATGTGGCCACCGCGCGGCATCGCGTCGACTGCGTTCAAAATCAAATTCATGAGAACCTGCTCGAATGCCCCAGCCACACCCCGCACCCACAGTTCTTCGTTCGTGAACTGGAGATCGAACGCGACTTTTTTGGCGACCAGCGATTCCAACAAACGCGCCATCGCCGCAACGAGCCCGCGGATTTCCACGTCGCGCATCTCCTCGGTCCCGCGCCGGGCGAGATTCAACACGTTGCGCGTGAGGTCCGATGCCCGCTCGCACGCACTGCCGATCTTGCCGGCCACTGTTACCGTCTCCTCCGCCTCGAGCAAGCCCCCCTCAATCAGCGAGGCGTTGAGCTGGATCACCGTGAGCAGATTATTCAAGTCGTGGATGATCGAGCTCGCGAGCCGCCCAACCATCTCCATCTTCTGCGACTCGATCGGAAACCGGGAAAGTTCATCCATACAACTCCCGCCACTCTGCCCGCATCGCCACCGCCCCGCCAAACCAAAATCCCCTCACCCGCCTCCCTCGGTCCGTTTTTTGACGAAGACCAAAATTCGACGATGTCCCGCCCTGCAAAAAAATTTCGAATCGCTCGGATTCGTGACTTTCCATGGGCGGCGGTTGGGCCTAGCACAGAGGCGTCCGTCAGTTGCGGAAACCTCCGATGACGCCCCAGCGCGAGAAGTCGATCTACGAAGGTCTGCTCGTTCTCCTCGAGGAAGAGTATCCAAAAACGTGCACCAAATGCGGGCGCACCTATCCGGACATTCGGACGTTTCTCGATGCGACGACCACCATTGAAGCCGGCAGTGGGCTCATGAGTTACGACTCCGACCCAACCCACGAGCAGGTGGCCGTTTTTCGCAATTGTCCGTGCGGCTCGACGTTGGCGACCTTTTGTTCGGACCGGCGCGACACCTCGGCGAAGGGCGCACGGCGGCGCGAGATATTCCGCAAGATCCACCACGACCTGCTCGAGCGTGGCATCAGTCCGGCAAATGCGCGCGGCGAATTGATCGCGTTTCTTCGCGGCCAACCCAGCCCGCTGCTGGCGGATCTCGGCGTCGACCCGCTCCGGTAGCGGCAGCGTTCAAATGTTGTCGCCGAGAAACGTGTGGATGCCGCACTCGGCCTTGTCGAATCCGGTCCAGCGGCCGGCGCGTTCGTTCTCACCTTCACCCACCGGCCGGGTGCACGGCACGCAGCCGATGCTCCGGTAACCCCGCGAGAGTAGCTCGTTCACCGGAATGCTGTGCTTCGCGAGGTGCGCGTGCACGGCTTCCCGCGTCCAATTGCACATCGGATTGAGCTTGAGAATGTGCCGGTCGTGCAGGACGTCGAATTTATAAAGTTCGACAATCTTCGTTTTCTGCCGGCCATCCGATTGCTGGCGCCGCAAGCCGGTGATCCAAACGTCGAGGTCGGTGAGTTTTTTCTGCAAGGGGATCACTTTGCGCATCGTGCAGCAGAGATCGGGATAACGATTCCACAATTCCGGCCCGTGTTCGGCCGCCTGCTCATCCACGGTTTGTTCGGGATGTAGCGATTCGATCACGATACCAAACCGCCGTTCGAGCTTCGCTTTGAGTTCGAGCGTCTCGGGAAACAACAAGCCGGTGTCGATCGTAAACGCCGGAAATCGAAATCCCGCCTCGTACGCGGTGTGCATCACGACGAGTCCGGCGCCTTGGAAACTCGTCCCAATCGCGGCCCGCTCGCCGTACGTTTCCCACGCCCACCTCAGGATGTCCACGAGTTCGGCGGACTCGAACTCCTCCGCTTTGCGGTGTATCAGGTCAGGATCAAACTTTGCGGACAACATCAGACTCTAGGCATCCCACAACGACCTCCCGACCTCAACGATCCTCTTCGTCCGCGCCTGTCATAAGGCGCGGTTTCCGTTGGTGCCGGGTGCAGTTGGTGGAGATCAACTGAGCGATTTCACCGCTGCAACGACGTTCCCGGCGGTCATGCCGAGTTCTTTCATCACGGTGGCACCCGGAGCGCTGAGTCCGAACCGGTCAATCGCGACCGCTTTGCCGTCGAGCCCGACGTATTTGAACCACGGTGCAGAGACACCCGCTTCGATGCTCACCCGTTTGCGGCAGCTCGCGGGCAGCACTTCTTCTTTATAAGCGGCGTCCTGGCGTTCGAACCGTTCGAAGCACGGCATGGAAACAACGCGCACGCCGCCGCCAAGTTCTTCGGCAGCCTTCAGCGCGTGCTGCAATTCACTGCCGGTCGCGAGCAGGATGGTTTCCAGTGCATCCGTCTCTTTAACGGCAATGTAGCCGCCCTTGAAAACCCCTTCGCGGCGTGTCGCGACGGGAATCTGCGAAAGCGTCGGAATGTTTTGCCGGCTAAGCACGAGCATCGTTGGCCCATCGGTTTTTTCGAACGCGGCCGCAAATGCGCCGGCGGTTTCCTCGGGATCGCCGGGGCGAATCACGTCGAGGCCGGGAATCGCGCGCAGGGCCGCCACGGTCTCGACCGGCTCGTGCGTTGGCCCGTCCTCACCCACACCCACCGAGTCGTGCGTAAAAATGTAAACGCACGGCAGATTTGCCAGCGCCGCGAGGCGGATCGACGGACGACCGTAATCGCTGAAAACCAGGAACGTCGCGCCGCTCGGCCGGAAAATCCCGTCGTACGCAAATCCGTTCATGATGCCGCACATCGCGTGTTCGCGGATGCCGAAATGGATGTTCCGGCCCTCCCGGTTCTGGCGGTCGAAATTGCCACCGTCGTCAATGTAGTTCAAAGTCGATCCGTGCAGATCGGCGCTGCCGCTCACGACCAGCGGCATCGCCTGCGCGACCGGCTGGAGCACCACGCTGCCGGCTTTTCGCGTCGCGATATTTTCGTCGGGTTTGAATTCCGGAATCACGCTCAGCAAATCGGGCACCTTGCGCGCCTTGGCGTCGGCCAGTTCTTTCGCGAGGTCGGCGTTGCCTGCCTCCCACGCGGCAAATGTCTTCTCCCATTCCGCGTGAGCGGCCTTGAGTTTGGATTTGTGCTCCGCGAAATATTCAGTCGTCTTCGGATCGACGAAAAATTTTTCGTCGGGCAGTCCGAGTCCTTTGCGGGCAGCTTCGGCAAATTTCACACCCGCCTCGCCGTGGGCCTTGTTCGTGCCCTCCACCTCGGGGATGCCTTTGCCGATCATCGTTTTCGCGACAATGAACTGCGCTTTACCACTCGTGGATGCCTTGGCTTTTTCAAAAACCGCGACGACTTCCGCGAGATTGTTGCCGTCGATCTGGTGGACCTCCCACCCGTAGGCTGCGTAACGCGCCGCCGTGTCTTCGCTCTGCGAAACCGGGGCCATCGCGTCGAGCGTGACGTTGTTCGAATCGTAAAAAAGAATCAGGTTGTCCAGGCCGAGGTGGCCCGCGAGTGCCGAGGCCTCGGACGCAATGCCTTCCTGGAGGCAGCCGTCACCGGCGAGGCAGACGACGTGATGATCAAAAATCCTGTGCTCTGGCGTATTGAACCGCGCCTCCGCCATCTTGCCCGACATCGCGTAGCCCACGGCGTTCGCGACGCCCTGCCCCAGCGGGCCGGTCGTGGCTTCCACGCCCGGTGTTTCGAAATGTTCCGGGTGACCCGGCGTTTTGCTGTGGAGCTGACGAAACGCTTTGAGGTCGTCGATGCTCAGGTCATAGCCCGAAAGGTGCAGCCAGGAATAAAGGAACATCGATCCGTGACCCGCCGAGAGCACGAACCGGTCGCGGTTGATCCAATCCTTGTCGTCCGGGTTGTGGGAAAGAGCATACCCGTAGAGCGCCGCGCCGATCTCGGCGGCACCGAGTGGCAATCCGAGGTGGCCGGATTTGCAGGCCGAAACGGCGTCGAGGGCGAGGCCGCGGGCGTCGCGGCAGGCGAGGGAGAGGGAGTCGAGGTCAATGCTCATGATCGATTAATACTTCCGTCCAGCAAATGAGACCCCCCGCCCAATGGCAAGCGCCGTTTGGCGAAAGCCGCGGAACATTGCCGGGACGGGCAATCCGGCTTTTCGCCCAGGGATGTGCTAGACTATTGGTCGATGTTGCGCTGTTTGTGTTTCCTGTTCGCCCTTGCCGCGACCCTGCCGGTGGTCCGCGCCGACGCGCCGACGAGCTACGTGGTCGAATCCACGGTGGCTGCGGTCACGTCCACGAGCGGCGAAGTTTTTGGGTCGAAATTCTTTTTCGCGACGGGCAGCCAGGTGGTCTATCGCATCGTTCCGGCAGATCGCGTCGAAGGCGACCCGGCATTAAGTTGGGACTTCTGGTCACCCGGGGGAACCTCCGCGGTGCTGCCGGCTGAGAATTACGACAGTCTCGAAATCGTCGCCCTCAACCCGGACGGCATCGCCATTGGTCGCAACGCCGCGTCGAGTCCCAGCCGCGAAGCCGCCCTCTATTGGACGGCAGCTGAAGGGGCGATTGTGCCGGAGGGATTTGATGGCGGGTTCAGCGGATTAAAAACGATCAATGCGACCGGCGCGGCAGCGGGATTCACCGACGGCGGATCGTACCGGTCCGTGCGCTGGAGCGCCGCCGACCCGACCACGCTCGAAATCATCACGCCGCCCACGGGTTTCCCGGGAGCTCAGATTCAGGGCGTAAGCGATTCGGGCGACGTTCTCCTGTTTGTCACCGACCCAAGCGGCAACCCCCGCGCCGCCGTTTGGAATGGCGACACGAGCACGCTCGTTGGCCCACCCCCGGATCCGGGCGAAACGTTTTTCCCGTCGAACTGTGTCATTAATGGTGTCGGTGACGTTGCGATCCTCTTTTTTACGGACGGCGGTGGTTACCGCATCATTTTTGTGCCCGCGGCGGACCGGACAACATTCCAGATTTTTTCGTTCCCGGGGCCGGTCACGGGAGCGTTCACTTTGCAGATCAGCGACGCAGGCATTGCCTCTTGCCAGACCTCTGCGGGCACGGTGAGCATCGTGTCGTCTCCGCGCGCCCAACAATTCACGTTCTCCGGCTACAGTCCGTTCGTGAACGCGGGCGGCGAATTTATCTACGGCTCGCAGGGCGTGCTTTTTTATTGGGATGCGGCCGCCTGGACCGGGAATCCCGTGCCGGTCCCCCTCGCGGTGCCCTCCGCGCCTTCCGCCCCGACGGTCGTGGGGTTCAACGATGACGGTCGATTACTCACGCTCAGTGACAACGCAAACCGCACCGTGCGCACACTCGCGATTCTCGCCCCGGCCGTTCCGCCGCCGGCTCCGCCC
>JBGTDR010000114.1:0-8183 GCA_041748215.1 Chthoniobacterales bacterium
TCGCCCTCGCCCTGGAGTAGACGGAGGCGAATGGCCAGCGGCAGGCCTTCGCCGGACGGCGGATCGACCGGCGGATCGCTGTGGTGACGCGTCGCGCGTCCGTGCGTGTGGCCGGTGAGCAGGAGATCACGGTCGGATTCACGAGCGGGTTCGCGCGGACCTTCGCGGTCGAGGGAAAACGACAGCGGCACCGGCGGGCCGGCGAGCACTTCGTGCTGGATCACGAGCACCTGGTCCACGGCGCTGGCGAAGACGGTGCGGCGATGATGCGTGTCGCCTTCGCGCCATTCGCATCCGGCGACGGCCCCGTCGAGATCGAGCCAGCGCCGGTAGTCGGTCACGGCCGCGCGCCAGCCGACGCGGAGCGAAAGTTCGCCCATCGGTTGATACGAATCGATGGTGAGCGGAGTCGCGAGCAGGCCTTCGTGCGCGAGGGCGTCCGCCTCGGTGTGACGGCCGGCGAAGAGCAGGGCGCGGACTTTTTCGAGGGCACCGGCACGGCGGGGATTGAGTCGGTCTTTTGCGCCGCCGGCCCAGCACGAATCTTCGTTGAGCACGAGGCGTTCGCGGTGGGTGTGACCAAAAACGATCGCGCCGAGGCGACCGTTGCCCACCACATCGGCACTCGTGAAATGTTCCGCCGGGGAGACGGAGCGGAGCTGGAGCGGAGCGTCGGGGGATGCGGCGGACATGGGAATTGCCGTCAATCGACGGTGGGGTGCAGGCCAAGGATCGCGTTCGCTTCGGCGGCGGCTGATTGCACAAGGTGTGAGTTTTCCGGGTCCGTGGCGTCCACGTCGAAGGTCGGGACCATCGCCTTCAACCGCGCGCGGCCGGCGGACGATGCGACCAGATCGGGAAAACATTTGCGGATGACTTCGAGCATGACGTGCACCGACACGGACGCACCGGGTGACGCGCCGAGCAGCCCGGAGAGGGTGCGGTCGGCGGTGGTGACGACCTCGGTGCCGTAGTGGACGATGCCGGCTTTGCCGTCGGATTCTTTGATTGCCTGCACGCGGATGCCGCCGTCGAGGAGCCGCCAGTCATTGGCCTGCGCGTCGGGATAAAACAGCCGCAGCACGGCGAGGCGGTTCGCCATGCTTTGCGTGCCCTGTTGCATGAGGTAACGCACTAGATCGCGGTTGCTGAGACCGACGCGGACGAGGGTGGCGACGTTGTCGGGACGAACCGAACGAAACAAATCGGTCACCCGGCCTTCGCGATGGAGAAATTTTGTCGTCCACGACGCGAACGGCCCGAAGAGCAGCGTCTTTTTCCCTTCGAGCACGCGGGTGTCGAGGTGGGGAACGGCCATCGTCGGAGCCTCGGGCAGGGCCATGCCGTAAACCTTGGCCTGGTGACGTGCGACGATCGCGGGATTGTCGCAGACGAGCCATTGTCCACCGATCGGGAAACCCCCGGTGCCCCGAACCTCCGCGATGCCCGCTCGCTGCAGGAGCGGCAACGTGCCGCCGCCCGCGCCGACAAAGACGAACGGCGCCGAGACACGACGGGTTTTTCCGGTGGTGCGATCCGCGACGGTCACGTCCCACCCCGCGGCGGTTTTGGTGAGATCGGTGACGCGGTGACTTGTGGCGGCGACGCATCCGGGTTGGCTTCCGAGCCACATAATGAGGCGGCGGGCGATCTCGCCAAAATTGACGTCGGTGCCGCTCCGCATGCGCGTGGCGGCGACGGGACCGGGCGCGCGATTTTCCGTCAGCAGCGGAGCCCATTCGGCGAGCGTGGCGCGGTCCGTCGTGAATTCCATCTCGCGGAAAAATGGGTGCGCGGTGAGGGCGCGATGGCGGGCGCGCAGGAAATCCACGTGGTCGTCGCCGAAAACAAAACTGAGGTGCGGGACCGGGTTGATGAACGCACGGGGATCTTTGATCAGGCCGGCCTTGACCGCGTAACCCCAGAATTGGCGTGAGAGTTCGAACTCGGTGAAAATCGAGATTGCCTTGGCGACGTTGACGGTGCCGTCGGGCGCGCGGTCCGGCGTGTAGCTGAGTTCGCAGAGGCCGGCGTGGCCGGTGCCGGCGTTGTTCCAGCCGTGAGAGCTTTCCGGCGAGAAGGTGGAGGCTCCCTCGAAAAGCTGGATGCGCAGATTGGGGTCGAGCGATTTCAGGAGCGCGCCGAGGTGGGCAGACATGATGCCGCTGCCGATGAGAATGACGTCAGGATTTTCCATGGGGGATGTCCTGCGGAGAATAATGCACCCGCAGCGTGGCGGCGGCGACGGTTTCGCGGAACGCGGCCAGATCGGAAAACACACCGTGGGCGATCAATTGCGACGCGAGGTTGCCGAGCGCGCTGCCTTCGGCGGGCAGCGCGACCACCGGGATGCCCGCGGCGTCTGCGGTCGCCTGGCAGAGCAGCGGATTTTTTGAACCGCCGCCAACCATGAGGATGCGGGAGAACTGGCGACCCGCGAGACGTTCGAACGTGGTTTTTGCCGCGGAATGACCGGCGGCGAGAGAGTCGCTGATCAATCGAACATAACCGGCGGCGGTCGTCGGCGGAGCGGTCCGTTGGTTGGTCAGCGCGCGGTCGATGGCGGCGCGCATGGAGACAGGTTTCGCAAACGCGGGATCGTTGACGTCCAAGAGCACGGTGGTCGGTGGGAGGACGGTCGCGGCGGCAATGAGCGTTGACCATTGCGCGGCGTCGGTGGGCGTGGCGTCGAGGTCAGCGAGGGTTTGTTCGAGCAACCAGAGACCGGGGACCGGGGCGAGGGGGCGGAAACCGCCGCGCCCCATCCGTTCATTGGAAATACCCGCGGTGAGCGCGTCGGGTCCGAGGAGTGGCGTGGCGGATTCGTAGCCAAGCAACGACCACGTGCCGGAGCTGAGGTAAAGGTCGGTGCCCGCGGTGTCGGCCGGCATGGACGCGTAGGCGCAGGCGGTGTCATGGCCCGGCACCGCGACGCAGGTCACGTCGGTGAGTTCGGGAAGGTTGCGGACGGGGCCGAGAATGGTGTCGGCCGGAATCGGCGCGGTGAACCACGAGGCGGGGATGTCGAAGGCATCAAGGGTCGGTCGCGACCAGTCGCAGGTGTGGACGTCGAGCAGCTGGGTGGTGCTGGCGATCGCGCATTCGTTCTCCATGCGGCCGGAGAGCAGGAAATTAAAAAAGTCGGGTAGCAACAGGCAGCGGTTGGCGATCTGCCGGATCGCTGGATAAGTGGCGACCGTTTCGGCGAGTTGCAGGCTGGTGTTGTAAGCAAGATTGGGGATGCCCGTGGCGGCGTAGTGGCGCACAAGGTCGACCGGAGAATTTTCGAGGCGCGCAAATCCGTCGGCGGTGCGCCCGTCGCGGTAGGCGTGCACGGGAAACACGGGACGGCCGCCCGCATCGACGAGGACATGGTCCACGCCCCAGGTGTCTACGCCGATTGAGATTAGCGTCGGGAAGCGGCGTTTCGCCTCGAGCAATCCGGCGCGCACCTCGGCCCAGAGTCCGGGCAGATCCCAGTAGTCGTGCACGCCAAGCGAATGAAATCGATGACTGAATCGATGCACCTCGTGCAACGCGAGCAGGTCGCCGTCCCACGCGCCGACGATCACGCGACCACTGGTCGCGCCGAGGTCCACCGCGGCGCAGAAGACGGGTTTCATGGAATCAGCGGAGGAAAGCCTCATGCAGGCCACCGTCCACGGTGACGATTTGTCCGGTCGTTTTGCTGAGGCGTGACGACACGAGGAGGAAGTAGGCCTCGGCCTGGTCGGCGGGGGTGATCGGCGACTTGGTGAGCGTGCGATCGGCGTAGAATTGGGCGAGTTTCGCGACGAGCGATTCGGTTGCTTCGTCGTCGGTGTAGGGGATGGCGTATTTTGCGAGGGAACCAATCACCCGATCCCGGGGAAACATGGCGCTGCCCTGCACGACGGTGGCGGGAGCAACGCCGTTGACCCGCACGAGCGGCGCCAGCTCGATGGCGAGTTCGCGCACGAGGTGATTGGCCGCAGCCTTCGACGTGTCGTAGGCGAGCGAGCCCTTCTTCGCGACGGCCGCGTTGGCGGAAGTGGTGAGCACAAGGTTGCCGCGCAAACCCTGGTCGCGCCAGGTTTTGAAGGCTTCGTCGGCGACGAGGTAACTGCCGGTGACGTTGATGTTGAACGTGAGCGCCCACTTGTCGTCGGGGATGTGGCCGGTCGGGTCGGACGGCACAAAAATGCCGGCGGTGACGCAAATCGAATCAAAGCCGCCGTAGGCGAGGGCGATCTGATCGAGGAGAGCGCGGATGCTGGCGCGGTCGGTGATGTTGGCGGCGAGCCCAATGGCGGGGCCGCAGGCGGAGAGACCAGTGCCCGCAACGCCGATGCCCTGACCGAGTTTTGCGGTGAGTTCGTCCCCGGTCACCTGTGCGGCCGCGGCGTTGAGATCGACGCAGACGATGTGCGCGCCTTCGCGGGCGAGCCGGTGAGCGGTTTCTTTGCCGATGCCGGAGCCCGCGCCAATGACCACGATCACCTGCCGGGCGAGTTCTTTCTCCGCGGGCATGCGCTGGAGTTTTGCCTCTTCGAGCGGCCAATATTCGATGTCGAAGGCCTCCTGCGGCGGGAGCGAGATGTAGGTGTCGATGGCCTCGGCGCCGCGCATCACCTCGACGGCGCAGTTGTAAAATTCGGCGGTCACGCGGCTCTCCGATTTGTCCTTGCCCCACGCGATCATGCCGAGGCCGGGAATGAGGACGACGGTGGGATTTGGATCGCGCATCGCGGGCGAGTTCGCGCGGCGGCAGGCCTGGTAATAAGCGGCGTATTCGTCGCGGTAGGCGGCGAGCCCGGCGGAGAGCTTTTCGCGCAGCGCGGCGTCGTCCTCGGTCTGCGGATTCCAATCGACGTGGAGCGGTCTGATTTTCGTGCGTAAAAAATGGTCGGGGCACGATGTGCCGAGGGCGGCGAGGCGCGGGGCGTCGGCGGAATTGACAAAACGCAGGATGGGCTCGTCGTCCTGCACCGTCGCGATCACCCTTTTCGTGGCGGAGAGTTGTCCGCGCAACCACGGGAGGATGCCGGCGAGGGTCGCGCGGCGCTCTGTTTCGGTGAGCGTGGCGTGGATCGCACCGCCAAAGGCCGTGGCGTCGCCGCCCTTCGCCGCGTAACGTTGTTCGATGAACGCCGAGGCCCGTTCGATGCAATCGAGGGTCCACGTGTAACACGCGTATTCGTCGTCGGCCCATGAGATGAAGCCATGCTGGCCCATCATGATGGCGCGGACGCCGGGTTGCTCGGCCGCGATCCGTTGCATGGCGAGGCCGAGTTCGAAGCCGGGCCGCATCCATGGAACGTAGGCCATGGTCCCGCCAAAGATCTCGCGCGTGAGGCGCTCGCAGTTCGCGGAGGCGGCGATGGCGATGATCGCGTTGGGGTGCATGTGATCGACAAACTTGCCCTGCAAAAAGCCGTGCAGCGGCGTATCGATCGACGAGGCGCGAGGATTGAGGTTGAAGGTCGTGTGGGCCTGCATGGCAACCATGTCGTCCTCGGCGGGGGACTTGAGGCCGTGGTCCGCGCAGGCGCGGTAGACGTCCTGCAGGGCGAGGAGTTTTTCCTGGTAGAGCGAAGAAAAGAATGCGCGGTCGGCGGTGCGCAGATCTCCGCCGGAACCCTTGACCCAGAGCACCTCGACCTCACGCCCGGAGATCGGGTCGCGGCCCGCAAGTTTCGACGAGGTATTGCCCCCGCCGGTATTGGTGATGCGTTGATCGGAACCGAGAAGGTTCGAACGGTAAACGAGGCGGTCAACCGGATCGAGCGTCGCGGCGTGGGCGGCGTCCCAGAGATCGTTGACGAACAGGTAGGTCGATTTGGACATAGGAATAACTCAATGCGCGCCGCCGAGGGGGCGGACGGTGGCGCTCGCGCTGCCGCTCAAGCGGGCCCAAGCGAAGCCGTAGAATGCAACCACCGCAAAGCACGCGAGGGGCACGAGAAAACTGCGGGACATGCCGTGGTGATCGCCGACGGCTCCCATGATTTTCGGGACGATCGCTCCGCCCATGATGGCCATGACGAGGTAGGCCGAGGCGCGTTTGGCGTCCGGTCCGAGACCATGAATGCCAAGCGCAAAGATCGTGGGGAACATGATCGACATGAGGAAATACGCGGCAAAAACTGCGGCGACCGAGACCCAGCCGAGGTCAAAAACGACGAGCGCGCACGCAAGCACGGCAAGCGCCCCGTAGAGGCCAAGCACGCGGTGGGCGGCGAAACGTTTTAGAATCACCGCGCCCGAAAAACGGCCGGCGAGGAAAAAGATAAATCCGGCGGAAGCGAGGAACGCCGCGCCCTGGTTGCTGAGCGTGAGAGCGCCGCCGTCCGTCGGATTGAACCACCCCGCGGTCCAGCGGGTTTGCCAGGAGGCCGGAATCACCGGGACCTCCGACGTCATGTAGTTGATAAAAAAACTGAAGATACCGGCCTGCGCGGCGACGTAAAAAAACTGCGCTGCCACCGCCACGGAAAAATGGGGCCGACGCCAGATCGACTGACCGCTGGATTCGCCGGCCGGAAGATCGCTCTTGGTTTCAATCTCCGGCAGCGGGGCAAAAAGAAAAACGACGGCGAGCAGCAAAACTCCCACGGCAATGGCGGCGTAGGGGACCCACAGGGTTTCGCTGCCGGTGCTCTGTCCCGCGGCGTCCTGACCGTAAAAATAGATGCCGCCCACGATGGGGCCGAGGATCCAACCGATGCCGTTGCACGATTGCGCGAGATTGATGCGGGCGGCGGCGTAACGTTCGGGGCCGAGCACGGTCGAATACGGATTGGCGACCGTTTCGAGGAAGGTGAGGCCGGCGGCGATGAGGCAGACGCCGAGCAAAAACGCCCAGAATTGCGCGATTTGCGTGGCCGGGACGAACCAGAATCCCCCGAGCGCGACGATGAGCAGCCCGGCGATGATGCCGCCCTTGTAGCCGAGTTTGCGCGCGAGCCAACCGGCGGGAATCGCCATCAGAAAGTAGCCGAAATAATGCGCGAATTGGACCCACGCCGATTGGGCCAGCGTGAGATTGAGTTCCTCCTGGAAATGTTTGTCCATCACGTCGATCAGGCCGTTGCAGAAGCCCCAGAGGAAAAACAGGGACGAGACCAACGCGAAGGTGAAGACGAGGTTGCGACCGTCGGGCGCGCGGAACATGCCGGTGGTGGGAGAATTCACGGGGGGAGGGAGATCAGGCGGATTCGAGGATGACGTTGGCGTAGGGGCGGGTATCTCCGGTGCGGATCAGGCCGATGGCGCGCGGCACGCGAAGTTTAAAATCCGCGTGCGGTTCGAACGCGCACGGGACGGATTCAAAAAGGGCGGCGAACCGCTGCTGCTCGGCGGCGGCGTGGTGCTGGCGAAATTCCTCGGCCATCCAGACGGAGCCGGCCTGCCATTCCGCGAGCACGGCGGCGACGACCTGCGAAACGGTGGGGACGTCGTCGACCAGCGAGAGGTCAATCGTTTCGATTTCCGGCCAGAACGGAAAGCCGCGGTCGGCGATCACGAGCGTGTTCGTGTGGCGGGTGCGCGCGAGCATGGAACGCAGCTGCGGGTTGAGGATGCCGGAACGTATCATGGTTCAGATGCCGAGCGCCCGCTGGCGGTAATGCTCGTCGGTGCGTCCGGCGATGCGCGCGACGTCGGTGGATGAAAGGTAGGTGGGTCCGCCGGCGGCCATGGCCCCAAGCGTGATGGTGGCGGCCTTCACCGCCATGAGCGTGGCCGCGAGCTCGGCGGCGGGGGTTGCGCCGAGGGCGATGAGGCCGTGGTTTTCGAGGAGGACGAGTTTGGGCAAGAAGCCCAAACGTTCACGGTGGGCAAGCACGGCGTCGCGGATGGCGCGGGCCAGTTTCACGCCCGGGTCGGTGTAGGGCACGAGCGTGGACTCGGAGCCACAGCAGACGATCTCGTCGGGAAACAGCCGGCGGGCGGCAAAGTCCGCGGCGCGGGGCGAACAAAGCAGGGCGTTGACGGCGACCGGGTGGGTGTGGCCGACAAAATTCACCTCCGGCAGCGTGAGCAACCACGCGTGGAACGTGGCTTCGACAGAGGGTTTCCGGGCGGCGGGATCGAGTCGCGCGCCGAGCAGGGCCTGGTCCACCGCGTCGTCCGCAAGGTCCGGTCCGTCGATGAGCGTCAGCAGCGGAGCGAGGCGGCATTCGCACAGTCCGCTCGCGGTGAGT
>JBGTDR010000115.1:0-4740 GCA_041748215.1 Chthoniobacterales bacterium
GCCGGCCAGCCGCTCACCGATGAGCGCACGCAGCAGCCCGCGGCAATCCTCGCGCGCCTGCCCGATGCGGACGCGATGATCAGCCGGTACACCAGAGAGGCGACGACTTGGGCCACGGTGACTCCCGTCATCCTTCCCGGATACGACGATCCCAAGAAGCTGCGGCGCGCACTTTTTCCCGGCGAGGATACCGCTCACGAACCGTTCGATCCCGGACGCCAAAAGCGACTGCTCTCGATCTTGGATCGCCGCACCGACTTCCTGCTCCGCAAAGCGATCCACCAAGCCGGATTCCCCAACGCACTCGCCGAACATGCGGAGATCGATTGGAGCGGTTCCGGATTTTGGCCTGGCACCGACCTAGCGGGCCGCTATGCCATTCCGGCCACGCTACGCCGATTCCGCCGCCTGCATGTTCGCATCTCGTGGCGCGACGCGGCTGGCGCTCCAGTCATCGTGCGAGGGCCGCTTTGTGTCGGAAGTGGTCGCTACGTCGGGCTCGGGCTCTTCGCACCCTTGGAGGGCTAACAATGGTGGGCTCTCGCACAGCAATCTTATTCAAAGAAGCACCAGGCGTCCCTATTCTCGAAAGTGAATCGTGTGAGGCGACCAAATGCAAATTGATGGCTGCCATTACCCGACAAGCAAACCTCACACAGTCGGCGGGATAACTAGAAGTAGCGAGAGGTCTGCGGTAGCCTCCCTCAATAACCTGCGTTGTTTCACAGGTTCTAGAGGCAATAGGCGGTCAGCCGGTTTTCACGGTCCGCATGTCCAAGGGGCGCGATTCGATCAAGGAATTTCTGGATGGGTCTTCCGTGTTTGTGGGTGTTAAGAGGACGCGCCGCAGCACTTCTTGAATTTCTTTCCACTGCCGCACGGACATTGGTCGTTCCGGCCGATTTTCGGCAGTTCGTGGGTGATTGAATTGCCCGGAAGATTCCTCCCATCTTCGACAAAGTCGAAATTGCTGACTTTGTCCCCGGTGGCAGATCTTTGATCGAAGCACCACCACGTATCCATGAGGGAGATGGTATCATCGATAAACTCATATCGTTGCGTGCGCATTCGGGTGGACGCGCCTGGCGGCAGCGTGAGTTCGTGCTCCACGTCGGCGAGGGTGTCATACATTGGATCGGCGAGATCGGTGCGGTAACATTCGCGAACGGCGTCGAGGTGTTCGGTGAAGGCGAAATCCGCACAGAGGGTAATCGCGCTGTTCCAGACGTGGCCCGACTCACGTTCGAGGCGGTGCGCAAAGAGTTCACCGAGATAACTGGAGACTTGCGTTCGCGTTTTCGCACCGGAGTGCAGCAGCACACCGAATGAGGACAGGGCGGCTCCTCGCACAAACTCATCGAGTGCGGCGTCCTCGATCAGACTCTCGATCAAGATCGTATTGCTGCCAGAGACGGATGCGAGGATCTTGCCGAGATCTTCGGTGATCACATCACCCACGAGATTCTCTAAATCAGGATTCCGAGCGAGCTGAACAATCGGCCGGTAGGCCCGGATCTCGCGGAATTGGGCGAGCAGAAACATGGCAAAGAGGTGCAACATGAATGGTGGATCCGCGCTGTTGGCCTCATCGGTGTTTTGATCAGCCCATTCGATCGCTTGGAGCAGGTGTGGAACGGATTCTTGGCGTCGAGCGATGGCCTCGGCGACAGCTTCTCGAGGGAATGGGCGGACAAGCGTTGCCAGCGGATGAAGAAATTCGGGCAGTGGGTTCACCAAAAGCATTTGGACCGGACAAACTCAGGAAATCGAGTGCGAATCAGTTGCTGGAAATTTGACTCTCGCGAGCAAACAAGGGTCGCCAACCTCCATCCCTTCGGGCTTTTCAATATACATGGTTCGTGCTAACAAATCATCCGGACGACGAGTCTTATGCGTGAGAGAAAATCCCCGCCTCGCGGTTCCCGTCGGCGTTCTGACGACGAGGAGCCGGATTTGTTTTCGGCACGTCTTCAGCAAGTCGTTAAGCAGGCATTTGCCGACACCGAGAGTGCTCGGTTAATCCCGACCTCGGAAACAATCAGTGAATTATCCGTAAGTCCGGAAGGTGAGTCCGTGCCAGCACCGGAAGCTCGGACCGTTGATGCCCCTCCGCAGCCGACATTCCCGAACTCGCCAGCTACCACGCCAGCTTCCGACAGCACGGCCAACTTTTCGCCGGATGTAGTGCCTGCGCGGATGTTAAACGAATTCGTTTATTGTCCGCGCTTATTTTATTACGAGCACGTCGAGGGAGTTTTCCGTCACAACGCCGACACGGTGCGCGGGGCAGCGGTTCACGCGCGGGTGGATAAAGGCAACGGAGCGTTGCCTGCTGCGGGAAAAGGCGATGAATCCCTCATTGCTTCGCCAGACGATCAAAGTCCTGCCGAGGATCCGTTGGTGTCGCCTCCGCCGGACACAAACACGATACATTCCCGGTCCGTCTCCTTGGGTTCCGAGAAACATGGAGTTACCGCGAAAATGGACCTAGTAGAGGCCGAACAGGACGGAACGGGCGGTGTCGTTTCTGTCTGTCCGGTAGATTACAAGGCGGGCGCGCCGAGGGAAGGGGAGGACGGCAACGAACTCTGGCCCGCCGATCGCATGCAGCTCGGGCTTCAGATGCTATTGCTGCGCGAGAACGGCTATCTCTGCGAGCGGGGCATCATTTATTACCGATCAACAAAACAGCGTGTGTCACTGGAGTGGACCCCTGACTTGGAAGCATGGATCGTTAAACAGATTGCGGCTGCACGGAGCACGATGTGCGGTCCGATTCCACCTCCGTTGGAGGGATCACCCAAATGTGTGAGGTGTTCTTTAAACTCAGTCTGCCTCCCGGACGAGACTCGCTTGCTCGGCCGGGTGACGGAATTTGCTGAACCCCCGGCACCCAGTCCTGTCCCGCCTCGCCGTCTGATGACGCCGCGGGACGACTCGCGCGTTCTTTACCTGAATACTCCGGGAACACGGGTCGGCCGAAAGGACGAGCGGCTCGTCATCAAGGACGGAGACAAGCAGCTCGACGACGTGCGCATCGGCGATGTCACTCACGTTGCGCTTTTCGGGAATATCCAGATTTCCACGCAAGCCATCCAGGTGCTCTGCGAACGCGAGGTGCCGGTTACCTATTTCTCAATGGGCGGGTGGTTCTACGGGATCACCCGCGGACACGAGCTGAAAAACGTGTTCACCCGGATGGAGCAATTCAAGTTCGCTCGCGATCCTGCGATCTGTCTCGCGCTTGCACGGCGGATGGTGTTCGGAAAAATCCGCAATCATCGAACGATGCTCATGCGCCTTCACCTTGAACCGCCCGCGCCGGTGGTCGCCAAGCTCCGAACGATGGCCGATTCCGCCCTGGAGGCGGGGTCTATCGAGGAGTTGCTCGGTACCGAGGGTGCGGCCGCGAGTTTTTACTTCAGTGCCTTCGATGGGATGCTCAAGGTGGAGGAGGACGAGATCCCGGGTCTCGCCCCCGTCGTTGACGACGCCCCGCCACTGCGCTTCCAGTTTTCCGGGCGCAACCGCCGTCCGCCCACGGACCCGGTCAATGCCATGCTCTCACTCGCATACAGCCTCCTGGCGAAGGACTGCACTCTCGCTGCGATGGCCGTCGGCCTCGATCCCTACGTGGGATTCTACCATCAGCCGCGCTTCGGCCGACCAGCGCTTGCGCTCGACGTGATGGAGGAATTTCGCCCGCTCATTGCCGAATCCGCGGTGCTCACCGCAATCAACAATCGCATGATCCTGCCCAAACATTTTGTTCAAGCGGGCTCCGCGGTGAATCTCAATGCCGCCGGCCGAAAGCTGTTCTTCAACGCCTACGAACAACGCATGGCCTCGCTCATCACTCATCCAATCTTCGATTACAAGGTGAGCTATCGCCGTGTGATTGAACTTCAATTCCGGCTGCTCGCCCGGTTCCTCACCGGCGAGATCCCCGAGTATCCGCCCTTCCTCACGCGCTGAGGCGATTTCTCCCATGAGAACGACCTACCTCGTTTGCTACGACATCGCTGATGCAAAGCGCCTCCGACTCGTTTTCAAAATCTGTAAAAACTACGGGAATCACCTGCAATTTTCCGTTTTCGAGTGCGATCTTAATCTCTCCGAGCGAACCGAAATGGAGCGCAAACTTGGTGAGGCGATGAATCTCAAGCAGGACCAGGCTCTTTTTGTATCGCTCGGTCCGTCGGAAGGCCGCGGCGACCGGGTCATTTCTGCCATCGGCATGCCCTACGCGCGGATCGATGAACCCTGCTACGTCGTGTGACGTGAACGTCGGCGTCAAAAACGATTCGATCTTTGAAAATCTGAACCCGCGCGAGCGGCGAGGTGCCGTCCACGGTGCTCGTCGCCGCTCGCACGTTGTCGGTCAACGAGATAACCCGATGCACACGTCCGCAGGTCGGCAAATGTCGCGCAAAAGTAGTAGTCGCTCGCAATTGTCGATTTTGTCCGCTTCTATACAACAGGTTCCAAATCTGCTCACTCCGCGCTCGAAAGAGCGCGGCTCCGTTGAAGCAATTTTGTTCGTCGCGTGCGTGGGCAGATCATCCGACACTCCGCGCTCGAAAGAGCGCGGCTCCGTTGAAGCCGTTTGAGCAGTTCTTGAACGCCCTCAGGAGTCCTGCACTCCGCGCTCGACAGAGCGCGGCTCCGTTGAAGCGGCACTGCGGCCGTCGCGGACACCGTGGGCACCGACCACTCCGCGCTCGAAAGAGCGCGGCTCCG
>JBGTDR010000116.1:0-15289 GCA_041748215.1 Chthoniobacterales bacterium
ACGAGCGGATTGGGGCGGTAGCCGTGCTCCCGCGCGAGGCGCTGAATCCGCGCGCGGCGTTTGGCCGAGATGCGCGGGCTGTCGCGGAGGGCAAGCGAGACGGTGTTCACGCTGCAGTCCGCCAGTGCGGCGATGTCCTTCATCGTGAGCGGGAGAGGGGAGGGCGCGTCGGACATGGCGGGAAAGCCGACTCTGATTCTACCCGCCGGCACCGATTGCGTCGAGTTCGGTGTCCGGGGGGATCCGTGGACTGAGTCAAAAATTGTCCGATCTCACGACGGCAGGATTTCCAGAGTCACGCTGTACTCCGAAAATCCCATCGAGCGCCAGAAGGCCACGGCGGCTGGGTTGGCGGTGAGCACCTCTACGATTAGACGTTTTCCGGGCGGCCAGATTTTCCGTCGCAGCAGCGTCATGGCTTGTCGGCCGACGCCGAGTCGGCGCCGATCGCGGAGAACAAAAAACTGCCGCAGTGCGATGCTGTCGTCCTGTTCGCGGTAGAGGGCATAGGCCACGGGTTCATCGTCGAGGGAAAAAATCACGGCTTGGTATTCCCCCGCAAGCCAGGCGCCCATGCGGTCTGTCAGTTCCGCGACGTTGCTAGGGTTCCGGTGCCCTTCGTCCCGGATGAGTTGATGATTCCACGCCGCGAGTTGCGCGCAATCGGCATCCGACGCGAGGCGGTGGATCAACATCGGCTTCCCGTGGATTCTTTGGAGTCACGTCTCCGCGTGAGGCAACGTCCCGGAGAGCCAGCGCAGTTGGTCGGCGAGGGATTTTGTTTGTTCGGTCACCTCACCGCCGGTGTGGACGGTGGCTTTGCGTTCGAACAACATCAGCAGGCATTCCTGATCCGCGATGGGATGATGCCGGCGGCCGCGAGGTACCACGAAAAGCTCGCCGGGGCGGAGCGTCACGCGATCCTCGTCGAATTCCAGCGTGAACTCGCCGCGCAGGACGAAGAACAATTCTTCTTCGTTCTCATGGGCGTGCCAGGCCATCTCTCCGTGCACCTTCGCCACCTTCACGTACATGTCGTCAACCTCCGCGATGACCTGCGGCGACCACAGTTCAGAGAGCGATTCGGCGATGGCCAGCGGATTGCGGCTGGAGGATTTGGGCATGGTGACGGTTTCGATTTATTCCAGCGTTTCGCCTTAAGAACGAGCGAATGTCGAGGGCGGAGAGTAACCGACGGGCGGATCCGGAGCGAACTTTCCGAGCAGCGGCGGGAAGCACGGTAAACCCGTTGGTGTCGGCAAAGCCGATTGGTCCAGCGGAGAATTGGCCTCGACTCCGAGGCTGCCGCGGCGCGTGGCACCGAGTTCGCGTTAAAATGTATTCAAGAATGCATGGGATTTTTCGTCGAGGCGCATGGCGGTGCGGTAGGTGGCCACGAATTCGCCCTCAGCGAGCAAAACGGGCAGATCGCCAGCATGCAAATCACGAGCACGAGGCTGGTCCACTTCGCGTTTTTCCATGGCGTCAGATCGATGGAGTTGCCGTCTTCCAACCCGACCCCAGGGTCTCCCGCAATTCGATTTGCGTCGGTCGATTCCGCCGTTTAGGCAACGCGCATGGCGGACCCACTCTTCGCGATCTCAATCCGTTTCCGCGGCATTCCGATTGAAACGTGGGCGTTGCTCCCGGCGGTAATCGCCGCGCTCTACGTGATTTTCCGCTGGAGGAAATTCGGCGAGGACAGCTTCACGTGGAACCACACGTACCATACGCGAGCGATCGCGTACGGATTGGGAGTGTGGGGCCTCGTCGTGGTGACGCCGCTACTGCCTGAGCCATGGCATCGTTTCGTGCTGTGGGGCGTCGTGGCGATCATCACCATCCTCATCCTCGACTACTGGGGCAGCGACGGCATCTTCGGCTCGGCGATTCTCGTGCTTTTCATGCTCCTTGTTGGGGTGACGGCTTTGCCTCTGCCGCGTGTCATCGGCCATTTCCTTTACGGAGAACCCGATCTTGCCACCGAGTCCACCCCGGACGAGCCCGCAATTTTGCGGGAACTCCGCGCCGAAGGTAAACTGACGACGTTCGCGCTGGAACTGCCGCCAAATTGGAAGGAAGTGACCGGTCAGAAACTGCGAACCTACCGATCCGATCGAGTCGACGGTGGCGTCCTGCAGATTTCGCTCTTCCCTCCTGACGAAAAACCTCTCGATGGGCCGCAACTGGAGCAAAAACTCGGCGGTCTTCTTGATGACCTGGGCACAGAAATGGCGTTCGGTCCCCGAGTCTCCCTTGCACACAGCCAGGCCGCCGCCGGCTTGATGGCCACCGCCCGACACCGCTCGAAAGACCATGGCGCGCTCGCATTTTGGATGATCGCGTCCGAGGCCACGATTTTCGCGAGTTACACCGACGGCGGGGAAGATGCCGCCGAATCCGACATTGCCGAAATCGGTCGGGCGCTTGCATTGGTACGCCTGGAATAATTCTCAATGCCCAACCGCTGGCCCCAGTCGGAGGAGAATTCTCTCGTTGGACCCGTTGATCAAGATGCAAGGGAATCACGATAGCAGTGCCTGTGAACTTGCAACGTGAGCTGCATTAAGGTCTGGTCGGAAAGAACACCGCGTTCGAATTTTCGACGGAGTTGGCCGGATCGATCAAAAATGAAAACTCACCTGGTTCTGCTCGTCACCGTTGCCTCGATAACAACAATCCGGTCCGCGACATTCGAAGGTCTCGGTGATCTTGCCGGGGGGCTCGTCGTGAGCCGGGCCGAGGATGTTTCCGCGGACGGCCGGGTCGTTGTCGGCGAAAGCTACAGCGGGCGGAGTTCTCCAAACAGCGAGATCTACCGGTGGTCTCCCGAAACCGGAATGATCGGTCTCGGAGATTTGCCCGGAGGTGGTTTTCAGAGCTTCCTATCCGCGGTCTCGGGAAATGGCCGCGTGGTCGTTGGGCTTGGGACCACGACTTCCGCCGGAGGCGCAACGCAGTTTGCCACCGCGTGGCGGGACCTCTTCCCGCCGGTGAGTCTCGGGCAATTTGAGATGAATGGCTCGGGATCAGCGACCGCGGCTTCGTTCGACGGCTCGATCGTTGTCGGCTACGCCAGCCGGTTGGTCGGAGGCAGCATCAAATTCATCGCGTTTCGCTGGGACGCAACCAACGGTATGCGTGGTCTCTCCGGAGCCGGCGCTCCGGATTTCGATCTGCCGGGCGGGGATACGATCAGTTCCGCCAACGATGTTTCCGCTGACGGTTCGGTCATCGTCGGCCAGGGTCGCAGTTTTGCCGGACCTGAGGCATTTCGGTGGACGGAGTCGCTCGGATTTCAGCCTTTGGGTGATCTGACGGGAGGTTCGTACTCGAGCTCCGCGAGCAGCGTCTCGGTCGATGGATCGATCATTGTCGGTTCCAGCGACGCGTTATCCGGAACCCAGGCTTTTCGCTGGACGCTGGGCGAAGGGATGGTCGCGCTTTCCGGACCACCCGGTGGACCCTGGACCACCGTCGCGGAATCCGTTTCCGCAAACGGTAAGACGATTGTCGGTTACGCAAGATCCCAGCTCGACACCGATATTTACGTCGCCGTGGTCTGGGACGCTGCGAACGGGTTTCGACCAATCGCGGACATCCTGCGGACAAATTATCGTTTGCCTCTGACGGGCTGGGACCTCGTGCAAGCGAACGGCGTGTCTTCCGATGGCACCGTCATCGTCGGCACGGGAATCAATGCCGCGGGGCAGAGGGAAGCCTTCCGCATTGCCGGGTTCGGACTTCCGGAGCTGGTGCTGAAAGGGAAAAACCGTGTGTCCACAAAAAGTGAAAAGATCACGTTGAAAGGCAGCGCTTTCGACGACATCGGGATTTCGCGGGTCGAGTACCGCGTTGGCAACCGCGGACGTTTCGAGAAAGTCCGCGGCTCCTCCCGGTGGCGCATTGCGGTGCCGCTCGCATCCGGGGTCACGAAGATTTCCGTGCGTGCGGTCGACACGGACCGTCAACGGACTGATGCCACCCGAATTACCGTCAGAAAACGCTGAATCGATCCGGGAAAATCGGAATCGGAGGAAAAGGCGCCGCAGAGCCTCATGGGGATGAGGTTTTGGAAACGGAATGCGGGACGGGGCCGTCGAAGGCCCAGCGGGTTGGCTCGGGGACCATTTCGAGGACGAGTTCGCCGCCGTCGATGAGGTCGGTGTGGCGGAGCCAGGCCTGGTTCCACGGCTTTCCGTTCAGGGTGGCGGAAGCGATGTATTGGTTCTCCGGTGACGCGGCGGGGGAGGAGATGACGAACGTTTTCCCGGCTGGCAGTTTGATGGTCGCGCGGGTGAACGATGGGCTGCCGATGTAATAAAAATCCTGGCCGGCGTTGGGGTAGAGGCCGAGGAGGGCCCAGACAAGCCAGGCGGAGGTGGTGCCGCTGTCGTCGTTTCCGGGCAGGCCGCCGGGGGTGTCGTTGAAATGCGCGAGGGCTTTGCGGACGAAACGCTGGGTGAGGTCGGGGCGGCCGGCGTGGATGAAGAGGTAGGTCTGGAGCATGGAGGGCTCGTTCCAGGCCTGGTAATGTTGGTCGCAGGCGATGGTGAGCTTTTCGACGAATGCTTCGCGGCTGCCGTGAAGGTTGATGAGGCCCTGCGGGTCGTGCGGCACATACCAGCTCCAGGTCCAGGCGTGGCCCTCGTAGTAGTGACGGCCGGTCTCGCTTTTGAGGGGATCGAAGGGCGAAAGCCAGGTGCCGTCGGCGTTTTTGCCGCGCATGAAACCGCCGGAGGTGGGGTCCCAGAGATTTCCATACCACAGCGCGCGTTTTTCGAGGTCGGCGACGTCTTCGGGGGTGCCGAAAGCGCGGGCAAGGGTGAGGACCGCGAAATCGTTGTGGGCGTATTCGAGGGTGCGGGAGACCCCGCGCTCGTGGTCGGACTTGGTCGGGTGATCGGGAACGATGTCGGAGGGGAGGTAGCCGTGGCGACGGTAGTCATCGAGGCGGAAGCGGCCGAGACGGGCGGTCCAGGTGCGTTTGGGTTCGGCGTCCTCGAAGGCGTTTTTGCGGATTGCGGCGTAGGCGGCCTTCCAGTCGATGCCGGGCAGATTTTTGACGTAGGCGTCGGCGATCACGACGTCGGCGTTGGAGCCGTTTTGCACGTGTTCGTAGCGATGGACGCTGTGGGCGTCGCCGGTCCAGCCGTCGATCTGGTGATAGCGGAGCAGGGTGTTGACGATGCCGGCCTGGACCTCGGGTTGGATGAGGGTGAGCAGGGGATTGACGGTGCGGAAGGTGTCCCAGAGGCAGAGGATGTTTTCGTAATAAACGCCGCCGTCGTAGCGGGCGGGGCCCTCGCCGGTCCAGTCGTTGGGCGTGAGGTGGACTCGGTAGAGCGCGGTGGTGAACTGGCGGCGAAGGGCGTCAGTGCCACCCTCGACCGTGATTTTGCCGAGGGTTTCGTTCCAGGTGGTGCGGGCGGCGGCGTGGGTGGACTCGAAGGTGGTTCCCTCGGGCAGGGCGTCGAGGTAACCGCGGGCCCGCTCGAGGCTGCGATGGGAGACGGCGGCCCGGGATTCGATCGTTTGCCCCGCTTGGGTTTGGAAATTCAGAAACGCGCCGATTTCCCCGCCGGTGGCCGCCTTGGAGACGTCGTGAAGCGTGCCGGCGTCGTCCCAGGTGCCAAACGATTCGAACGGGGTGTCGAAACGCACGACGAACCAGACCTGCCATTTCGAAGTGCCGCGGCCGCCGTGGTAGGTCATGTGGCCGCTCACCTCACGCGCAGCGGGGTCGATCCGAATTTCGCCGCCGTCGGGTTTGGCGGACGACCAGCTGGCGCTCAGGCCATAAAGCACGTGGCCGGCATCGACGAGCACGCGGGCGGAGTCTGAAGCGGGAAAGGTGTGGCGATGAAAGGCGACGTGGCTCGTCGCGGTGAGTTCGACCTTCACGTCCCACGGGGCCAGCGTGACGCCATAAAAGCCAGGCGAGGCGATTTCGTCGGACTTGCCGGTGGCGCGGATCGCGGAGGGATTTTCGAGTTCGCCGGTGAGCGGAAAAATCGAGATTTCTCCGAGCACGGGGCCGGCCATGCCAGAGATGTGTTGCTGGGAAAATCCTTCGATCTCGCGGTCGTGTTTGTAGCCGGCGGCGCCGCTGTTGCCGAGGCTGCCCTGACCAAGGGCGCTGGCGGCGGCGCTGGCGCGGGTGAGGTCGTTCGGGCCGGTGTCTGGGCTGACCTGGATGAACGCAAACGGCAGCGAGACTCCGGGAAAAACGTTGCCGTAACCCTCGGTGCCGATGAAGGGATCGACCCAATCGACGGGGGAATCGGCGAGGGCGGAGGCCGTGCCCAGCACGAGGGCGGCGATGACAAAAGGGCGGCAGCGTATCACGGGGGTCAGGGGGCGGGGGTGAGGGAGGGCGGACGAACCTTCGTTCCCCAAGCGGAGGGTTTGGGGCCCATCTCGAAGACGAGCTCGGCTCCGTCGGCGATGTCCGCGTGGCGGAACCACGCCTGGTTCCACGACTTGCCGTTGAGCGTGAGGGATTGCACGTATTTGTTCTCCGGCGATGCCTTGGGCGCGGAGATGACGAGCGATTTACCGCTGTCGCCGAGCTGGAGGACGGAGCGGGTGAAAATCGGGCTGCCGATGAGGTAGATATCCTGCGCGGCGTTGGGGAAAAATCCCATCGAGGCAAAAATGTAATAAGCGGACATGGTGCCGACGTCCTCGTCGCCGGGATAGCCGGAGGGGCCGAGGTTAAAATCCTTGGCGAGGATGGCGTGGACGCGGTCGGCGGTTTTGTCGGGCCGCCCGGCGTAAACGTGAAGCCAGGGGTTGAGAAATCCGGGCTCGTTGCCCTGCCAGTGGTGCCCGCCTTCGAAGTAGGCGTCCATCGCGGCGAGGAAAGCCTCCTCACCGCCGAGGCGATTGATCAGGCCCTGGACGTCGTGGGGCATTGAGAAGCGATATTGCCATGCGGTGCCCTCGTAGAACGCGGAGTTCCAACCCATGTGGCGATCGCCGAGATCGTGGTCGGGCATCCATTCGCCCGCTTCATTTTTGCCCCAGAAAAACTGCTTTTCCGGATGGAAGAGTTGGTAAACGGCGAGGGACCGCTCGCGGAAGGTCTTCGCGTCGTCGTCACGGCCGAGGGCGGCGGCGACCTGGGAGATGGCGAAGTCGTTGTAGGCGTATTCGAGGGTGCGGGAAACCCCGGCGGAGTAGTCGTTGCCACGGCCTTCGGCGTCCTTGCCGGTGTAGATCACGGCGGGGACGTATCCAATTTCCAGATACGGGGCGAGGCGGCCGCGCAGGGGGAAGATTTTGCTGTTGGCGGGGTTGGGGACGGTGGCGTTTTTGCGGATGGCCTCGTAGGCGAGGTTCACGTCGAATCCACCGAGATTTTTCACGACCGCGTCGGCGATGACGTTGTCGGCGTGGGTGCCGCCCTGGAAGGGAATGCCGATTTTGTTGTAAGTCCAGGCGTCGGGCAGCCAGCCGTCTTTTTGGTAGATGGCGAGCAGGTGGTTGATGATGTCGCGCTGGCGCTGAGGCTCGATGAGGGTGAGGAGGGGGCCGGCGGTGCGGAAGGTGTCCCAAAGCGTGTAGACGTCCCAAAAAACGCGCTGTTTATCGTCGGCGGTCCAGTTGGCGTTGTCGCCGGTGACGTCGGTCGGGGTGAGGACGGTGTGGTAGAGGGCGGTGTAAAATTGGCGGCGCTGGGCCTCGGTGCCACCTTCGACGGTGATGTTGGCGAAGTGGTCGCGCCACGTGTCGGCGGCGCGTTCGCGGATCTGGTCGAACGTCAGGCCGGCGGCCGCCTCGAGGTTGCGGCGGGCGTGTTCGGGGCTGGTGTAGGAAAATCCGACGCGAAGGCCGACGGTGGCACCGGGAGCAAACTCGGCGTAGAAGCCGGCGGTGGCGGGGTTTTCGGCGGAGAACTCGAGAACGTCCGGCTGAATCGTAGAGTCGATCCAGGTGCCGCGGGCGGTCGGGGTCTGGTCGAAAACGGCGACAAAATAAACGGTGGAATCGAATCGGGAATTGCCGGCGATGGTGCGGGTGCTGCCCTCGACGACGGTGGGTGAGACAAACCGGGCCGACGCCGCGACGCAACGTCCGGCGGGTTTTTCGGGCGTGCGGTTGTTGGTCGTGGAGGCAACGTCGAAAAGGATCCGGGCGGGGGCGTCGGGCGAAAAGGTGTAACGGTGGAGACCGGCGCGTGGCACGACGGTGAGTTCAGCGCGGACGTTTTCGGCGGGCAGGGAGACGGAGTAATAACCCGGTGAGGCGATTTCGTCGGCTTTGGCGGCGGGTTTCGCCGGGAAAACGAGGGGGCCGGATTGCGGGCGCACGCGGAGCTGGCCCGCAAACGCGTCGCCGCCGGTGCCGCCGATGTGGGCGTGGCCAAAACCGAGTATGGGCTCGGTGGGGTTGTAGCCGGCGGTGGAGGGTTTCGTGGTCTGCGGGCTCAGCTTCACCATGCTTCCGGGCAGGGCGGCACCGGGATACATCGCGCCGCCGTATACGGCGGTGCCGACGCGGGGGTCGGCGAGAGCCAACGGGTCATCGGAGTTTGCGGCATGGGCCGAAAAGACGGTGCCCGCGACGATAGTAGCGAGCAGAGAAACGCATCGGGAGGGGAAAGGCAGGGAAGGCATAAGGCTTGGTTAGTGAAAGGTGAATCAGTTCGAGGTCACTCGGGGGGGTTGTCTCTCCAATGTTTCAGGTCGTCCAAGGGTTTTACGGAAACTAACGGAGCCAACGGCGGGAGCTGGCCGGATTTGATGATGTCGGTGAGGCGCTGGTGCCAGGCGACCTCACGCCACATGCCGCGAAACTGCGGGCCACAGAAATTGCTGGTGCAGATGACGGCCCAACGCCCGGTGGCGGAGACGCGTTCGACGGCCCAGGCGTTGTATTCAAGGACCCAGTCCCAGGGGAGGTTTGGACCGTCCTTGTAGTCAACGATGCCCCAGCCTTCCGTGGTGACGAGCGGGCGGTTCTGCGCGACGCTCCACGCGGCGAGGTGGTCGATCACCGGTGCAAAGACGTTTTTCCAATGCGTGGGATCGGCCCGGTAGATCGAGGCGGCCCGGGCGGCGACGGCGGCGTAACCTTTTTGGTCGAAGCGTTCGTAATTGTAGCCGACGCGGTCGTAGAAGTCGCTCACCCCGCCAGCCATCCATTGGTGAACCTCCAGCAGATCGAAATGAGGCACCGAAGTGTTTTGAATCTCGGGTCGCTCGCAGTATTGGCAAACCGAAAACGTGTAGGCCAGACCCGGGAAACGGGCGCGCAGGATGGTGATGCTTTCTTCGGTCCAGCGGATGGATTTTGGGCTGCGCCAATCGAGCGGTGGATCGGTTTCTTCGCGGAAAAACGGAGCCCACGGCGAGTGACGCCATTCGTTGCAAAGGTCGACGAAAAGCAGGGCTTCGAGCAGGCCTTCGCCATCAAGGAGCTCGAGAGTGCGTTCCCAGATGGCGGCGTGGGCGGCGGCGCTGGGAATGGCGAGGCGGCGCTCGGTCGTATCGTTCTGGAACCACGTGGACAGCGCGACCTTGATGCCGCGCGCGGCGCATTTGCGGATGAATTCGGGAAGAGCCGGCCAGACCTGCACCGACACGGGCGCGGGCGCGCCCCAATCCTGCACGCTCCAGGCCGGCAGGATGTCCCACGACCGTGCCGGATCCGCGGCGAGCAAATGCGGGTAGGCGTCGATGCGCACGGCGTCGTAACCGCGCTCGACAAGTTCATCGAGGGCAAGGTCCCAATCTTCGTAGCCGGCTCCGGGCCAGCGGCGTTCGATCCAGGAAAAATCCCACATGGCGATGGCCATCGGGCGGACGAGGGACTGGAGGGCGTTGGATGTCATGGCAGCGAATTAATAAATGCTGCCAGTCGACGTTTCCGAGTGTCCATTTTGGCCGGTCGCGCGTGATCGCGAATTCGCACTTCGCCGCGTGATGGAGGTGACGTTCCGGCAAATCACGACGGCGTGGCGGGGGATGGCGGTCTTCATCAGGGGAATGGCGGTGGCAAACGACCAACCTCCTGGGAATCTTCTGCCGCGAGCCGCTCCTGACAAAA
The DNA here is from genome assembly GCA_041748215.1 of Chthoniobacterales bacterium. Lineage (GTDB taxonomy): Bacteria > Verrucomicrobiota > Verrucomicrobiia > Chthoniobacterales > JAATET01 > JBGTDR01. Next base: position 10,054 of record JBGTDR010000116.1, read on the forward strand.
CAAACATCACTCATATTGATGAGTGAATGGAGTCGGGGACCTTGCTAGCGGGAGGCGCGGATGGTGCAGCCCGCGTTCCAAATTCCGTCGATGAGAATGCGTTTGGGCACAGTGGGAATGCCCCGCCCTCCGTGGTGGATTGTCGAAACGAGAAGTTCCACGGCGTTACGCCCGACCTCAGAGGTGTTTTCGCGAACTCCGCTCAAGGTGTCATCGTTTGGCAAAATCGACCAGGTCACGCCCAGCTGATCGGGAACGGAAATTCCCCATCGATTGAGCATTGTAACGATGTGCGGATTGCTGGCGGCGATAATGGCGTCCGGTTGATGCCGGAGGATCCACGCGCGGAGTACCGTCCCGTCGGTGCCCTCGCCGTCGTCCGGGCAAACCGGAAGCGCGGGTTCGATTTCCCATTGATGGTGGAATGCGAGGTATGCGGCCGTGTAAGCGAATCGGATGCGCCGGGCGTGCTCGGGCGGCATCGCGAGCCCGATCCGTTGGTAACCGCGGAGTCGCAATTCCTCCAGAATGCGCGAAACAACCTGCACGTAATCCGTGCCCACGGCGTCGAGACGGGGAAATTCGAGCGTGTAGCCGAACGTGACGGCGGTGAACCATTCCCACGGAAAGTCTGCCAGGCGCGTGTTGGCCAGGGGTTGAGGGCAAACGAGAAAACCCTGGATCCCCCGGGATCGTGCAATCCGCGCAGCAGAGGTGAGACCGTTCCGCAGGTCCTTCAGGTCGAAGATTTCCGTTTTGTAGCCAAGTTTTTCGGCGTGCTGTCGGGCGGCGTCGTAGATCGCGCACAAGGCGGGATTGTTCCGCCAAATCACGCCGTGGCGGGAGTCGGCGAGCCAACCCATCGTGCCTTGGAATTTCGTCGTTCGTGTCTGGTTCCGGTAAGCGGACAGAGCCGAGAGCATGGGATCGGGCCGGTACCCCAGGCGTTCGGCGGCGGCAAAGATGCGGTCACGCGTTCCCGCCGGAATGGACGGATGGTAACGCAGCGCCAGAGAGACGGTTGATTGATCGTTGCCGACTGCCGCAGCGATGGTTTTTTGCGTGACGCGGGGGCGGGGGTTCATGATGGGACGAGAACCGGAGCCGGGATGGTAGCCCGCTCGAAGTTTCAGAATATCCCATATCGCCAATTGGCAGCAGGACAAATGCGCTTTGCGAGCGGGGTGTCGGTCGACGCTTCAGCGCCCTTTTCGGTTTTCAAGCCGGAACGCCTCGGTTGCTTCGATTCGGCCCGGAGATGGCGGGTCCGTGCGCGCGTGGATCACGGTTTGGCGGGGCCGGCGGGCGGGAGCGGGAGCGGGCCTTCGGCCTTGGTTGCGTATTTCGAGAGCAGTCGGATGTAGTGAGCCTGGTAATAGATGCCGGGCTCGGTGATCTCGTAGGCGCGGTCGGGGTAGCTGGTATTATAATCCCGGTAGGCTTTGGCGGGGGGCTGGTTGAGCGGGGGCGAGAGGCGGGGGGCGCCGTCGTTGGAGGGGCCCTTGTAGTTTTTGTTGGGGCCGCCGGGAAGGTAACCGGGAGGCGGACCGCCCCTCGCCGAGGTGAGGGCGTCGTCCCAGTCGGATCCGTCGGGAAACGCGGTGTGGTAGATCTGGTTGATCGATTTTTTTGCGCCGTACGAATACATGTTGGTGAGGTAAACCCAGTTGAACGGGTTCACGCCGTGGAAGGTGTGGAGGATGCGCTGACTGCGACGGCTGTAGGCGTCGGCGCGATCGGGGTCAATGGGCCCGGTGGCGAGTTCGTGGTTGAGCGTGCCGGCGGAAGAGCGGCTGCTGAAGTTGCCCCAGTGGTAGGACATGACGGGCATGCCGTCGCCGTAGGCACTCACGTCGGTGGGCCCGACAAACAGCGAGTCGGCCAGACCCTCGCGGCGGAGACGCAGAACGTCATCGCGAACTTTTGGCGAGACACCGGGCAGGCGCGAAAACTCGGTGAGCGATGCGGTGTCGGAGGGCTGGTAGGGACGGCCTCCCTTAAATTCCTTGGTGAGCAGGAGGTAGTTTTTTTCGACGTAGTCCCGGTAGGTTTTGTCGCCGGTCAGCATGTAGAGATAAATCGCGGCCTGGACGGCAGAGCGCTCCTGGGCATCGACGGTTTCGTCGGTGTTGCCGCCCTGGAGGTCGCGGTTGGTGAGGACGAATTTCGGGTTGGCTTGGTAGTGGTCGAACGCGCGGATGGCGCGGGCTTGGAGGTCACGGGTGTCGGCGGCGAGGGCCGGGAACTGTTTAAAAGCGAGAGCCCCCTTGGCGAAGGCCACGGCCCCGTTGATCGTCGCAGAGCTGCACGCGGGGATGTAATAGCGCGGGCGGCGATCGGTGCCGGGCGGCAAGGTGGCCTTGATGTCGTCGCTGGGACGCACGGCGTTGCCGATCTTGCGGAGCAAGCTGCCGTCGGGGAGCTGCATCTTTTTCATCCAGTCGAGCGCCCACTTCACCTCGTCGAGGATGTCCGGAATGCCGTTGCCGGATTCGGGAATGACATTGTTGTCGCCAAAGACGCCGGGATTTTCGGCATAAGCTTCCAGCAGGGTAACGACGGCGTCCGAGGTGTTGCCGGTGTATTTGTTCATGTCGCCGGCATCCCACCAACCGCCGGAGAGGTCCTTCGCGGTGGCGGAATTGTCGCGGTCGGTGACGAGGCGGGCTTCCCGATCCTGGCCCGGACCGTCGAAAGACGGGCCGTCGGCCCAGTTCTCGCCGGCAAACTTGGCGGGTTTATCAAAGTTCGAGCGCTGATGAAAAAACGTGCGCAGCGCGACGCGGAGAACGTCGGAGTAGACGTCGGGGCCGATGGGAAATGGGAATGAACTGACTTTTTTGCCGACGTCGTAGACGTAATACCGACCGGGCGCGGTGACGCTGGAAAAATCGAACCACCACGCCTGATCGCCGGAAATCGGGTCGACCTCGCCGTTTTTCCACGGCGTGAGTGTGCCGGTGAAAACAACCTCGTGGGTATCGGCGCGGCGAAGTTGATATTGATCTTCGCCGGTGGAGGGCGCGAAGGATTGCCCGGCCTCGGCGTCGTAGCCGACCTTTGGATTCGCGATGATGGCGATTTTTTCGCCCGCGGGCAGGTAACCAAATTGGTCGATGCGGATGAAGTCGGAGGTCGGGACGGGCTCCGCCGCGAAGGCAACGGTCAGGCCGAAAAGCAGGATGGGAAGGAGATGGCGGATGGGGTTCATGGAGTGGGGATTTTGTTAAGGAACAAGGGGATTTTTGGCGGCGGGCAAATGAGTTTTTCCGATCAGGACAGGCCGGCGGACTTTTGGAGAGACGACATGCGTAGTGGCGACTGCCGGAAATTGCCAAACCGGCCGAAGATTATTGATAATACCGCCTCGTGAAGAAATCAGACGCGCGTTGGCGGTCAGCGGGTTGTAGGCCCAAAGCGTGATTACGGATCACGGGAGGTAACGCTCAAGCAATGCGAGGGCTCCCGGTGTGTGAGCGATGTCGCCGGTATTGACGACCTGTCACGCCGAGCAGAGGAGAATCCGCGGCGCGCGCCGCGGACCGGCGGCAGGAGTGTCATGGTGATGGTCAGACGAGGCGTGCGGCAAATGGAGCGGTTCATCGGTTCCTTGGTTTCGCTGGTCACGGCGGAATATCCAGGATGGCAATCGGGGATGCCGTCGTGGTCTCATCGCCATCGAACGGCGTAGTTTCGATAGGCACTTCTCAGGAAATCGGTCGTCGTCAACCATTGCGGGAGATCGACGCAAATGAGAGGCGAGTTTGCCATGTTCCGGCTGCGAGCACCATCGAATGCTGCCGGGATCCGGGACCGGAACAAGTCGTTCCCGCATCGCGACGAACCCGCCCGAGTCCCGTCGCTCATCCGGCCCCGCCGAGCCGCCATTTTTTGGGCCCCATTCCGAATTCCGCCGCTACGCCCGACACGCGTTCCCCGCCGGTTTCAGCGCGCACTGGGTCCGCGTCGTCGCCGACGCCGACGGCCACCGCCCATCTGCACTACACCTGAGAGAAAACGGGCCTTCGTTAATGATCGGGCAATATCTCGATTGATGCCCAGGCGATGAGATGAATTCGGGACGACAAATGCGCTCCCTCTCGATTTCTCGCAATCGCCGACGCACGAAACTTCGTGGGCTTTCTCTCCCATCTCGGGGCGAGAATCCGTTTTCAATCACTCAAACGCGCCGCGAGAGGGGGAAGCGTCGGGTGGGCGGGGCTGGCCGGCGAGGTCGAGCGCGGGGGTGAACAGTTCCCAGCGACCGGTGCCGCGTGCGGGGCTGTCGGGGCGCAGGCTGAAGTCGGCGGTGCCGGGGTTGACAAAACCCGGGTCTGCGACGATGTCGTTTATCCCTCGGATCGGTGGCTCGGCACCGTCCCAGTAGAGGTTGTTCGCGCGGATGATCTGGTTGGTGCCGGCGTCGGGGCGGGTCGTGAACCAGCGGTCGAGCACCTGGCCGGGCAGGGCGACGAGGATGTTGTTGATCAAGCGCACGTCGCGTGAGCGCTCGAAACCGATCTCGCCGCCGGGGGTGACAGTGCCATTTTGATAAACGGTGTTGTTGATCAAATCCATGCGGTGGTTGCTCCAGAGCTGGATGCCGACCGCGCCGTTATTGAAGACCAGGTTGTTTTGCACGAGGGTGCGGCCCCGGTAGAAACCGCGCTCGGGGTACTCGGCGTTGGCGTCGAAAATCATGCCGTGGCCGTTGAAAAACTCGTTCTTGGGGCCGGGGTTCATCTGCTTGTTCCATGGGCGGTTTTTGACCTTCAGCTGGTTGCCGCTCACGCGATTGCCGGAGACGAGCATTTTGTAGATGTTTTCGACGCCGTCGAAATCGGAGTGGCCCATGACGCCGAGGCCGCCGGGGGCGTAGGCGAGAGTGGTCCAGCAGTTGTTTTCGAGGCGGTTGTTTTCGATGAACAGCCAGTCGGTGTATTCGACATAGATGCCGTCGGCGGTGCAGTATTCGATGAGGTTGTTGGCGACGCGCACGTGGTGGACGATCTCGCGCGGCTGGCGGGTGCCGGGGAAGGGCACGGAGCGGCCGTTGATCAGGATGCCCTGGGCGTTGGTGAAGGGACTCCAGGTGCCGATGGCCTCGGGGTATTCGGCGTGGGCGGTGTCGCCGTTGCCGCGAATGTGCAGGCCGCGCAGCTCGATGTAGGAGAGGCGTTGGTCGGCCTCGGGCGAGCCCTGGCGGGGCACGCTGATCTCGATCGCGGTCTGGCCG
>JBGTDR010000117.1:0-10557 GCA_041748215.1 Chthoniobacterales bacterium
CTGGAGTGCGTAGGGAAAAAGTCGAGGTGATCCCCAACGGTGTCGATGGCGAGTGGTTTCGCGGGGGTGAACCCATGATCCGAGGCCGACCGTATTTTGTTTACGTCGGCAACGTCAAACCCCACAAAAATCTTAAGGTTCTCCTGCAGGCTTTTCAGCGCATTCTGGCGGACTGTGATCATCAACTTGTGATCGTTGGCAAACGGGAGGGTTTCATCACCGGGGATGTTGAGGTCGAACAATTCGCAGCGACGATGGGAGACCGGGTTCAGTTCACGGGTTGGTTGGACGATGACGCCCTGCGATCCTGGTTAAAAGGTGCTGAAGCGCTGGTGTTTCCGTCGTTCTACGAGGGGTTTGGCCTGCCCCCCCTGGAGGCCATGGCGGCCGGAGTTCCGGCGATTGTTTCCAACGCGGCTTCAATGCCTGAGGTCTGCGGAGACGCTGCGCTGTATTTCGATCCCAATCGCCCGGAGGAACTCGCGGATCTCATGGTGTCGGTGACCAAATTGCCTGGGCCAGCTCGGAGCGAGATCATCGCCAAAGGCCGCGAGCGGGCGGCGATGTTCACGTGGGAAAAGACGGCAGCGCGGATGAACGAGGTCTTTGAAGCTGTTTAAACGAATTTTGCAGGGATGAGAGGGATGGAAGGGATGCATTCATTGTCCAACTCGCAGCGTGGAACTCTTAACGCTCAACGCCTAACGTTTAACGAAGAACCAGGAACTTCCCAACCCCTCATCCCCTTCATCCCTGTTAACCCGCTACCCGCCACTCGTAACCCGCAACCTGGACTTCAAAACCTGCCGCATAAACTGTGACGGCACCCTGAAACCTGAAACCTGAAACCTGAAACCTAAAACCTGCCAAGCCCTCCTTTGAAACTGCACGCTGACGATTTGGTGCTGGTGCACGATTACCTGATCCAGATGGGTGGGGCGGAGCGGGTGGTGGCAACGATGGTGAAGGCGTTTCCGGGTGCGCCGATCTACACGAGTGCCACGGATCGGGCTGGGTTGTTTCCCGAATTCCGCGACGCGGAGATTCATAACACCTGGCTGGATCGGGTGCCGGGCGCGCATCGTCATTTCAAGAAGCTGTTTCCGCTGTATCCGGCGGCGTTCGCGTCATTGCGCCTGCCAGCGCGCCGGGCGGTATGGATCAGCGCAAGCACGTTTGCCAAGTGCGTGCGGCCGCCCGCGGGGATGACGTCATTTTGCTACTGCCACAATCCCACGCGGTTTTTGTGGGATACGGATACGTACGTGAACGCGGAGGTGCGCAGCGGGTGGGTGAATCGATTGCTGCGCGTGCTGTTGCCAGTTTTGCGCCGGGTGGACCGGGCGGCCGCGCTGAGGATGGATCATTTGGTGGCCAATTCGGAAAACGTGCGGGAGCGGATCCGCCGGATTTACGGGCGGGATGCCACGGTGATACATCCGCCGGTGAACGTCGAAGCGTTTGCACCGACCGCGACGCATGACGGCTCGTACCTGATCGTGGCGCGATTGATCGGTTACAAAAACCTCGATCTTGCGATCCGGGCATTCGACGGGCTGGACCGGAACCTCCGCATCATTGGAGAAGGCACGGACCGGGTGCGCTTGGAGAGCCTGGCAGGCCGCAACGTGCAATTCCTCGGTCGTGTGGACGAACCCACGTTGCGCGCGGAACTGTCCCGCTGCCGCGCGCTCATCTTCCCCGGGGAGGAAGACTTTGGCATTTCGCCCGTGGAAGCGCAGGCCAACGGCAAACCGGTGATCGCATTTGGGCGCGGCGGCGCGCTCGAGACGGTGATCGACGGTGAAACCGGTGTTTTTTTTGGTGAACCGGACCTCGAAGCGCTTCGCGCCGCGATCCGGCGTTGTGAATCGATCCCGTGGGACGTCCACCGCATCCGGGATCATGCGGGCCAGTTCTCGGAAGCTGCTTTCCTCGCAAAGATGGTGTCATTTATGGAGGCGCGATTGGGCGCGCCAGTTTAAGCTGCTGAGCACCGAACTGCGCGGTGGCGCAATTGGGGCAGCCTGATTCGGCTCTGCAGCAGCCCGAAGGGCGAGACGAGCGGGAGCGAGCGAGGCAATTTAAGTTCAAGCGGGCGAGGCGGAGCCTCGAACTTCCAACTTCGAACGTCCAACGCCCAACGCCCAACGCCCAACGCTTAACGATGAAATGAGTGGCGGGTGGCGGGTGGCGGGTGGCGAGCGGAAACGCCAGTAACGCTGAACGCCTAACGCTTAACATTTAACGAGGAACCAGGAACGAGGAACCAAGAACAACTTAAACTGGGGCGTCCACCCGCGACCCGAAACTCGTTACCCGTAACGAGTTCTTCTACCCGCCACCCGTTACGCTCCTTGTTTTTCAAGCGTCATGGTTTAAAGATTCTCCATGATCACGACGGTTACCCAGAAAAACATGGTTACCATACCTGCTGAGGTAGGGCGGAAATTTGGGATTCAGCCAGGATACCGTTTCGAGTGGGCAATTGGAGAGGGAGAGGATGAGATTCGCGTGAGAGTGATTCCGGACCGTGCGGCTTTGGCACGGAGATTGTGTGGAGCGGGCAGCAAAATTTCTCCTGATCGGCTGGCCGTCGAAGAATTGATCGCAGAGCGTATCAAGGAAGATTGACGGTCGTGAGATACCTGTTGGACACTTCTGCCTTACTGGCGCACTACCGGAAGGAGGCGGGGTGGCAGCGCGTCCAGGAGATTTTTAATGGTGCGCAAAACTGGCTCGCAATCTCGAGTGTGAGCGTCGCCGAATTCGCCCGGCGACTGAGGGATTTGGGAATGACGTCGGCAGAAGTCGTTCACGTCGTCGATGACTACCTTTTCCTGTGCGACGCGGTTGTGTCGGTTGATCGGACGGTCAGTCTTCAGGCCTTCGAGATTGGCTGCCTGACGCCGAATCGCCTGCCACTCGCAGATGCTCTGATTGCCTCCTGCGCGCAGGCGAGCGATGCGGTTTTGGTGCACCGTGACCGTCACATGCTAGAAATTCCTGGTTTATGCCTTGTGCAGGAGGGGCTGTGACGCGCACCGCGCGAGTTGAAGCGGGAGAGGCGGAGCCTTGAACTTCCAACGCCCAACATCGAACGCCCAACGCTGAACGCTGAACGCTTGCGCGCGGCGCGAGTTGAAGTTGGGGAGTTGAAGTTTACGCCGGGCAACTCTTCACCCGCTACTCGCCACCCGCTACTCCGGTCGCTTCCACTTCAACTTGCAAACTTAAACTGGGGCGTCCACCCGCCACCCGCAACCACGGCACACTCCTCATCCTCTCATCTTCGCTTGCCATCCCTTTCATCCCTTCCATCCCTTCCATCCCTGTTAAAGTCATCGACGTTTCGCTGTGCTGACGCCGTGCTTATGAATTTCAAGCTGTTTCAAACTACGAAACCCCTGCGGTGTTTTGTTGGCTTGATTTTTCTCGGGTTGGTGGCTTGTGAGCGGCGGGATGTCGCGTCGGAGCCGGAATTTTTGCTGGGCATTGCGGGGGCGGACATTTCGCCTGGGGCGACACGTCAGGGGCGGCTGATGGGGTCGAATGCGGTGCGCCCGGATCTTCATTGGCCGGCGGTGGAGGCTTCGGACGGGTCGATGGGCATTCCGGCAGTCTGGCGCTCGGATCTTGACCAGGCCATCGGGTTGGGGCTCACGCCGGCGGTGATTCTTTGTTACGGTCATCCGCAGCACGGCGGTTTTGCTTATCCGGTAACAGAGGCGGACCAGGCGGCGTTTGTGCGTTACGCTGAATTTTCGGTACGGGCGTTGCCACAGGTCCCGATCTGGGAGGTTTGGAACGAGTGGAATCTCGGTATCGGTGTGCCGTCGGAGTTTGGCAAAGGCCAGCCGGATGATTACGTGCGGCTGCTGGCGAAAACGTATCCGGCGATCAAAGCGATCCATCCGGATGCCATCGTGCTCGGCGGATCGATGGCGGGCATCGGCCGCACGGACGACTGGACCAAATCGGCGCTGGCGGCCGGCATGCTGGATCATTTGGACGCGGTTTCCTACCATCCGTACTGTTACTGGATGGACTACGAGGGTCCCTTGCCGGAAATCGGCGTGATGGGGCTCACGCGGGAATTGGAAGATTTGCTCGCGGCCGTGCCGGGCGGAAACGAGGTGCCGCTCTACGTCTCCGAAATCGGCTGGCCAACCCACGATGGCGGCGACGGCGTGACGCTGGAGGAGCAGGCAAAATACCTCGCCCGCGCGATCCTGCTCCTGCGGGCGAATCCACGCGTGCGCGGCGTCTGGGTTTACAATCAGCGCGACGGCGATACTTCATCGAACGACCGGGAAATGCACTTTGGCATGATCTTTTCCGGCGGCGCCCCAAAACCGTCGTATTTCGCATTTGCGGACGTGGCCCGCTGGCTCCGCCGGACGACACGCGTGGAGCGGATGGCCAATGACTGGGACGGTGACGTCGAAACGCTGCGGCTCACGTTGCGCGACGGTTCGGTGGCCTGGGCGATCTGGTGTTTGCGGCCGTCCGAACAGTGGAACGTTGTGATCCGGGATCAGCGCCGGGTGCGCACGGTGCGTGTCGAACCCGTCGGATCGGGCCGGGCGGTCGGCGTGCCAACTCAATCCGTCGATGACGGCAGTGAAGTGCAGGTGCATTTTGGCGACACACCGGTCATTATCAGCGGATTCACCACGGATTCGCGGCTGGAATTGGTCGATCTCGACATGATGGCGCCGGAATAGCGCGCTTGCGCGCGAACATCCAACATCCAACATCCAACATCCAACATCCAACATCCAACATCCAACTCCCAACTCCCAACTCCCAACTCCCAACGCTTAACGCTTAACGCTTAACGCTTAACGCTTAACGCTTAACGCTTAACGCGGAGCGCCAGTTGAAGTTGGGGAGTTGAAGTTGAAGGGAAATGCCGCCCATGTGGGCGGTGCGGGCTTGGCGAATAATTGACGAGCGAAACGAGATGTGGGAAAATCCCATTATGGAAAGCGTGACAAAACTGGATGCACGACGGCGGGGCATTTTCCCCCTTCCATTTCAACCGGGTGATATCCTGGTGAAGGAGACCCACGATGCGGAATCCGTCACTTTTCGTCTGGTGAAGCCAGCAAACGTCCCGGTTGTGAATGCGGTTGAGGTCGACGGGCGATGGATGTTGCCGCCAGGTGGTTCGCGGGAGTTGATTGCCAGTGCGATTCGGGCGGATCGTGACGGTCGATGATAACTTATTGGGACGCCTCCGCCTTGGTGACAGCCTTGCAGGAAGTCAAGGTGCGGGATCGCCTCCGGGACGAGAGGAGTGTCACGCGACCACACGCGCTTGCGGAAGTTTTTTCCACCCTCACGGGGGGACGGCTCGGGTTTCGCTGTCTGCCTGACGAGGCCAGTAAGTTGATTTCAGAACTCGCCGCTGAACTCGACTTTGTCGATTTTGATTCCAGCGAAACGCTTGCTGTTCTCAATCAATGCCAACGCTGCGGCGTGCGGGGCGGGCTCATTCACGATTTTCTGCACGCTCGAGCCGCACTCAAGTCCGGTGCCTCCAGGATTCTCACGTTGAATGGAGGCGATTTTAAGAGCTTCCCCAACGAACTGCTCATCGAAGAACCCTGATGGTGCGTGGCGAGTGGCGGGTGGCGAGACCGGAAATACACACCCGCGACCCGTAACTCGCGACCCGGAACGAGACACTCCTTCAACTTCGACCTGCCCGCTTCAACTCCCGCCGAATCAGGCGGGGTGGGCGGATTGACAGGGACGTTCGGGCGTGATACGAAGTTGTATCACATGAAAACAGCGGATCGACAGGAGACGAGGACTGCCACCGTGCGCGATCTCCGCAATCGATTCGCCGATGTTGCAAAGTGGATTGAAGATGGCGAGCAGGTGACGATCACACGCAATGGTTCCATTTTTGCGACGCTGACTCCGGTGCAAACGGCTCACACGCAGGTGCCGGACTGGAAAGCATGGTTGAAAGCGCATCCTCCGATTCCGTCCAGTCGGAAACTCACAGAGGTCGAGACCCAGTCATTTTACGACGAGATGCGAGGTCGTTTGTGACTCATATTTCTCCGGGCGCCTACGCAGATTCTTCCTTCTTTCTTTCTCTCCTCGTGGAGGATGCAAACACGGAGCGCGCGGTGCGCTTTATGGGGAAATTTCCGACGACGTTGGTATTCAATCCTCTTCACCGACTGGAAGTTCGCAATGGATTGCGACTGCGCGTTTTTCGGAAGGATATCGAGCGGAATGAGCGAGCGATGGCAATTCGTCAGATCGAGTCAAATCTTGAGAATGGATTGTTCGTGCATCTTCCCCTGCCGTGGACGGAGGCCTTGCGCAAAGCCGAAGAATTGAGCTCGTTATATGCAGAAGACATCGGAAGCCGCTCGGCGGACACGCTTCACATCGCGGCATCCTTACTCGCCCGGATCGACAATTTTCTGACATTCGACGAGCGCCAGCGAGACCTTGCGAGAGCGGTGAAGCTTGTCGTAAATCCCTGACACGCACTGCGGTAAGCGCTGAGCGCCGGTTAAAGTTGGGGAGTTTAAGTTTAAGCCGAACGACCGCACCCGCTACGACCCCGGGCACTTCAACTTAAACTTCGTCCTTAAACAGTGGCGGCCACCCGCTACCCGCTACCCGTAACCCGCCACTTCTTCCGCTTCAACTCCCGCCCGACAGGGTGGGGCGCGTCCCGCGATTTGCGGGCTTTTTTTTGCCCGGATTTAGCGCGGTCAGTAGGCGGACTTGGGAGGGAAGATGAGCTGCCAGGCGGTGCGGAGGATGATGAAAATGTCGAGCAGGATGGACCAGCGTTCGATGTATTCGATGTCGCATTCGACGCGGCGGGAGATGTCTTCCTGCGAACGGGCTTCGCCCCGGAATCCGCGGACCTGTGCGAGGCCGGTGACCCCAGGTTTGACGTAGGAACGGACATGGTACGAGGCCATGACTTCGGCGAACCGGCGATTGTGTTCCACCATGTGGGGGCGGGGACCGACGACGCTCATGTCGCCGCGGAGCACGTTGATGAATTGAGGGAATTCGTCGAGGCTGGTGCGCCGAAGCAGACGTCCCAAGGGGTAAATGCGATCATCGTCCGAGGTCGCCTGGCGGGTGGCGTCATCATTGTCCCGGCACATTGTCCGAAATTTGATGATTTCGAACGGGCGATTTTGCACGCCGGCGCGGCGCTGACGAAAAAAAACGGGACCCGGGGACTGGAGGCGTTGAACGAGAAAAACGATCACGTAGAGGACGGGTAGTATGAACAAAACAACGGGCAGCGAAATCGCGATATCGACAATGCGTTTTCCGAGTCGGGAAACGGGGTCTTCCAGCGGCTCTTCGCGGATCGTGATAAAATCGGTCCCGTACTGGTGGAAGTAGTGCAGCGCGTGCCGGTAATGTTCGGCGATGCTGTTGACGGTGACCAGGCGGACGCCGACACGTTCGGTTTGTTCGACGAGCAAGGCGAGCGTGCGAGTGTCCTCGGGAATTTCAAGCAGGATGACCGTTTGCACCGCGACCGTTTCCAGAATGGCGGGCAGGTCATCGATGCGGCCGATGACGGGAAGAGGCCGGGCGACGTCGGGTTTGGGGTCGTTGGTCACAAGGCCCACGACGTGCAGGCCGAATGATTTCATGCAATCGAGCCAGTGGGTGATTTTTTCGACCCGGTTGGCCGGGCCGATGAGCAGGGCGGAACTGATGTGCTGACCTCCGAAAAAAAGTCGCGACAGGAATCGCGGGACGAACCGGCCGGCCAGGCAGAGAGCAAACCAGAGGATGGGCAGGTAGGTAAAAAGGAAGAGGCGGGAGATGCCGCGGTCTTTGGTGAGCAGGAGGGTGAACGTGAGCGCTCCAGCGACGTAGAGGGTTTGCCGACCGGCCGTGCGCAATTCTCCGAAGATATCCGTGGTGAAGAGGCTGAGATCCTGTTCGTCATTGAGCACGATCTCGAGCAACAGACCAAGCAGAGCGATAAACCAATAGGCGACGTAACGCTCGGGATTGAGATCCTCCTCTCCGAAATAAATTGACGCGAGGATTCCGATGTAGATCCAAAACGACGCGGTGAGCGCGAGACACAGGGAGATCGCGTGCGCATGATACAGACCTTTGGCTCGCGAGCGGATCATTCGACAGGTTGGGAAGGATAACGAAACATCGGTTGATCGGCCACCGAAAGCTCGGTCGGACTCAACGGTCGAATGATTCGCTCGGTGGTCGGATACAACGGAAAAGGCATGAATGCTGGGGATCGGGACGTCTGATCGATTCAGAACTCGATCGAGAAGCTCGTGCCGGCGCTGTTGGCGTTGTAGTTGAGGAATTCGAGTTCGGAATAACGCTGCTGGCGGGCGACGTAAAATGTCACGCTGCAGCGGTCGCGCCAGAAGAGGTAGGCGATGGACGGCTGGACGTTGAGGAATGCGTCATTGCGATCCTGGGTGCCAAATCCCTGATACTGGAGGATCTGGTAATTGACCGTGAAACCGAGGCGGAAGCGGGTCAGGACGCGCTGGGTGTACGAGAGGTTGATCGTATTGGTGATCTGGCTCTGGCCGGATGAGAAGCCGGAATTTCCGATCGTGCGGGAGAACGCGAGGTCAACTGACGAGTCGACTTTGATGAGGTAGGTGGCGCCGATGGTGAACGTCGGAGTGACGATGTTGCTGTCACCGGAAATATCGGTCTCAGTGAACTGGCGGGCCTGGATGCCGACGTCGCCCCGGATGCGGAACTTTTTGAGCGTATCGTATTCGAAGCCGAGGTTGACGGCCTGGAACGGTTGTTCTTCGCCATTTTCGACGTAGGTGATGCCGGCGCTGGGGCCGAGGCTGAGCCGCAGTTTTTCGCTGAACTGGTAAGCGAGTCGCAGGTCGGCCGAGACCGTGGTGTAATCGATGCTGAATGAATAACTCTGGTACTGGCCGTTGAGGCCGAGCTCGAGAAACGTCTTCGACGCGAGCGCGTAGGAATTGTCCCAACGGAAGTTGAACGTCGTGTATTCGTTGCGGCCGACCTGGTCGGGCACCGGGTCACTGGTCCGCTGATAAGTAAACGTCACGCCGGTGACGAGACGCGAAAACGAATACTGGCCGTCGAACGTGAGGAATTCGTTGGTGGTATTCTGGGTGGTATTTTCGGCGAAAAACTGGAACTGCGGCGTGTAAACAAGGGTGAAATAATTTTGCTCGCGCACTTCGTAATCGCCGATGCCGGCTGCGAGTGCGGGGGAAAACGTCGAGATGATATCCGCGACCCGATCCTGGTTGCTGGCAAAAATGTTGTCGTTGTAGGACGTGCCGACCGCTGGCAGGAGGCGGAGATGCAGTTCGCCGAGGCGCAGGTGCAAACCCTCGAGCTGAAAAAAGGGATCAGCAGGATTGGTGAGATCCGGCAGGAAAAATCCGCCGTCGGACGGCACCCCCATGTCGTCCGGCAAAGGCTCCTCAACCTCGTCGAACGCAAAATCGTCGAGCGGCGCGATCGGGGGGACTTCGGGAGTGGCGGGTGGCAAGTCGCGGGTGGCGGGTGGCGGGTCGGTAGCGGGTGGTGGTTCCTGGTTGGTCGTTCCTGGCTCTTCGTTCGTTAGTGGTTCCTCGTTGCTGGTGGCTGGTGGCGGGTCACTGGTGACAGGTGGCGGGTTGGCGGTGGTAGCCGGTGATCCGGAAGCGGGGGGCGGTGAGTTGGGAGCGGGTAACGAGTCGCCAGTGGCGGATGGTTCGGCGGCGGGTCGTGTTTCGTCAGCGAGTTCTTCTTCGAGGGTGACTGCGCCCGCCGCGGGCTGGGACCAATTGGGTTCTTCCGGGGTTTGGGCCCACGACGTGAGCGGTGCGATCAGTGCCGCAAGAAGTGCGAGAGTGACGACAACTCGCCGGCCGCGCGGGGCGAAATGCCGGCCGCGCTGGGGCGGCGCGGTGCGGCAGGCGTGATGCAGGATTACGAAAATCACGACGTTAAGGTGGCGGGCAGCATCGGCTGGCGATACGGAAACGCTACGGATGCTGGCCACGCGACTGCGCTGGGTGGTCGCACGGAAGGCGGATACCGCCTGCTACTTGATTTCGAGGCCTTTTTCGTAAGTGATGGCGACCGGCTGGCCGGTTTCTTCGTCGAAGAATTTCCATTCCCCGTCCATGAGTCCGTCGGTGTAAACGCCTTGGGAGTCGATTTTGCCGCTCTCGAAAAAGTTATACCACGGACCGACAGCCGCACCGTTCTTGTAGGCCCCCTCGGACTCGACGGTGCCGTTTTCGTGCCAGTATTTCCAATAACCCTCTTCGCGTCCTTCGTTGTAGACGCCCTCGGTCATTTTGTTGCCGTTTTCGTAATATTCGATCCAGTAACCATGCTCGTGGCCGTTCTTGAGCGCCCCAACGGACTCTGACTTGCCATCGTCGTAAACCGAAAAAACCGGTCCCTCGTACCCCTGCTTGGTGCCGATGACGTAGAACTGGTCGGTGTTTTCGTCGTAATCGAGCGAATACATGTCGACCGGTGCTTTGGTCGGCTCCGCCGGAGCCGGTGTGGCGCTCG